>JAFEFJ010000309.1 GCA_018240635.1 Pseudomonadota bacterium | reverse complement strand
GGGATGAACACCGCGACCAGCGAAAGGCTGATCGAAACGATCGTGAAGCCGATCTCGCCAGCGCCCTTCAGCGCCGCCTCCATCGGCTTCATGCCCTCCTCGATGTGCCGGTAGATGTTCTCCAGCATCACGATGGCGTCGTCGATGACGAAGCCCACCG
The DNA here is from genome assembly GCA_018240635.1 of Pseudomonadota bacterium. Taxonomy (GTDB): domain Bacteria; phylum Pseudomonadota; class Alphaproteobacteria; order Acetobacterales; family Acetobacteraceae; genus JAFEFJ01. The sequence continues at coordinate 4,115 of JAFEFJ010000309.1, read as the reverse complement.
CGATGGTCAGCGCCATCAGCGACAGGTTGTCCAGGCTGAAATTCAGCAGATACATCACCGCGAAGGTGCAGATCAGCGCCACCGGCACGGTGATGCTGGGGATGATCGTCGCCCACAAATTGCGCAGGAACAGGAAGATCACCATCACCACCAGGCACACCGACAGCAGCAGCGTGAACTGCACGTCGGCGACCGACGCCCGTATCGTCAGGGTCCGGTCGGCGATGGTGACGACATGCACCGACGGCGGGATCGCCGCCTCAAGGCGCGGCAGCGCGGCCTTGATGCGTTCCACCGTGTCGATCACGTTGGCGCCGGGCTGCTTGAAGACGATCAGCAGAATGCCGCGCTTGCCGTTCTCCCACGCCGCCGACTCGCGGTTCTCCGGCCCGTCGATGGCGCGCCCGATGTCGCGGATGCGCACCGCCGCCCCGTTGCGGTAGGCGATCACCACGTTGTCGTACTCCGACCCGCGCGTGAGCTGATCGTTCGCATAGACCGCGAAGGCCTGCCGGTCGCCGTCGATGCTGCCCTTCGGCCCGTTGACGGTGATGTTGGTCAGCACCTGCCGCACGTCCTCCAGCGTCAGGCCCATCGCCGCGAGCTTCGCGGGATCGACCTGCACGCGGACGGACCGCTTCTGCTCGCCGCCGATCAGCACCTGCGACACGCCGGAGATCTGCGAGAGCTGCTGCGACAGGATGGTGTCGGCGTAGTCGTCCACCGCGATCAGCGGCAGCGCGTCGGACTGCACCGCCAGGATCAGGATCGGGCTGTCGGACGGGTTCACCTTCCGGTACGTCGGCGGGTTGGGCATGTTCTTGGGCAACTGCCCGCCCGCGGCGTTGATCGCCGCCTGCACGTCGCCCGCGGCGGCGTCGATGTTGCGGTCCAGGTCGAACTGGATCGTGACCTGCGTCTGCCCCAGCACGCTGACCGACGTCAGCTGCGCCACGCCCGGGATCTGCGCGAACTGCGTCTCCAGCGGCTGCGCGACCGAACTCGCCATCGTGTCCGGGCTCGCGCCCGGCAGCTTGCCGTAGACGACGATGGTCGGGAAATCGACGCGGGGCAGGGGCGCAACCGGCAGGAACGGATAGGCCGCGATCCCCACCAGGATGAACGCCGCCATCAGCAGCGATGTCGCGACCGGCCGCTTGATGAAGGGGGCGGAGATGCTCATTCGCGCCGCGCCCGCCCGGTCAGCCGCCCGCCGCCGGCGCGGGCTTGCCGCCCGCCGCCGCGCCGCCCGGCTCGGCCTCCGCGTTCGCCACCACCCGCGTGCCGTCCTGCAGCCGCGACTGCCCCGCCGTCACCACCATGTCGCCGGGCGCGACCCCGGCCGTCACCACCGTGACCGCGCCGTTGTCGAGCCCCACCGTGATGTCGCGCCGCGCCACCACGCCGTCGGGCGAGACGACATAGGCATAGAGCCCCGCCGGCCCGTGCTGCACCGCGACCGAGGGAACGGTGACGACGCCCTTCTCCACCCGCACCAGCACGCGCACGTTGACGAACTGGCCCGGCCACAGCGCGTTCGACGGGTTCGGGAAGGACGCCTTCAGCCGGATCGTGCCGGTCGCCGGATCGATGGCGTTGTCCGGGGTCAGCAGCGTGCCCTTGTCGAGCAGCGTCTTGTCGTCCTGCGCGTAGGCGAAGGCGGGCACCGGGCCCGCCGCCATCGCGGCGACGACCTGCGGCAACTGGTCCTGCGGCAGCGTGAACGTCGCGGCGATCGGCTGCACCTGCATCACCGACATGATCGCCGTCGCCTCCGACGAGCGGATCATGTTGCCGGGATCGATCTGCCGCAGCCCGACGCGCCCGTCGATCGGCGAGGTGATGAAGGCGTAGCTCAGGTTCAGCTTCGCCTGCTCGATCGCCGCCTCGTCCCCCGCGATCGCGGCGGTGCTGCGGTTCACCAGCGCCTGCTGCGTGTCGAGCTGCTGGTGCGATGCGAAGTCCTGCTTCGCCAGGCTCGCGTAGCGCGACAGATCAAGCTTGGCGTTCGCCAGGTCGGCCTGATCGGCGGCGAGCTTCGCCTGCGCCTGATCCAGCGCCGCCTGATAGGGGCGGGGGTCGATCACCGCCAGCAGCTCGCCGGTCTTGACCGTCTGGCCTTCCTGCACCGGCACCTTCATCAGCGTGCCGTCGACCCGCGCGCGCACCTGCACCGCGTTGATCGCCTGCACCTGTCCCAGCCCGCGCAGATAGACGTCGAAGTCCGCGCGCTTGGCCGCGGCGGTCGTCACCGGCACGCCGCGCGGCGCCTGCGCCCGCGCGCCCGGCGCGGTCAGAAGCCCCGTCGCCAGCACGCAGGCCGCCATCACGGCGGCGTGGATCCCCGCCCGCGGGGCGCGTCCGCCCCTCCCGGATGCCGCGCACGGCATCGGAATTGGATCAATCGACCGCATCGGTCTCGCAAGTCCCTGAGCATTCGAGGCGGACGCGAAGAATCCGCCTCCGGCATGGTGCGTCGCAACAAAAGACTGGCACGGATTTTCGCCCGCCGTGTTTCGCGCGTGTGTCCCGGCGGATGAATAAACGGTCATGTCCCTATATCGGGACTATCCTCGGTTATTCACGCCCCGCTCGCCAGACGGAAAAAAGAGACGCGGGCCCCGCCTCGGGGAGAAGGCGGGGCGGCCCGCCATGGCCTACAGCGGCGGCAGCCCGAGCGCGGCGCGGAAGCGGTGCGTCAGATAGGCGCCGTCGCGCGGCGGCAGGTGCCGCGGCACCTCGGCGGGCGAGATGCGGATCACCGCGAACAGCGGCTCGCGGCGCAGCCGGGGCCGCAGGGCCTCCACCGCGTCCATGTCCTCCGCCACCGCCGTCGCCTCCCAGCCGCAGGCCTTCGCGACCGCCGCGAGGTCGGTGCCCAGGCTCGTGTGGCTGCGCTGCGCGCCGGTCTCGCCGAAGCGGGCGTTGTCCAGCACCGCGACCGACAGGTTGGGCCGCCGCGCGCCCGCCAGCGTGGCGATCGCGCCGATGCCCATCAACTGCTCGCCGTCGCCGGTCATCACCAGCACATGCTTCGTCGGCTGCGCGATCGCGAGGCCGAGGCCGATCATCGCGGCCCCGCCCATCGCGCCCCACAGATAGAAGTTCAGCGGCCGGTCGCCCGCGGCACCCGCGTCGTAGGTGGTGGAGCCGAGCCCCGTCACCACCAGCAGGTCGCCCGGATCGCGCAGCAGGCAGGCGGCGACGGCGCGGCGGTCCAGCGTGCCGTCGGGGGGATAGGCGTTGGAGCGGCTCATTTGACGAACACCTTCGCGCCGATCAGGCGTTGCGAGAACAGCACGGCCACCGGCACCGCGCTGTCGAACGCCAGCGCCGCCGAATAGGCGACCACCTCGGCCGCGTCCTTCGGCTCATCGACGCGGCGGCAATGCACGCCCGCCGCGCCCAGCACCGCCGGCGTCGCGCTGCCCATCGGCACCTGCCACGGATTGAACTCGCCCCACTCGCCCCGCATCGTCACCAGCGTGAAGAACGGCATCCGGCAGTTCAGCGGCAGCGACAGCATGTTGATGCAGTTGCCGACGCCCGAGGACTGCATCAGCAGCACCGCGCGCTGACCGCCGAGCCAGGCGCCCGCGGCCATCGCGATGCCCTCCTCCTCGGTGGTCAGAACCACCGCCTCCATGTCGGGATCGGCGTGCGCCTGCTCGATCAGGTAGGCGTGTCCCGCGTCGGGCACGTAGGCAAGCTGCGTGATGCGCGCCGCCTTCAGCGCGGCGTACACCGCCGGCTGCCAAGTCTGTCCGCTCATTCTCGTCCTCCGTTGCGGCCATGCTGCCCGCCGCTTCGGGGTTCGGCAATCCGCGCTCCGCCGCGGTCCGGCAAATTGGGGCGACGGCTTGCCGTTTCGCGCCGCGGCCTGTATGCCGCGCCGCTTGAAGAACAATAAAGATTGGGGAATGACCAGAATGACGATCACCCGCCGCACGGCGATGGCTGGCCTGCTGGGCGCTCCCGCGCTGCTCGCCGCCTCGCGCGCCGCCCGCGCCGATACGCGCACCCTCAAGATCAGCCACCAGTTTCCGGGCGGCACCATCGACCAGGGCGATTTCCGCGACCGCCTGGTGCGCCGCTTCGCCGCCGAGGTGGAGAAG
>JAFEFJ010000308.1 GCA_018240635.1 Pseudomonadota bacterium | reverse complement strand
CGCGGATCGAGCCGGACGGCGCGCTGCAGGGCGACATGCGCCTCGGCGTTGCGGCGCTGGCCGTACAGCGCCAGGCCGAGCAGGCGCTGCGCGTCGAAGTTGCGGCGCGAGGACGTGAGGATGCGGCGGTACAGCGCCTCAGCGCCCTGAAGGTCGCCAGCGCGGTGAAGCGCCAGAGCCTGTTCGAGCAGCGTGGCGAGGTGGCCGCTCACGCCCGGCCCAGCAGGCGGCGGGCCTCGGCGGCATCGGCGGCGATCTGCGCCTTCAGCACGTCGAGCCCCGCGAATTTCTGCTCCGGCCGGATATAGGCGATCAGCGCGACGGAGATTTCCGCGCCGTACAGGTCGCCCGCATAGTCGAACAGGTTCACTTCCAGCCGGCTTTCCGGCCCCTCGTTCACGGTGGGGCGGCGGCCGATATTGGCGACGCCGTCGCGCACCGTCCCGTCCGGCAGGCGGATGGTGACGGCATAGACGCCGCGCGCCGGCTCCAGATGGCGGCCGAGCGGGACGTTGGCGGTGGGGAAGCCGATGGTGCGGCCCCGCTTGTCGCCGTGCGCCACGGTGCCGCGGATCGCCCAGGGCCGGCCGAGTTCGGCGGCGGCGCGCTCCGGATAGCCGTCCTGCAGGTAGCGGCGGATGCGGGTGGAGGACAGCGGCCCCTCGCCGTCGGTCAGCGCCGGCACCAGCGTGAGCCCGATGCCCAGCATCTCCGCCCGGCCGCCCAGAAAGGAAGTGCCGCCGCCGCGCCGGTGGCCGAAGGCGAAATCGACGCCGCAGGCCAGATGCCGCGCGCCCAGGCCGCGATGCAGCACCTCGGACACGAAGGCTTCGGCCGTCATCAGGCTGAAGGCGTGGTCGAAGGGCAGTTCGTAGATCGCCTGCACGCCGAGCGCGGCGAGCGCGTCGGCGCGCTCGGCCGACAGCGTCAGGCGGAACGGCGGATCGTCGGGGCGGAAATGCTCGCGCGGATGCGGCTCGAATGTCAGCACCGCGAGCGGCGCGTCGGGCCGCGCGGCGTGCGCGGCGGCGACGACGCGGGCATGGCCGCGATGCACGCCATCGAAATTGCCGAGAGCCACGGACGCCCCGCGCGCGTCGGCGGGCAGGTCCTGCCAGGAGCGGAAGATGCGCATGGCCCCGTCTTGCGGGAAAGTGAGCGCGGGATCAATTAGCCGTCTCCTCGCCGGCTGCTGTGCTGAGTTTGCAGCAGCCGCGTTGGGCGGCGACACCGCGGGCAATCCGCAATACGGGACATCTGCATGCCCCACACCGAGATCGGCTCCTCCGAAGCGCTGCTCGACGAGCTGTCGGAGTGGGTGAAGCTGGAAACCCCCACCACCGATCCGGCGGCGGTGAACCGGCTGATGGACGTGGCGGAGGCCGGGCTCGGGGGCGCCGGCGCGGCGATCGAGCGCATCCCCGGCCGCGACGGGTTCGGCGACAACCTGATCGCGCGGATGCGCCAGAAGCACCACGCGCCGGATGCCCGCCCCGTTCTGGTTGCCGGGCATCTCGACACCGTCTGGGCCGAGGGAACGCTCGCGCGGATGCCCTTCAAGGTGAACGGCGAGAAGGCGCACGGCCCCGGCATCCACGACATGAAGGCGGGCAGCTTCATCGCCTTCCACGCGCTGCGCGAGATCATGCGCCAGGGCGTGCGCACGCCCCGCCCCGTCACGCTGCTGCTGACGCCGGACGAGGAGGTGGGCAGCCCCACCAGCCGCGACGTGATCGAGCGCGAGGCGGCGGGCGCGGCCTGCGTGCTGATCCCGGAACCGGCGGGCCAGGGCGGCGCGGCCGTCACCTCCCGCAAGGGCGTCGGGCGCTTCCGCCTGACGGTGCGGGGCATCGGCGCCCATGCCGGCGGTGCGTTCGAGCACGGCGCCTCCGCCATCGTCGAACTCGCGCACCAGATCAGGCGCATCCACGAGATGGTGGACCTGGACGCCGGCATCACGCTGAACGTGGCCCCCGTCTGGGGCGGCACGCGGCCCAACGTGATCGCGGCCGAGGCGGGCTGCGAGATCGACCTGCGCGTGCCCAGCATCGCGGACGGCGAGCGGATGGCCGCGCGGCTGCTGTCGCTGGAGCCGGTCACGGCGAACTGCAAGGTGACTGTCACCGGCGAGATGAACCGCCCGCCCTTCGCCGAGACGCCGGGGATCACAGCCCTTTATGAACACGCCCGCGCGGTGGCGGAGGGGCTCGGCCTGCCGATGCCGCGCCAGCACCGCGGCGGCGGATCGGACGGCAACTTCACCGCCGCCCTGGGCATCCCCACCCTCGATGGGCTGGGCTGCCTGGGCTCGGGTGCCCACGCGCGGCACGAGCATATCCTGTGGCGGCATCTCGCTCCGCGCGCGGCGCTGATGGCGGGGCTGCTCGAAACCCTGGATTGATCCCGGTCAACGGCAGGCGTCCCGGCGGATCGTAACCTCGGCGCAGCCGTGACGGCCCGCACGCCGCGCGGGCGTCGCGGGCGGCCGCACCTGCCAGGGAGAAACGCGATGCCGGTTCCGTTGCAGATCACCTTCAAGGGCCTCGACCACTCGCCGGCGCTGGAGACGCGCATCCGCGAGAGGGCGGCGCTGCTCGAACGCTTCTCGGCCCAGATCGTGAACTGCCATGTCACGATCGAGGCGCCGCACCGCCACCAGCGGCAGGGCCGGCAGTACCGCGCCCGCATCGACATCCTGGTGCCGCGCGGCGAGGTGGTCGTCACCAAGGAGAATCCGCGCAACCAGACGCACGAGGACCCGATGGTCGCGATCCGCGACGCCTTCGATGCGGCGGTGCGGCAGCTTGAGGACCACATGCGCAAGCTCGGCGGACGGGTGAAGCAGCACGAAGAGCCCCTGCTGCGGGGGAGGGTGGCGCGCTTCATTGCCGGCGAGGGATACGGCTTCATCGAGACCGGCGAGGGCGAGGTCTATTTTCACCGCAACAGCGTGGTGGACGTGCCGTTCGAGGAACTGCGGGTGGGTGACGCCGTCCAGCTTGCGGTCACCGAGGGCGACAAGGGCCCCCAGGCCACCACCGTGCGGCGCGCGGGGTAGCGCCGCACCGGACCGGCGCCCCAGGCCCGGTTCGGCATCCGGCCGGTTGCGCATCCGGGCGGTTGGGCATCCGGCCGGGCTGGGCTAGAAGCGCCGGCCCATGCTGTTCAACTCCCAGGTCTTCATCACGGGCTTCCTGCCCGTCGTGCTGGCGCTGTACTACGCGCTGGCCCGCCACCGCGCCTGGCGGCAGGCCGTGGTGGTGCTGGCCTCGCTCGCCTTCTACGGCTGGTGGGACGTGCGGTTCGTCCCGCTGCTCGTCGGGCTGACGCTCGCCAACTGGCTGATCGCGCAATGGTTCGGCCGCCACCGCGTCGCCGCCATCCCGATCGCCGGCGTGGTGCTGAACCTCGCCGTGCTCGCGCTGTTCAAATACGCCGACTTCCTGCGCGGTACCGTCTTCGATCTTCTGGACGAACCCTGGACGCCGTGGCGGCTGATCCTGCCGCTCGGGATCAGTTTCTTCGTGTTCCAGAAGATCTCCTACCTGATCGACCTCAAGCGCGGCGACCGGCACATCTACGGCTTCCTCGACTTCTGCATGTTCGTCACCTTCTTCCCGCAGCTCATCGCCGGGCCGCTGGTGCGGCACAACGAGATCATCGGCCAGTTCGCGCTGCCGCCGCGCCGGGCGGAGATGTGGGAGAACCTGTCGCGCGGCTTCGTGCTGTTCCTGATCGGCGTCGCGAAGAAGGTGCTGTTCGCCGATTCGCTGGCGATGCTGGCCGATCCGCTGTTCGCGCAGGCGGCCTCGGGCGCGCTGCCCGCCGTGCAGGCCTGGATCGCCACCGCCGCCTACACGCTGCAGATCTACTTCGACTTCTCCGGCTATTCCGACATGGCGATCGGGCTCGGCCTGATGTTCGGCCTGCGGCTGCCGATGAACTTCGATGCGCCCTACCGCGCCACCTCGGCGCGCGACTTCTGGCGGCGCTGGCATATGACGCTGTCGCGCTTCCTGCGCGACTACCTGTACATCCCGCTCGGCGGCAACCGCTGCGGCGCGGCGCGGCAGGCGTTCAACGTGGTCGCCACGATGCTGCTGGGGGGGCTGTGGCATGGCGCGAACTGGACCTTCGTCGCCTGGGGAGGGCTGTGGGGCGCGGCGCTGGCCGTGAACCACCTCTGGGCGGGTGCGGGCCTGCGGCTGCCGCGCGCCGCCGCCTGGGCGCTGACGCTGCTCTTCGCCATGGGAGGCTGGGTGCTGTTCCGCTCCCCCGATTT
>JAFEFJ010000307.1 GCA_018240635.1 Pseudomonadota bacterium | reverse complement strand
TGGGGCTTTCCATCGCCGACGTGTTCACCGCGTTGCAGGCGACGCTGGGCGGCATCTACGTCAACGACTTCAACCTGTTCGGCCGCACCTGGCAGGTGAACATCGAGGGCGAGGCGATCGACCGCAGCGACGTGCCCGCGATCTTCAAGATCTTCGTGCGCAACAAGATGGGCGAGATGGTGCCGCTGCGCTCCATCGCCGACGTGAAGATCGTCACCGGGCCGCAGGTGATCAGCCGCTACAACAACTACCGCGCGATCTCGATCAACGGCAGCCCGGCGCCGGGCGTGTCGTCGGGCGACGCGCTGGCGGCGATGGAGCAGATTTCGGCCAAGACGCTGCCGCCGGGCTACAGCTTCGAGTGGACCGGCACCGCGTTCCAGGAGAAGCAGGCGTCGGGCCAGACCGGGGCGATCCTGGGGCTGGCGGTGCTGTTCGCCTACCTGTTCCTGGTGGCGCTGTACGAAAGCTGGGTGATCCCGATCCCGGTGCTGCTGTCCGTCACGGTCGGCGTGTGCGCGGCGTTCGGCGCGATCATGATCGCGCACCTGCCGCTCGATCTCTATGCGCAGATCGGCCTCGTGGTGCTGATCGCGCTGGCGGCGAAGAACGGCATCCTGATCGTGGAGTTCGCCAAGGACCAGCGCGAGGCGGGCATGCCGATCCGCGAGGCGGCGGAGATGGGCGCGAGGATGCGGTTCCGCGCGGTGATGATGACCTCGATCGCGTTCATCTTCGGCCTGGTGCCGCTGGTGACCGCGCAGGGGGCGGCGATGATCAGCCGCCGCGCCGTGGGCACCGCCGTGTTCGGCGGCATGATCGGCGCCAGCGCCATCGGCATCTTCCTGATCCCGATGCTGTACGTGGTGTTCCAGACCGTGCGCGAATGGACGAAGCGGCGGTTCGCCGGGCGGGCGTGACGACAGCGTCGCACCCCCGCACGCACCCCTTGGCCTTCCGCGCCGCGAACGTACATCCTAGGGCCCACACAGCCCGCAGACCGGAGACTCCCATGCCCCAGTTCGGCCTCGCCCAGCCTGTCCGCCGCGTCGAGGACCCGCGGCTGCTGAAAGGCGCCGGCCGCTACACCGACGACATCGCGATGCCCGGCACGCTGTTCGGCGTGGTGCTGCGCAGCCCGCACGCGCACGCGAAGATCAACGGCATCGACACCGCGGCCGCGAAGGCGCTGCCCGGCGTGCGCGCCGTCTACACCGCGGCCGACTTCGCCGCCGACGGCATCGGCGGCCTGCCCTGCGCGACGCCGCTCAAGAACCGCGACGGCAGCGACATGCCGCTGCCCCCGCACCCGGTGCTGGCCGAGGGCTTCGTCCGCCATGTCGGCGATCCCGTCGCCTTCATCGTCGCCGAGACGATGCAGGCCGGGCGCGACGCCGCCGAGGCGGTGATGGTCGATTACGACGTGCTGCCCTCCGTCACCGATCTGGCGACCGCGCTCGACGACGGGCAGCCGCAGGTCTGGCCCGAGGTGCCGAACAACCGCGTGTTCGACTGGGAGATCGGCGACAAGGCGGCGACGGACGCGCTGTTCGCCTCCGCCGCCCGCGTGGTGAGCCTGACGGTGGTGAACAACCGCATCGTGGTGAACTCGATGGAGCCGCGCGCCGCCATCGGCTCCTACGACGCCGCCGCCGACCGCTGGACGCTGCACGCCAACACGCAGGGCGGCTGGCTGGTGAAGGACCTGATGGCCGGGGCGGTGTTCAAGACCTCGCCGGAGAAGTTCCGCGTCATCACCCCCGACGTGGGCGGCGGCTTCGGCATGAAGCTGTTCCTGTACGCCGAGCACGTGATGGTCTGCTACGCGGCCCGCAAGCTCAATGCGCCGGTGAAGTGGATCTCCGAACGGTCGGAGGCGTTCCTGTCCGACACGCACGGGCGCGACAACGTCACGCTGGGCGAGATCGCGCTCGACAAGGACAACAAGTTCCTGGCGCTGCGCACCCGCAACATCGCGAACATGGGCGCGTATCTGTCGAACTTCGCGCCGTTCATCCCGACGCTGGCGGGTACCGGCGTGCTGGCGAGCGTGTACGGCTTCCAGCAGGTCTACGCGAACGTGATCGGCGCCTACACCAACACCGTGCCGGTCGATGCCTATCGCGGCGCGGGCCGGCCCGAAAGCAACTATCTGGTCGAGCGCCTGATCGACGCCGCGGCCGCCGAGCTGGGCGTGGACCGCGTCGAGCTGCGGCGGAAGAACATGGTGCCGCCGTCGGCGATGCCGCACAGCACGCCGGTGGGCAAGACCTACGACAGCGGCGATTTCCAGGTGGTGCTCGACGCGGCGCTGAAGCATGTCGATTGGGCGGGCTTCGCGGCGCGGCGCGCGGAAAGCGCCAGGCGCGGCAAGCGGCGCGGCATCGGGCTTGCCTACTACCTGGAGGCGACCGGCGGCGCGCCGACCGAGCGGGCGGAGATCCGCTTCGCGGACGGCGGCTTCGTCGATGTCTATGTCGGCACGCAATCGACCGGGCAGGGCCACGAGACGGCCTATGTTCAGTTGACGGTCGATCAGCTCGGCGTCGATGGCGAGAAGGTGCGCATCTTCCAGGGCGACACCGACACGATCCCCACCGGCGGCGGCACCGGCGGCGCGCGCAGCCTGTATTCCGAGGGGCAGGCGATCCTGGCGACCGCGGCGACCGTGATCGAGAAGGGCAAGCGCGCGGCGTCCGAGGCGCTGGAGGCGGCGCCCGCCGACATCGTCTTCGAGCAGGGCCGCTTCTCCATCGTCGGCACCGACCGCGGCATCGACATCGTGACGCTGGCGTTGCAGCAGCGCGCCAAGGCGGATGCCGGGCAGGACGTGACGACGCTGGATGCGGCGGAGGTCGCGCAGATCCAGGCGCACACCTTCCCGAACGGCTGCCACATCGCCGAGGTGGAGGTGGACCCGGAGACGGGCGTGGTGTCGGTGGTGCGCTATTCGGTCACCGACGACGTGGGCAAGGCGGTCAACCCGATGATCGTGCGCGGCCAGGTGCATGGCGGCGTCACGCAGGGGCTCGGCCAGGCGCTGTTCGAGCGCACCGCCTACGACGCGGGCTCGGGCCAGCTTCTGTCGGGCAGCCTGATGGACTACGCCCTGCCGCGCGCCGACGACCTGCCGGACATCGAGGTGGAGCTGATCGAGGTGCCGTGCGGCACCAACCCGCTCGGCGTGAAGGGCGCGGGCGAGGCGGGCGCGGTGGGCAGCCCGCCCGCGGTGATGAACGCGCTGGTCGATGCGCTGCGCGGCGACGGCATCACGCAGATCGACATGCCGGCCACGCCCGAGGTGGTGTGGAAGGCGCTGGCGAGCGCGAAGAAGGCGGCCTGACCCACCGTCTCCCCTCCCCTTGTGGGAGGGGCTGGGTCCGGCGGCCTGCCTGTGGTTCCCTCCTCCCAACCCCCTCCCGCGAGGGGAGGGGGAGCAGGTCTTGGGGGGGAAACCATGGCGAATATCGGGGGCATGTACGGCGCGGCGGCGTCCGGCACCTTCATGGGGCTGCCGGCGGCGAGCCTGGCGGAGGGGGCGAAGGCCGGCATCGCCATCCTGGGGGCGGCGACGGCGACGCCCTATCCCACCGTCGGTGCCTATTGCGCGGGCGGCCCGCGCGCGATCCGCGACGGCATCGCGAACTGGGCCGGCACGCTCGGGCACATGGATTTCGACCTCGGCGGCACGCTGCTGCCCGAGGGCGTGACGGCGGTCGATTGCGGCGACCTGCCGATCGACCCCGATAACGCGGCGGCGAACCGCGCGGCGATCAAGGACGCGATCGGCACGCTGCTGGATGGCGGCGCGGTGCCGGTGCTGCTGGGCGGCGACGATTCGGTGCCGATCCCGATGTTCCACGCCTTCGAGGGCCGCGGCCGTTTCGCGATCCTGCAGATCGACGCCCATATCGACTGGCGCGACGAGGTGCAGGGCCTGACGCTCGGCCTGTCGTCCCCGATGCGCCGGGCGAGCGAGATGGCCTGGATCGACCGCATCGTGCAGGTGGGCGTGCGCGGCGCGGGCAGCGCGCGGGTCTCGGACTACCGGGACGCGCTGGCGGCGGGCGTGACGTTCGTGACGGCGCGCGACGTGGCGCGCTTCGGCGTGGCCGCGGCGATCGAGGCGATCCCGCGCGGCGCCGAGCTGATCGTGACGCTGGATTGCGACGGGCTCGATCCGTCGGTGATCCCCGCCGTGATCGGCCCCGCGCCGGGCGGGCTGACCTACTGGCAGACGATCGAGCTGCTGCGCGGCGCCGCCGAACGCGCCCGCATCGCGGC
>JAFEFJ010000306.1 GCA_018240635.1 Pseudomonadota bacterium | reverse complement strand
GGCAAGACCTCGGGCAAGGACGCCGCCGCCGGCAAGGCCACGATGGTCGCCGTGCTCGGCATTGAGCGCGCCCGGTCGCAGGCCGCGATGCTGGCGCAGCAGGCGGCCGAGCACCTGGACGGTTTCGGGCCACGGGCCGCCCTGCTACAGGCCCTCGCCGCCTTCGTCGTGCAGCGTCGGAGTTAGACCCATGAGCGTGCAGACACCCCTGCTCGACCGCGTCACCTACCCGGCCGATCTGCGCAACTTCTCCCCCGAGCAGCTGAAGCAGGTCGCCGACGAGTTGCGCGCCGAGACGATCGACGCCGTCTCCGTCACCGGCGGCCACCTGGGCTCGGCGCTCGGCGTGGTGGAACTGACGGTTGCGATCCATGCCGTGTTCGACACGCCGAACGACCGGCTGCTGTGGGACGTCGGCCACCAGGCCTATCCGCACAAGATCCTGACCGGCCGGCGCGACCGCATCCGCACGCTGCGCCAGGGCGGCGGCCTGTCCGGCTTCACCCGCCGGTCGGAAAGCCCGTACGACCCGTTCGGCGCGGCGCATTCCTCCACCTCGATCTCCGCCGGGCTTGGCATGGCGGTGGCGCGCGACCTGAAGGTGGCGCGCGGCGAGGCGGCAGAGGCGGACCGCAACGTGGTCTGCGTGATCGGCGACGGCGCGATGAGCGCGGGCATGGCCTACGAGGCGATGAACAACGCGGGCGCGCTGCATTCGCGCCTGACGGTGATCCTGAACGACAACGACATGTCGATCGCGCCGCCGGTGGGCGCGATGAGCGCCTATCTGTCGCGGCTGATGTCGTCGCGCAGCTTCCTGTCGCTGCGCGATCTGGCGGTGAAGATGGCCAAGCGCTTCCCGCGCGGGCTGGAGCGCACCGCGCGGCGGGCGGAGGAATACGCGCGCGGCCTGCTGACCGGCGGGACGCTGTTCGAGGAGCTGGGCTTCTACTACGTGGGCCCGATCGACGGGCACAACCTGGATCACCTGCTGCCCGTGCTGCGCAACGTGCGGGAGGCCGAGGAAACCGGCCCGATCCTGATCCACGTCATCACCAAGAAGGGCAAGGGCTACGGCCCGGCCGAGGAATCCGCCGACAAGTATCACGGCGTTTCCAAGTTCAACGTGGTGACCGGCGAGCAGGCGAAGGCGCCGCCCGGCCCGCCGCAATACACAAAGGTGTTCGCCGAGGCGCTGATCGCCGAGGCCGAGCGCGATCCGCGCATCGTCGCGATAAACGCCGCCATGCCGTCCGGCACCGGGCTGGATCGCTTCGCCAAGAAATTCCCCGACCGCTGCTTCGATGTCGGCATCGCCGAGCAGCACGCCGTCACCTTCGCCGCCGGCATGGCGACCGAGGGGATGAAGCCGTTCTGCGCGATCTACTCGACCTTCCTGCAGCGCGCCTACGACCAGGTGGTGCACGACGTCGCGATCCAGCGCCTGCCGGTGCGCTTCGCGATGGACCGCGCGGGCCTGGTCGGCGCCGACGGCGCGACCCATGCGGGCAGCTTCGACCTCGCCTATCTGGGCTGCCTGCCCGGCATGGTGCTGATGGCGCCCTGCGACGAGGCCGAGCTGGTCCACATGGTCGCCACCGCCGCCGCCATCGACGACCGGCCGAGCGCGCTCCGCTACCCGCGCGGCGAGAGCGTGGGCGTCGCGCTGCCGACGCGGGGCGAGGTGCTGGCGCTGGGCAAGGGCCGGGTGATGCGCGAGGGATCGAGCGTCGCGATCCTGTCGCTCGGCACGCGGCTCGCGGACGCGATGAAGGCGGCGGACGAGTTGGCCGCACGCGGCCTGTCCGCCACGGTCGCCGACGCGCGCTTCGCGAAGCCGCTCGACGCCGCGCTGGTGGAGCAGCTTGCCCGGCACCACGAGGTGCTGATCACCATCGAGGAAGGCGCCGTCGGCGGCTTCGGCTCGGCGGTGGCGCAGCATCTGGCGTGGAAGGGCCTGCTGGACGGCGGGCTCAAGTTCCGCCCGATGACGCTGCCCGACCGCTTCATCGATCACGACACGCAGCCCAAGCAGCTTGCCGAGGCCGGGCTGACCGCGCGCGACATCGTCGCCGCCGTGCTCGGCGCGCTGGGCATCGACCGCCCGGCCGCGCAGGCCCTCACCGCGGGCTGAGCGCGCGCCCCAGCCCCCGATGCTGGCGGAACTCGCGGCCGCGCTGAGCCTGGTGGGTCTCGCGCAGGCCGGGGCGGGGGCTTGGTTGACGGCTCGGTTTTCCGCGGATGCCCCTCACGGCACTGACGCGCCGTTCCCTCGCCCTCCCGGCGCTTATGCGCCGGGCCCCTCCCTCTCCCGCAGTGCGGGAGAGGGAGGGGGTGAGGGTGTTACGGTCCTCAAGCCCCTCTACGGCGCCGAGCCGCTGCTGGAGGCAGCCCTCGCCACGCTCTGCGCGCAGACCCATCCCCCCATGCAGATCGTCTGCGGCGTCGCGCGGGCGGAGGATCCGGCGGCGGAGGTCGTGCGGCGGCTGACCGCGCGCTTTCCGGACCATGACATCGCGCTGGTGGTGGACGCGCGGCGGCACGGGACCAACGGCAAGGTCTCCAACCTCATCAACATGCTGCCTGCGGCCAAGCACGACGTGATCGTGATCGCGGACAGCGACGTGCATGCCGCGCCTGACTACCTCGCGCGCCTGCTCGATGCGCTCGCCGTACCCGGCACGGGGCTCGCGACCACGCTCTATGCCGGGCTGCCCGCTACCGATTGCCTCGCCGCCCGGATGGGAGCGACGCAGATCACGCACGGGTTCCTGCCCGGCGCGGTGCTGTCGCGCGCGCTTGGGCGGCAGGACTGCCTGGGGGCCACAATGGCGCTGCGGCGGGAGACGCTGGCGCGGATCGGCGGGCTGGAGGCGCTGGCTGACCACCTCGCCGACGACAACGCGCTGGGGCGGTTGGTGGCCGGGCTCGGGCTACAGGTGGGGTTGGCCGCGACGGTGCCGCTGACGACGGTGCCGGAAACCTCGCTCGGCCCGCTGCTGCGCCACGAGCTGCGCTGGGCGCGCACCATCCGGGCGCTCGCCCCGGTGCCGTTCGCCGCCTCCGTGCTGCAGTACCCGATCTTCTGGGCGCTGGCGGCGGTGGCGCTGTCGGGCGGCGCGGCCTGGGCGGCCGGGCTGTTCGCCGCCGCCTGGGCCGTGCGGGCGGCGTTGGCGCGCTGGATTGACCGCAGCCTTGCGCCGCTGCTGCGGCCGGCATCCGCGCGTGTGCTTGCATTTGCCGCGCCGGTCTGGCTTCTGCCGCTGCGCGACCTTATGTCCGTCCTGGTCCTGGCCGGCGGCTTCGCCGGCAGCCGCGTCGTGTGGCGGGGCCACGAGATGACCGCCGACGGCCCCGTTTCCGTGCCTGCCGCATCCGCGCCCCCCGCCGATCCGCCGGCCGGGATGGCGCCCCAGAGGAATATGCCGCTGCCATGATGAAGACCCTGTTCCTGCATCCGCCGTCCTTCGACGGCTTCGACGGCGGCGCGGGCGCGCGCTACCAGGCGAAGCGGGAGATCAAGTCGTTCTGGTACCCGACCTGGCTCGCGCAGCCGGCGGCGCTGGTGCCCGGCAGCAAGCTGATCGACGCCCCGCCCGCGCGCATCGGCCTCGATGCGGTGAAGGAGGAGGCGAAGAAATACGATTTGTGCGTGATGCACACCTCGACGCCGTCCTTCGCGTCGGACGTGCAGGTGGCGCGCGCGCTGAAGGACGCGAACCCGTCGCTGAAGATCGGCTTCGTGGGCGCGAAGGTCGCGGTGCAGCCGGACGAAAGCCTGCTGAAGGGCGAGCCGGTCGATTTCGTCGCGCGCAACGAGTTCGACTTCACCATCAAGGAAGTGGCCGAGGGGCGGGACTTCGCCGCCATCGACGGCATTTCCTACCGCGGGCCGGACGGCGCCATCGTGCACAATAAGGACCGCGCGATCCTGGAGGACATGGACCAGCTTCCGTTCGTGACGGAGGTCTACAAGCGCGACCTGCGGATCGAGGATTATTTCATCGGATACCTGATGCACCCCTACGTGTCGCTGTACACGGGGCGGGGCTGCAAGTCCCGCTGCACCTTCTGCCTGTGGCCGCAGACGGTGGGCGGGCACCGCTACCGCGTGCGCTCGCCCGAGCATGTGGCGGCCGAGATCAAGCTCGCGAAATCCTACTTCCCGCAGGTGCGCGAGTTCTTCTTCGACGATGACACCTTCACCGACAACCTGCCGCGCGCCGAGGCGATTGCGAAGGAACTCGGCAGGATGGGCGTGACGTGGTCGTGCAATGCCAAGGCGAACGTTCCGCGCGAAACCTTGAAGGTGCTGC
>JAFEFJ010000305.1 GCA_018240635.1 Pseudomonadota bacterium | reverse complement strand
GTGATCCTGTTCCTGAACGAGGCGGTGCGCACGCTGTGGGGGACCGCGCCGCTTTCCCTTGCGATGCCCGATCTGCTGTCGGGCTCGGTGCCGCTGATGCCGGGGATGCGCTACCCGGTGTACCGCCTCGCGCTGATCGCGGTCGCGCTCGCCGTCGCGCTGCTGCTCGCGCTGGCGATCGGGCGCAGCCGGGCGGGGATGCTGGTGCGCGCGGGCGCCTCGAACCGCGCCATGCTCGGCGCGCTCGGCATCGACGTGGGGCGGCTGTTCATGGCGGTGTTCGGCGTGGGCGCCATGCTCGCGGGGTTCGCGGGCGCCCTTGCCGCGCCGCTCGTGTCGGTCGAGCCCGGCATGGGCGACAACCTGCTGATCCTCGCCTTCGTCGTCATCGTCATCGGCGGCATCGGCTCGGTGCGCGGCGCGTTCGTGGCTGCGATCCTGGTCGGGCTGGTGGACACGCTCGGCCGTTCCGTCGCAACCGACACGGTGCGCCTGGTGCTGCACGGCTCCGCCGCCGCGCGTGTCGGCCCGGCGCTTGCTTCCATGCTGATCTACCTGGTGATGGCCGCCGTGCTCGCGGTGCGGCCCGCCGGCCTGTTCCCGGCGGCGACGCGGGCGTGATGCGCGGCTGGGTGCTGCCCGCCGCGATCTTCGCGGCGCTTGCCGTGCTGCCCTTCCTGCCGCTCGGTGCGCAATCGGGCTTCGTGATGTTGCTGGCGACGCGCGCGATGATCCTGGGGCTCGCCGCGCTCAGCCTCGACCTGATGCTGGGCGGCGGCGGGTTGGTCAGCTTCGGCCATGCTGCGTTCCTGGGCCTCGGCGCCTACGCGGTCGCGATGCTGGACGCCGCGGGCATGAACGACGCGCTGTATGTCGTGCCGGCGGCGCTCGGCGCGGCGGTCGCCTTCGCGCTGCCCACCGGCGCGATCGCGCTGCGCACGCGCGGCGTGAACTACATCATGATCACGCTCGCCTTCGCGCAGATGCTGTTCTTCGCCTTCGGCTCGCTCGCCGACTACGGCGGCGACGACGGCTATACGCTCAACGCACACACCACCATCGGGGGAGTCCGGCTGCTGGCGCATCCGGGCGGGCTCTACGCCGCGACGCTTCTTCTCCTCTTGCTGGCCTACGCGCTGTGCCGCGTGCTGCTCGCCTCGCGCTTCGGCCGCGCCCTGCGCGGCGTGCGGCAGAACCGCGCGCGGATGCAGGCGCTGGGCTATGACCCGTTCGCGCTCCAGCTCGCGGCCACGCTGATCGGCGGCGCGCTCTGCGCGCTGGCGGGCGTGCTGCTGGTGAACCAGGCCGAGTTCGCCTCGCCCGCCTATGCCTCGTGGCAGCGGTCGGGCGACCTGCTGATGATGGTCATCCTGGGCGGCGTCGGCAGCCTGCACGGCGCCATCCTGGGCGCCGCCGCCGTGGTGGCGCTGGAGGAGGCGCTGTCGCGCGTCACCGAGCACTGGCCGCTGATCTACGGCCCGCTGCTGGTGCTTGCGGTGATCTTCCTGCGCGGCGGGCTGGCCGGGATCGGGGCGGGCATCGGGAAGCGCCGCGATGCCTGACCCGGCGCTGTCGCTGCGCGGGCTGGTGAAGCGCTACGGCGCGCTGACCGTCACCGACCATGTGTCGCTCGACGCCGCGCCCGGCGCGATCCATGCGGTGATCGGCCCGAACGGCGCGGGCAAGACCACGCTGATGCAGCTCGTCTCCGGCTTCGTGGCGCCCGACGCCGGCGCGGTGCTGCTGAACGGCCGCGACGTGACGCGCCTGAAGCCGCACCGCCGGGCGCGGCAGGGGCTCGCGCGCAGCTTCCAGCTTACGGCGGTGCTGCCGGAGATGAGCGTGCGGGAGAACGTGGCGCTGGCGGTGCAGTCCCGCCTGGGCCTGCGCTGGGGCTTCCTCCGCCGTGCGGCGGGCGATGCGCGCTTCGACGCGCCCGCCGATCAGGTGCTCGCGCGGCTCGGGCTTGCCGACCGCGCGGACGTGCCCGCCGCGCGCCTGAGCCACGGGGAGCGGCGGCAACTGGAACTGGCGATGGCGCTGGCGCTCGATCCGGCCGTGCTGCTGCTGGACGAGCCGCTGGCGGGCGCGGGGCCGGAGGAGACGGCCCGCCTCGTGTCGCTGCTGTCGGGCCTGCGCGGCGGCCCGGCCGTGCTGCTGATCGAGCACGACATGGCCGCCGTCTTCGCGCTCGCGGACACGATCAGCGTGCTGGACCAGGGCAGGGTGATCGCCAGCGGGCCGCCGGAAGCGATCCGCGACGATCCCGCGGTGCAGGCGGCGTATCTGGGGGAGAGTTTGTGAATGTGCCCTCTCCGCCCCTGGGGGCGGAGAGGGTTGGGTGAGGTGGAGGATGCCAGGGGCGGTCGGGTGGAGGCACAACCCACCTCACCCTCCCATCGCTTCGCGATGGGCCCCTCCCTCTCCCCCCGCAAGCGGGCGGAGAGGGGAATTTATCCTCTTGTGGGGAGGGTCTGGGTGGGGGGACAGTCGCCGCCGCGCCATAGCAACGGAGGAAACCGATGGGTCTGCTCAATCCCGGCATCACGCCTGCCAACGCGGGCGATGGCGGAACCGTGTGGAACATTCTCGGGCAGACCTACTACCTGAAGGAAAGCTGCGACACCTCGTTCTCCTTCGAGGTGCACGGCATGGCCGGCACCTTCGTGCCCGCGCACATCCACCCGACGCAGGACGAGTTCATCTACCTGCTCGACGGCGAGATGGAGCTGACGCTCGACGGGCAGACCCATCCGCTGCGCAAGGGCGAGATGGCGCGGATGCCGATGGGCATTCCGCACGCGTACAAGAATGTCGGCACCGGCCTGTCGCGCTCGCTGTTCTGGGTCACGCCCGCGCGCAAGCTGCACGAGCTGTTCAGCCGCATCCACAACCTGACCGACCCGATGGAGGTGGTGGCGATCTCGGCCACCTGCGAGGTCAACTTCCTGCCGCCGCCTCCTGGCGCCTGAACGCCCGCCACGCGCGCGCGCTTGACGGCGCGCGGGCGTGGTCTTCTGCTGACCGCAACGATCCGCGCCCGGAGAACGGGCGCGGACCCTGGAAACCGTCCAAGGAGGCCGTCCGATGACGCAGTCCCCCACGCCGCGCGCCGGCGCGCCCCGCGGCATCAACCATATCGTGCTGAATGTCCGCGACATCGAGGAAAGCCACCGTTTCTGGACCGAAGTGGTCGGCTTCCGGCAGGTGGGCGAACTCAAGGCCGGCCCGACGCGCCCCAACCCGCCGAAGATGCGCTTCTACAGCGGCGATCACGACGGGCAGATGAACCACCACGACCTCGCGCTGGTGGAGAACACGGCCCTGCCGCCGCCGCCCGAGAACTGGTCGATGTTCGGCATGCCCTGCGCCATCAACCACCTCGCCGTCACGTTCCCCGACCGCGAGTCCTGGCTGGGCCATCTCGCTTATCTCCAGGAACGCGGCGTGAAGTTCGAGCGCCGAGTCGAGCACGGCATGACGCACAGCCTGTATATCCGCGACCCGAACGGCTACGGCGTGGAGCTGCTGTACGAACTGCCGCGCGAGGTGTGGGAGGGCGACATCGACGCCGCGCTGAACTACGCCGAGGCGCGGCCCACGGAGGGCGCGGGCGCGCTGGAGGACCAGGGCGAGAACGTGCCCGTCTTCCGGGCCGCAGAATGAGCCGCCGGCGCAGCGTCAACGGATCGCGGGCGCGGCACGAGAACCCGATCCCGAACGCGAGCCGCATCGGCAACATCGTGGTTTCCAGCGTCATCGGCGGCGCCAATCCCGGCACGCGCGACCTGCCGCCGACGCTGGAGCAGCAGGTCGCCAACGTCTTCGCCCATATCCGCCACGACATCGAGGCGGCGGGCGGCACGCTGGACGACATCATCAAGGTGACGTTCTGGGTGAAGGACCCGGTGAACCAGCGCGCCGCGCTGAACGACGAGTGGGTGAAGGCGTTCCCCGACCCCGAGGCGCGCCCCGCCCGCCACACGCTGACGCTGCCGCCGGACAGCCGCGCGCTGGTGCAGGCCGACTTCATGGCCGTGCTCGGCGGGTAGCATCGCCGCATGGACGTAGCACCCGCCCCGATGAAATTCGGCATCGGCCAGCCGGTGCGGCGGTGGGAGGATCTGCGGCTGCTGACGGGCCGCGGGCGCTACCAGGACGACGTGGAACTGCCGCGGCAGGTCTGGACCGTCTTCCTGCGCTCGCCGCACGCCCATGCGGCGATCCGGGGGATCGACACGGCGGCGGCGAAGGCGGCGCCCGGCGTGCTCGCGGTCTACACGGGCGCGGACTACGCGGCCGACGGGCTTTCGATGCCGAAG
>JAFEFJ010000304.1 GCA_018240635.1 Pseudomonadota bacterium | reverse complement strand
GAGGCGCAGGAGGCGGAGCTCGCCGGGCTGCGCGACGCGCCCGCCCGGATCGCCGCCCGCCGCGCCGTGGCGCTCGATGCGCTGGAAGCCGCCGAGGCCGCGCATCGCCGCGCGGGCGACGCGCTCGCCGCCGCGCTGGCGCAGACCCAGGGCGCCGACCGCGACGCGCGCGCCGCCGAGCAGCGCCTGTCGGCCACGCGGGAGGCCTTGGTGCGCGCCGAGGCCGCCGCCGTGCAGGCCGATCACGAATGGGGCACGGTCGCCGAGCGCATCCTGGAGCGGCTGGGCGCCAACCCCGCCCTGCCCGACCCGCCCGCCGACACCGGCCCGGAGGCCGAGGACAAGGCCCGCCGCCGCCACGAGCGCCTGCTGCGCGAGCGCGAGGAGATGGGCCCGGTCAACCTGCGCGCCGAGATCGAGGCCGCCGAGATCGAGAAGCAGATCGCCACCATCGAGGCCGAGCGCGAGGAGATCACCGCCGCCATCGCCAAGCTGCGCGGCTCGATCGGCCACCTGAACCGCGAGGGGCGGGAGCGGCTGTCGGCGGTGTTCCAGGACGTGGACCGCAACTTCCAGGCGCTGTTCACCCGCGTCTTCGGCGGCGGGCGGGCGCATCTGGCGCTGGTCGGCTCGGACGATCCGCTGATGGCGGGGCTGGAGATCTACGCCCAGCCGCCGGGCAAGAAGCTCGCCACGCTGTCGCTGCTGTCGGGCGGCGAGCAGGCGCTGACCGCGCTGTCGCTGATCTTCGCGGTGTTCCGCAGCAACCCCGCCCCGGTCTGCGTGCTGGACGAGGTGGACGCGCCGCTGGACGACGCCAACGTGGACCGGTTCTGCACGCTGCTGGAGGACCTGGTGCGCGACAGCGGCACGCGCTTCCTGGTGGTGACGCACCACCCGATGACGATGGCGCGCATGGACCGGCTGTATGGCGTGACGATGCAGGAGCGCGGCGTCTCCCGCCTGCTGTCGGTCGATCTGCAAACCGCCGCCGGCATCGTCGATCCGCCCCGGATGGCCGCGGAGTAGGGCCGCGCCCTTCCGTCGGTCCGATCTCGTCCGGCGGAAACCGTTGTCCTATCGTCGTGGTCGGGCTTGGCCCGACCGTCCGCGACCTTCTCGGGCCAAACCAAAGACGCGGATGGCCGGCACGGAGGCGGGCCATGACGAGACAACGAGGGACGCGGGGGCCGACAATCCGCGTTGCCGACCCCCCACGACCCTCCGCAAATCGTGAGTTCCCAACGTGATATGAAGAAACATTCATGTCATGGTCTGGCCACAAACGGGGCCTACATCACGCGCATGGATCGTCGAGCAGGAGTGCGTCCCATGCGTCTTGGAAAACGCTTTGCCACCCTGGCCGGCAGCGCCGCGCTGGCGGCGGCCTTCCTTGCCGTGGCTCCGCAGCCGGCGAAGGCATGGGTCAGCGTCGGCGTGGGGATCGGCCTTCCGGGCGTCTATGTCGCGCCCCCTCCGCCCGTGTACTACCCGCCGCGGCCGGTCTATGTCGCGCCGCCGCCGGTGTACTACCCGCCGCCGCCCGCCTACTACTACGGCCCGCCGCACCGCGTCTGGGTGCCGCCGCACTGGCGCGGCGGCTACTGGGTCCCCGGCCACTGGTCGTGACGCGGGCGGGCGCCGCGCGCGCGTAATGACGCCGCAGGCGTGAGGCGACGCGACCGCGCCCGCCGCGCACGTTTCCTGGCACGCCGCTACCCCCACCCCAGCGCGGACTCCGCCAACTCCGTCATCGCCGGACGCCCCAGCGTGCCGTGCCCGGCCGCCAGATGCCCGTCCTCGGTCGCGGCGGCGCGGAAATAGGCCAGCACGAACACCCGCACCGCGCTGGTCCGTCCGCCGGCGTGGCCCTGCCGCTCCACCTTGCGGACCAGTTCGCCCGCATCGACGGCTTCGCGCCGGCAGATTTCCAAGAGCGCGTCCCAGAGTTCCGGCTCCAGCCGCATGGAGGTGCGGCCGCGCTCGGCGACGATGTTGCGGTTCACCAGCCTGCTGCCAGCCACGCGCCCTGTCCCGTTCTGCCTGGCCGCGATTGCACCATGCCGCGCTTAACGAAGCGTTGCCGTTCCCGTCCTGTTCCGGTCCGGTGCGCTGAGGCTTCGCGCCCTACAGCTTGCCCTGCACGCCGGCGGCGAACCACTTCATCTCCAGGATTTCCTGGTCGGTCAAAGCGGCGCCCTTGACGATCCTCTCCTTGCCGTCCTGGTCGGTGATCGGCCCCTGGAACGGCTTCAGCAGCCCGGTCGCGATCTGCGCCTGCTTGGCGGTGACGTCCTTCGCCACCTCCACCGGCACCACGGAATTCAGCGGCGCCAGCGCCACCATGCCGTCCTTGATGCCGCCCCAAACGTCGGTCGGCTGCCACTTGCCCTCGATCGCCGCCTTGGCGGTGGCGATGTAGTAGCTGTCCCAGATCATCGTCACCGCCGTCAGGCAGGTCTTGGGGCCGTATTTCGACATGTCGGAGTTGTAGGCGATCGAATAGACGCCCTTCTCCTCGCCCGCCTGCACCACGGCGGTGGAATCCGTGTGGTGCGTCACGATGTCCGCCCCCTGCGCGATCATGGTGTCGGCGGCGGCGCGCTCCTTGCCCGGATCGAACCAGGAGCTGGTCCACACCACCTTGGTGGTGAACTTGGGGTTCACCGACTGCGCGCCGAGGGTGAAGGCGTTGATGCCCTGCACCACCTCCGGGATCGGGAAGGCCGCCACATAGCCGCCGATACCGGACTTGCTCATGCGGCCCGCGATCAGCCCGGCGAGATACCGCCCTTCATAGAAGCGCGCCGAATAGGTGCCCACGTTGGCCGCGCGCTTGTAGCCCGTCGCGTGGTCGAAATAGATCTTCGGGAACTGCTGCGCCACCTTCAGCGTCGGGTTCATGTAGCCGAACGAGGTGGTGAAGATCAGCTGGTTGCCGTCGGTCGCCAGCTTGCGGATCACGCGCTCGGCGTCCGCGCCCTCGGCCACGTCCTCGACGTAGCTGGACGAGACCTTGTCGCCCAGCGCCTTGTCCATCGCGCGCCGTCCAAGCTCGTGCTGGTAGGTCCAGCCCGCGTCGCCGATCGGCGCGACATAGACGAAGGCGACGCGCAGCGGCCCGTCCGCCCGCGCCCCGCGGGCCGCGAGCGCGCCAATCGCGGGCGCCAGGAGCGAGGTGCGCAGAAGCGTGCGGCGGGTGGTGGTCATGGACATCTCCGGAAGGGCGCGGGGGATCATACGGTGGGGCGGAACGGTTTGCCGAGGGCTGCGGGCGCATTCAGCCGCAGCCCCACCGCGTCGCGCGAGATCAGCACAAGCACCACGATTGTGGCGAGATATGGCAGCGTCGCGAGCAGGCTCGGCGAGACGGACAGGCCCGCCGCCTCGGCCTCGAACTGCGCGATGGTGATGAAGCCGAACAGCCAGGCGCCGATCGCGAGCCAGCCCGGCTTCCAGGTGGAGAACACCACGAGCGCCAGCGCGATCCAGCCGCGCCCGGCCACCATGTTCTCCACCCACATCGGCGTGTAGGCGAGCGAGAGATAGGCGCCCGCCAGCCCGCTCATCGCGCCGCCGAACAGCGTGGTCAGGTAGCGGATGCGCAGCACGGAGTAGCCCAGCGCATGCGCGACATCGTGCGATTCCCCGACCGCGCGCACGATCAGCCCCGCGCGCGTGCGATACAGGAACCACTGCGCGGCAGGCGCGAGCAGCAGCGAGAACCACACCAGCGGATCGAGCAGCAGCAGTTGCTGCCAGAGCGGAGAGGCGTGCGCGAGCCCGGGCCACAGCACGGTGGCAAGGCCGGGGATCGGCGTGCCCACGAAACGCACCCCGATCAGCGCGCTGAGGCCGATGCCGAAGATCGTGAGCGCGAGCCCGGTCGCGACCTGGTTGGCCGTCAGCGTCAGCGTCAGCACGCCGAACAGCAGCGCCATCGCCGCCCCCGCCGCCATCGCGGCGAGCAGGCCGAGCGCCGGGCTGCCGGTGGCCGCGGTGGCGATGAAGCCCACCGCCGCGCCGACCAGCATCATCCCCTCCTGCCCCAGGTTCAGCACGCCGCTCTTCTCGGCGATCAGCTCGCCCATGCCGGCGATGATCAGCGGCGTCGCGGCGCGCAGGGTCGCGACCAGCACGGCGAGCAGCGCGACGGCGCCGGGCAGGCTCTCAGGCATGCCGCGCGGTCCGCACCAGGCGCAGCCGGTAGCCCGCGAAGGCGTCGGCGGCGAGCAGGAAGAACAGCAGCATGCCCTGGATCACGCCGGTGACGGCGAGCGGGAGCTGCTGGCTCATCTGCAACCCCTCGCCGCCCAGGTAGAGCAGCGCCATCAGCAGGCCCGCGAGCAGGATGCCGACCGGATCGAG
>JAFEFJ010000303.1 GCA_018240635.1 Pseudomonadota bacterium | reverse complement strand
GGTCATCACGCTGGTGCTGTCGCTGATCGTGGCGATCCCGATGGGCGTGCTGGCGGCGTGGAAGCAGGGCGGCTGGATCGACCGGCTGGTGATGCTGTCGGCGGTGCTGGGCTTTTCGGTGCCGGTCTTCGTGGTGGGTTATCTGCTGGCCTACGTGTTCGCGCTGCAGCTTGAATGGCTCCCGGTGCAGGGCTTCACGCCGATCGAGGACGGATTCTGGCCCTTCCTGCAAAGCCTGATCCTGCCCGCCGTCGCGCTTGGCGGCGTGTATATCGCGCTGATCGCGCGCATCACGCGGGCGACGATGCTGGAGGTGCTGTCGCAGGACTACGTGCGCACGGCGAAGGCGAAGGGCGTGGGGCAGACCTCGATCCTGCTGGTCCATGCGCTGAAGAACGCGGCGGTGCCGATCGTGACGGTGGTGGGCATCGGCGTCGCGCTGCTGATCGGCGGCGCGGTGGTGACCGAAAGCGTCTTCGCGATCCCCGGCCTCGGGCGGCTGACGGTCGATGCCATCCTGCGGCGCGACTACCCGGTGATCCAGGGCGTCGTGCTGCTGTTCAGCTTCTGCTACGTGGTGGTGAACCTGATCGTCGATCTGCTCTACACGCTGTTCGATCCGAGGATCCGGTATTGAGCGCGACCTCCATTCCCCCCGGCGCGATGCCGCCGGACGCGATCCCCGAGGGCGTCAGCGCCGCCCCCGCGCTGCCCGACGTGCTGCCGGCGCCGCGCGCGCGGGGCAAGTTCGGCACGCTCGTCTACCGCCATCCCACCTTCGTCGCCGGCGCGGCGATCCTGGGGGTGATGCTGTTCATCGCGATCTTCGCGCCCTATCTGGGCACCGTCGATCCGACTGCGCTGGCGCCCGCCAAGCGCACGCGCCCGCCGTCCGCGATCTACTGGTTCGGCACCGACATGCTGGGGCGCGACGTGTATTCGCGCGTCATGTACGGCACGCGCGTCTCATTGATCGTGGGCTTCGGGGTGGCGCTGCTGTCGTCCGTCGCGGGCGTGCTGATCGGCGTGATCTCGGGCTTCGTGCGCTGGCTCGACAGCGTGATCATGCGGGTGATGGACGGGCTGATGTCGATCCCGCCGATCCTGCTGGCGATCGCGCTGATGGCGCTGACGCGCGGCTCGGTCGGCAACGTGATCACCGCGATCACCGTCTCGCAGGTGCCGCAGGTGGCGCGGCTGATCCGCGGCGTGGTGCTGTCGCTGCGCGAGCAGCCTTATGTGGAGGCGGCGGTGGCGTCGGGCACGCGGGCGCCGAAGATCATCCTGCGCCACATCCTGCCGAACACGGTGGCGCCGCTGACCGTGCAGGCGACCTATATCTGCGCCGCCGCGATGATCACCGAGGCGATCCTGTCCTTCATCGGCGCCGGCACGCCGCCGACCATTCCAAGCTGGGGCAACATCATGGCCGAGGGAAGGGCTCTGTGGCAGGTGAAGCCGTATATCGTTTTCTTCCCCGCCGCCTTCCTGTCGGTGACGGTGCTGGCGGTCAACCTGATGGGCGACGGGCTGCGCGACTGGCTCGATCCGCGCCTGGCGAAGCGGCTGTGATGGTTCGCTTCAAGCCGCGTAGGGCGGATAAGCCGCAGGCGCCATCCGCCATCCAGCCGCCAAAAATGGCGGATGACGCTTCGCTCATCCGCCCTACGGATGCCTCCTGAGATGGCCCTTCTCGAAGTCGACCAGCTGCAGACGCATTTCGGCACGCCCGACGGCGTGGTGCGCGCGGTGGAGGGGCTGAGCTTTTCCATCGACGCCGGCGAGACGGTGGCGATCGTGGGCGAATCCGGCTGCGGCAAGTCGGTCACGTCGATGTCGATCCTGCGGCTGATCCAGGAGCCGCCGGGGCGGATCGCCGGGCAGATCCGGTTCGAGGGGCGCAATCTGCTCGACCTGTCCGAGGCCGAGATGCGCGACCTGCGCGGCAACGACATCTCGATGATCTTCCAGGAGCCGATGACGAGCCTCAACCCGGTGCTGACCGTGGGACGGCAGATCGGCGAGACGCTGCGGCTCCACCAGGGGATGAACGCCCGCCAGGCCGAGGCGCGGGCGGTCGAGATGCTGGCGCTGGTCGGCATCCCCGCGCCCGAGCGGCGGGTGCGCGAGTATCCGCACCAGCTTTCGGGCGGGATGCGCCAGCGCGTGATGATCGCGATGGCGCTGGCCTGCAACCCGAAGCTGCTGATCGCCGACGAACCCACCACGGCGCTCGACGTGACGATCCAGGCGCAGATCCTGGATCTGATGCGCGAGCTGAAGACGCGCATGGGCTCGGCGATCATGCTGATCACGCACGACCTGGGCGTGGTGGCGGAAATGGCGCAGCGGGTGGTGGTGATGTACGCCGGGCGCAAGGTGGAGGAAGCCGGGGTGGAGGCGCTGTTCGCCCGCCCGATGCATCCCTACACGCGCGGCCTGCTGGGCGCGGTGCCCAAGCTCGGTTCGTCGCTGCAGGCGGGCGGGCGCAGCAAGCTGGCGGAGATCCCCGGCCTCGTGCCCTCGCTCCGCAAGCCCATCGTCGGCTGCGCCTTCGCCGGGCGCTGCACGATGGCGACCGATCTGTGCCGGCGCGTGGCCCCGGCCATCGAACCCAAGGCGGCCGGGCATCTGGTCGCCTGCCACTATGCCGGGGAGCGGATGGCGGCATGAGCGACGCGCGACCGCTGCTGGAAGTGAATGCGCTGAAGAAGCACTACCCGGTGAAGGGCGGGCTTCTGGGCGGCGAAACCGCGAAGGTCTACGCGGTCGATGGCGTCACGTTCTCGATCAAGCGCGGCGAGACGCTCTCGGTGGTGGGCGAGTCCGGCTGCGGCAAATCGACCGTCGGCAAGACCATCCTGCGCCTGACCGATCCCACCGACGGCGAGGTGTTCCTGGACGGCGAGCGCATCGACAACCTGTCTGCGGCCCGGCTGAGGCCGATGCGCCGGCGGATGCAGGTGGTCTTCCAGGACCCGTTCAGCAGCCTGAACCCGCGGATGCGGGTGCGCGACATCCTGGCCGAGCCGCTGGTGAATTTCGGCCTGACGCGCTCGCGTTCCGAGATCGACGACCGTGTGGCGGGGCTGATGGACAAGGTCCGGCTGCCGCGCGACGCCATCGGCCGCTTCCCGCACGAATTCTCGGGCGGGCAGCGCCAGCGCATCGGCATCGCCCGCGCGCTCGCGCCGGGCGCCGACCTGATCATCTGCGACGAGGCGGTCTCGGCGCTGGACGTGTCGGTGAAGGCGCAGATCGTCAACCTGCTGTCCGATTTGCAGGACGAGCTGGGGCTCGCGCTGCTGTTCATCAGCCACGACCTGGCGATCGTGGAGCACCTGACGCACCGCGTGGCGGTGATGTATCTGGGCAAGATCGTGGAACTGGCGGACCGGCGCACGCTGTTCTCCACGCCGCATCATCCCTACACGCGGGCGCTGCTGTCGGCGGTGCCGGTGCCCGACCCGACGGCCAAGCGCGACCGCATGGTGCTGACGGGCGACGTGCCGAGCCCGATCAACCCGCCCACCGGCTGCCGGTTCCACACGCGCTGTCCCTTCGCCTTCGACCGCTGCCGCACCGAGGAGCCGATGCTGCGCCCGATCGGCGACCGCGAGCATCAGTCGGCCTGCCATCTGGATGCGGTGCCGGCGACGCATTGAGGACGGCGCGGCGGGCCTCGATATGTATAAGTGGACATAACGAAACGAGCGCCAAGCGCCCGATAACACTGACAGGTTCCTTGACGATCCGAGGTCCGGCGATAGATGGTGCGCACACCGACGCGGGCGCTTGACCGCCATCCGGGCGGGTGACCACACTCCGCCCGAACGCGGCCGGCGGGCTGCCAAGCGTGAAACGAATACGAGGGGAAAGCGATGCCTCAGGTATCCCTGACGGTTAACGGTGCGCCGCACACGGTCGAGGTCGAGGGGCGCACGCTGCTCGTCGAGTTGCTGCGCGAGAAGCTCGCGCTGACCGGCACGCATGTGGGCTGCGACACCAGCCAGTGCGGCGCCTGCGTGGTGCATGTGGACGGCGTTTCGGTGAAGTCCTGCACGATGCTCGCGCTGCAGGCCGAGGGCGCGAAGGTGACGACGATCGAGGGGCTGGCGGCCGCCGACGGCACGCTGCACCCGATGCAGGAGATGTTCCGCGAGCACCATGCGTTGCAGTGCGGCTTCTGCACGCCGGGCATGGTGATGAGCGCGATCGACCTGGTGGCGAAGAACCCGCAGGGGCTCTCCGAGGCGGAGATCCGGCACGGGCTGGAGGGCAACCTCTGCCGCTGCACCGGCTATCACAACATCGTCAAGGCGATCGCGGCGGCGCAGCCGCTGATGCACGCCAAGGCGGCCGAGTAATCCGGG
>JAFEFJ010000302.1 GCA_018240635.1 Pseudomonadota bacterium | reverse complement strand
CGTCACCGCGCCGGCATAGACGAACAGGCCGCGATACTGGCCGCCGCCGTTGATCGCGTTGCCGCCCCCATCGATTGTGAGCGTATCGCCCGACGCGAGGTTGACGGCGTTCGGATCGGTGCTGAGCGAGAACCCGTTCAACAGCGTGATCGTGTATGCCACGCCCAGCGCCGAATACAGACCGCCGTTGTCGATCTCGATCAGCACCGCGTTCAGATCGGCTTCGCTGGAGACGACGAACTTCGTCTGCACAGCGGAAACCATCGTGCCGGTCGTGCCGGCATCGGCGCCGAAGGCGAAGGCAAGGCCGGAAAGGTCCTGCGCGGGATCGAAGTTCAGCGTGACGGCTGTGCCGCCGGTGAAGGTTACGGCGTTGTTCGCGCCGACGCTGTAGCCGGTTTCGAGCCCCACGCCCTGCAGGTCGATGCTATCGCCGGGCGCGAAGCCGATCAGCGTGTTCGAGGGCCCATCGCCTGCCTTGGCAATCAGCGCGCTGCCCGCGCCGAAGGTGATCGCCCCGCTGCCTGCCGCCCCCTTGGCGGCGAGGGTGAGGGAACCGACGATCGTGGTGCCGCCAGTATAGGTGTTGGTCGCCGACAGGGTGGCCGCGCCGTTGACGATCACGCTGCCCGCGCCGGCGCTCGCCCCGGTGCCGCCCGACCCCGTCTGGTCGGCGATCACGCCCGAAACGGTGACGCTGCCAAGCGTGATCGACGTGTTGCCCTGGATGAAGATGCCGCTGCCGTAGCCATGCGCGCCGACGCCGCCCGGCACGACCTGGCCGGCCTTGGCGGTGCCCGCGCCATAGGTGAGTTCCCCGCCGTGCTGCACGAAGACATCGCCGCCCATCGCGGCGCCCGCGCCACCGTTGCTGCCGGCGCCGAAACCGCCCGACGCGCCGCCGCCCCCGCCGCCGCCGAACCCGCCGGCCACGCCGCCCGCGCCGCCCGCGCCGAAGCCGTTCGGCTCCCCGCTGCCGCCCGCGCCGATGCCGGATGTGGTCTTCTTGCCGCCCGCGCCGCCGTGTGCGACGTCGCCCGAGAAATTCACCCCGTTGAGCGTCATCGACGCGCCGGACGCCACGAACACCGCGCCACCCAGCCCCGCGCCGCCGCCGCCCGGCTTCAGCCCATTGCCGCCCGTGCCGCCCGTGGCGTGCATGTTGCTGAGCGTGAGGTTGTTGAGCGTGACGCTGCCCGACAGATCGACGAAGCCGCGATACCTGTTCTGGCCGTTGACTAGTGTGGGCGCCGAGGCCGAGATCACCAGATTGGTGCCCGCGGCCATGTCGATCGCCGTCAGGTTCGACGTGAGCTCCAGCGACGTGGTCACGTTGATCGTGTACGTGGTGCCGGCGGCCGCGGTCAGGCTGGCGGCGTTGATCGCGGCAATATCGGCGTTGAGCTGGGCCTCCGTCGTGACCGAATACGTCGTGCCGGACATTGTCGTTGCCTGTGCTTTACTGTTATCGGCATACAACGGTGTGCGGTGTGCGGTGTGCGGTGTGCGGCGCGAATAATGCGGCCGCCGCACGGCGCATTCTGGGCAGCTAACAGGCGATCACGTTTCCGTGCAACCCCGCCCTTGGGCAGAGGGCAGCGCGGCCGGCGACTGGTTCGTTGCCAATGACTACAGCGTGAGCCCGCCATCGACCACGACGGTCTGGCCAGTGACCATGGCGGCGCCGAAACCGAGGAAGACGATCACCTCGGCGATGTCGTCGGGCGTGCAGCGGCGCTTGAGGGCGGCGCGCTCGATCGAGTTGGCGCGCTGCTCGTTGGTCCACTCGACCATCCACGGGCTGTCCACCGCACCTGGCGCGACCGCGTTCACCCGCACCTCCGGCGCAAGGCCGCGGGCCAGATTCTTCGTCAGGTTGACGACGCCCGCCTTGGTGGCGCCGTAGGCGAGCGAACTGCCCGGATTGTGCAGGCCGGCGATGGAGGCGGTGTTGACGATCGCGCCATGCACCGCCTTCAGCGCGGGCGCGGCGGCCTTGGCGCAGCGGAAAACGCCGAGAAGATTCACCTGCAACACAGTCGCCCACAGCTCCTCGGTGATCATGTCGAGTTCGTGGGGCTGGATCATCCGGCTGGTGGCGGGCGTGCCGGCGTTGTTGGCGAGCATATCGAGCCGGCCGAGCTTGTCGATCGCGGCCTCGACCATGCGCACCGCGTCCGCCGCATCGCCGACATTGCCGGGCGCGGCGACGGCCCGATGGCCCTCGTTGACGAGACGCGCCACCGCTTCCGGCCCGCGCGGGTCGTCGGGCAGGTGGTTGATCGCGACGGTGCAGCCGTTGCGCGCAAGCTGCATGGCCGTGGCCAGCCCGATGCCGGACGCGCCGCCGGTGACGAGAGCGGTCCTGCCCGCGAGATCGTAGTGAATCGCCATGGTTCAGCTCTCCTTGCCCAGCATCGGAGGGATACCGCGCAGCGCCTGTTTTAGTTTCAACAGGCGCCTGTCGCGCTCGCGGAACAGCGCCTCTGGCGGCTCGTCGCCCCAGTCGAAGAAGCCCTTGCCGGCCATCACGCCGGTGCGTCCTTCCGCGAGCAGCCCTTCCAGCGTGGGGCTGTGCTTCGGCTCGGGCGGCGGGACGTAGCTGCCGTTGGTCAGCACCATGTTCACCAGCGGCAGGCCGGTGAAATCCGCCTTCGCCAGCACCGCGACCACCGGCAGGCGCAGCGCGAGGCCGTGGACGACCGAAAGATCGACTTCCTCCGGCGTCACCAGGCCCGCATCGAGCAGCGAATATACCTCGGCCGCGATTGCCGCTTGGATACGGTTGGCGACGTAGCCGGGCACGAACTTGCCGAACACGATGGGCGCCTTGCCCATCGCGGTTAGCATCGCGCGCACGGTTTCAACATGCGCCGGATCGGTTTCCGGGCCACCGACGACATCGACCAGATCGACGAGATAGGGCGGCGTGTACCAATGCGCGATCAGCGTGCGGCGCTTCAGCGCCTCCGGCACCAGCGGGAAGATGTCGAGCTGGCTCGTGTTGCTGGCCAGGATCGCGTCGTCCTTCATCAGCGGCACGAGCTGTTCGTACAGCGTGCGCTTCGCATCGACCGTCTCGATGATGGCCTCGACCACCAGATCGGCGCCGCGCACCGTTTCATCGAGGGTGGCGCATAGCCGAACCGACTGGCCGACTCCGCGTTCCTTGAACGCGGGGCTGACCTCGCCCGCCTCGGCGAGCGTTTCCAGCGCGGTCGCCATCAGCGCCGGCGCGCGCTCCAGCGTCGCCTTGTTGCTGTCGGTCAGGCACACATTGTGCCCGCCCAGCGCGAACACGAGCGCGAGCGCGTGCCCCATCGTGCCCGCGCCGATCACCGCCACTTCGCTCATCGTGTCCCTCCCCTGGCCGGCGGGATTGTTCGGCGGCGGCGGGGGATCCACAAGCCCCGCCGCTTGCAAAGAGAACATTCAGCCGTAAGACGCTGGGCGGATGCCGCACTCCGCCGCCCTCGCCCCGATCCTCGGCCATCTGCGGGCCGAGCCCTCGCGCACCTGGTCGATCATCGTCACACTGTACGGCGATGCGGTGGTGCCGCGCGGCGGGTCGCTGTGGCTGGGCACGCTGCTGGAAATCTTCGAGGCCTCGGGCATCGGCGGCAACGTGGTGCGGACCGCGATGTCGCGCCTCGCCTCCGACGGCTGGCTGGAGCGCACCCGGGTGGGACGCAACGCGTTCTACCGGCTGGCCGAGAAGGGCCGCGACACCTTCGCCGCCGCCGAGCGCCGCATCTACGCGGCCGGGCCGCCGGCCTGGGACGGCGCGTTCGCACTGGCGGTGCTGGACGGGCCGAAACGCGACGCCGACCGCGCGGCGCTGGAAGCGGCAGGGTTCGCTACTCTGGCGTCCGGCGTGCTGGTGGCGCCGCCGGGTGCAGCGGCGCCGGACAGCGGGGCGATCCGGCTGCGCGCGGTGGCGGAAGGCGACGGCGCGCGCCGGCTCGCGGCGCAGGCCTGGCCGCCGGATCGGCTGGCCGAGGGCTACCGTCGGTTCCTGGCGGCGTTCATGCCGCTGCGCGATGCGGCGGCGGGCCTGACGGACCTGGACGCGCTGGTCGCCCGGTTGCTGCTGATCCACGAGTACCGGCGGCTCGTTCTGCGCGATCCCAACCTGCCCGACGCGCTGCGCCCCGAGGACTGGCCCGGGCGCGAGGCCCGCGCGCTGTGCGCGGCGGCGTATCCCGCGCTGCTCGCCGCGTCGGAACGATGGCTCGACGCGCATGCCTTGAACGAGGACGGCAAGCTGCCGCCGCCGGACGGCACCATCGGGGCGCGGTTTCAGGCATAGTGGCGCGCGCCCCGCGAGGGCGGGGCATGGTCATATTACGAAATTCGTTGACTTCCGAATTTCGTGTAA
>JAFEFJ010000301.1 GCA_018240635.1 Pseudomonadota bacterium | reverse complement strand
TGGCGGAGCTGCTGGCGATGGCGCCGATGGCGGTTCCGGCGCGCAGCATCGCCGACCATCCGGCGGAATACATCGCGATCCTGGGGATGCTGGCGGCGACCTGCGGCAAGATCGGCCGCGAGGTCTACACGCTGATGAAGACGGAGTTCGGCGAGGTGGAGGAGCCGGTGCCGCCCGGCACGGTGGGCAGTTCCACCATGCCGCAGAAGCGCAACCCGCAACTGACGCAGGACATCATCGCCGCCGCCGCCGAAATCCGCTCCATCGTGCCGCTGGCGCTGGAGGCGATGCAGACCGAGCACGAGGCCGACCGCACCAACACGCTGATGATGCGCCAGGCCGAGGCGCGCGCCTGCGTGCAGGCGGGCGACATGCTGCAACGGCTGGCCGTGGTGATGCGGGGGCTGCGGCTCGATCCCGGCCGGATGCGCCGCAACCTCGACCTGGGGGGCGGGCTCATCATGGCGGAGGCGGTGATGCTGGCGCTGGGCCAGGCGATCGGCCGGCAGCACGCGCACGATGCTGTGTACGACGCGGCGCAGGATGCTTTCGTGCGGAACGAGAATTTCGCCGACCTGCTCGCGGCCGATCCGCGCGTTTCGGCGCGGCTGGACGCCGCGGCGATCCGCGCGCTGCTCGATCCGACGGCGTACACCGGGGAGTGCGCACAGATGGCGCGGGCGGCCGCCGCGCGGGCGCGGGAGGTGGCGGCGCGGTTGGGGTGAGAAGAAGCGGCTCAAACGAAAACGGCCCCGCCGAAGCGGGGCCGTTCCTTGTCGTAGCGGTCTGACCCGTATCAGGCCAGGTCGTAGCGGTCCAGTTCCATCACCTTGGTCCAGGCGGCGGCGAAGTCCTTGGCGAACTTCGTCTTCGCGTCGCTCGATCCATACACCTCGGCGAGCGCGCGGAGCTGGGCGTGCGAGCCGAAGATGAGATCGACGCGCGTGCCGGTCCACTTCAGCGCGTTGGTCTTGCGGTCGCGGCCCTCGTAGACGCCGCGCTCGGCGGCGGGCTGCCACACCGTGTCCATGGTCAGCAGGTTGACGAAGAAGTCGTTCGTCAGCGTCTCAGGCTTGCTGGTGAACACGCCGTGCTTCGCGCCGCCCGCGTTGGCGCCGAGCACGCGAAGCCCGCCGACCAGCACGGTCATTTCCGGCGCGGTCAGGTTCAGAAGCTGCGCCTTGTCGACCAGCGCCTCCTCCGGCTCCATGAACTCCTTGCCGCTGAGATAGTTGCGGAAGCCGTCGGCGCGCGGCTCCAGCACGGCGAAGGAATGCGCGTCGGTCTGTTCGGCGGTGGCGTCGGTGCGGCCCGGCGTGAAGCCGACGGTCAGGTCGATGCCCGCCGCCTTCGCCGCCTTCTCCACCGCAGCACCACCGGCCAGCACGATCAGGTCGGCAAGCGAGATCTTCTTGCCGCCGGAGGCCGAGGCGTTGAACTCCTTCTGGATCGCCTCAAGCTTGCCGAGCACAGCCGCGAGCTGCGCCGGGTTGTTCACCGCCCAGTCCTTCTGCGGCGCAAGCCGGATGCGCGCGCCGTTGGCGCCGCCCCGCTTGTCGGAGATGCGGAAGGTGGAGGCGGAGGCCCAGGCGGTGGAGACGAGCTGCGAGACCGACAGGCCGGAGGCGAGCACCTTCGCCTTCAGCGCCGCGATGTCGGCCGCGTCCACCAGCTTGTGATCGACCGGCGGCACCGGGTCCTGCCAGATCAGCGTTTCCTTCGGCACGAGCGGGCCGAGGTAGCGCGCCACCGGCCCCATGTCGCGGTGGGTCAGCTTGAACCACGCGCGCGCGAAGGCGTCGGCGAACTGATCGGGATTCTGGTGGAAGCGGCGCGAGATCTTCTCGTACGCGGGATCGAAGCGCAGCGAGAGATCCGTCGTCAGCATCGTCGGCACGTGCTTCTTGTTCGGATCGAACGGGTCCGGGATCGACGGCTCGGCGTTCTTCGCGCGCCACTGCTTCGCGCCGGCGGGGCTGGTGGTGAGTTCCCACTCGTACTTGAACAGGTTGTCGAAGAAGTGGTTGCTCCACTGCGTCGGCGTCTGCGTCCAGATCACTTCCGGACCGCCGGTGATGGCGTCCTTGCCCATGCCGGTGCCGAAGGTGCTCCTCCAGCCCAGACCCTGCTCTTCGATGGCGCCGGCCTCGGGCTCCGGCCCGATGTGCGCCGGATCGCCCGCGCCGTGCGTCTTGCCGAAGGTGTGGCCGCCCGCGATCAGCGCCACCGTCTCCTCGTCGTCCATCGCCATGCGGGCGAAGGTTTCGCGGATGTCGCGCGCCGCCGCGACCGGATCGGGGTTGCCGTTCGGGCCTTCGGGATTGACGTAGATCAGGCCCATCTGCACGGCGCCCAGCGGGTTCGCCAGGTCGCGGTCGCCGCTGTAGCGCTCATCGCCGAGCCACGTGCTCTCGGGACCCCAGTTGATCTCCTCCGGCTCCCACGTGTCGGCGCGGCCGCCGCCGAAGCCGAAGGTCTTGAAGCCCATCGATTCCAGCGCGACGTTGCCCGCGAGCACCAGCAGGTCGGCCCAGGACAGCTTGCGGCCGTATTTCTGCTTGATCGGCCACAGCAGGCGGCGCGCCTTGTCCAGGTTGGTGTTGTCGGGCCAGCTGTTCAGCGGGGCGAAACGCTGCTGCCCGGTGCCCGCGCCGCCGCGTCCGTCGGCGATGCGGTAGGTGCCGGCGGCATGCCACGCCATGCGCACGAACAGCCCGCCGTAATGGCCGAAATCCGCCGGCCACCAGGGCTGCGAATCCGTCATCAGCGCGTGCAGGTCCTTGATCACGGCGTCGAGGTCGAGGGTCTTGAATTCCTTCGCGTAGTCGAAGGCCTCGCCCATCGGGTCGGACAGCGCGGAGTTGCGGTGCAGCACGTCCACGTTGAGCTGCTTCGGCCACCATTCACGGTTGGCCCGCGCCACGATCCGGGTGTGCCCCGTGAACGGGCATTTGCTCTCTGATGTTTCGTCCATGTGTCCCTCTTTCCTCACGCTGCGCGTTGCAGTGCCATTTCGTTTGCGACGATCCTGTATACCCGGTCCTCCGGCGGCCGTCGTCACAGGCAGGCGATGATGGTCGGTTCGCGGGCCGCACGCGCCGCGGGGGCGCATCGCCCCGGCGTGCCGGCCTTCTCCGCGTCGTCCCGGCGTCCTCCTCGTTATGCTGCGTTGCTTAAGGCATAGCGCCGGGCCGAGGAGAGGTAAAACCGATTTTCCCGGTCAGTTTGATCGAATTTGACGATTGACCGGCGGCCGCGCGACGCGGCGGAGCGATCAGTCCTCGCGTTCGGGAAACGGGTCGCCGGGCGCCGGCCAGTCGTCGCGCCGCGCGGCGCCGGCGAGCCAGTCGCGCACCGCCTGCGGCGCGCCGAAGGCGTCCTGCACGCGCAGTCCCGCGCCGCCCATCTCGCGCGCGACGGCCATGCCGTCCTCGTCGGTGACGTCGTCGCCGATGAAAATGGGCAGACGTCCCCGGAAGGGCGGCGCCGCCATCAGGCCGCGCACCGCCGTGCCCTTGTCGGCGCCCAGCGGCTTCACCTCCCACGCCATGTGCGCGGCCATCAGCGCGAAGCCCTCCGCGCCGTCGAGCAGCGCATCGAGCGCGGCGCGCATCGGGGCACCCGCCTGCGGGGCGAGCCGGTAGTGCAGGACGAAGCCGCGGCTTTTCGGCTCGAACAGCGCGCCGGGATGCGCGGCGGCGATGCGCCGCCCCGCTTCCAGCCATTCAGGCGGCGGATCGCGCAGCGGCGCGCGCGCGACGGGATCGCCCGGCGCGTGGCGGATCGCCCCGCCATGCTCGCCCGCGACCGCGAAGGGCGCGTCCGCCAGCAGCGCGTCCACCTGCGCGATCGGCCGGCCGGTGACCACCGCCACCGCATCGCCGAGGCGCCCGCGCAGCGCGCGCAGGTCGCCGCGCAGCCCATCGGGCACCACCACCGAATCGGGCGTGGGCGCCAGATCGAGCAGCGTGCCGTCGAGATCGAGCAGGAGAGCCGCGCGCGCGAAGGGCGGCAGCGCGGTCAGGACCGGCATCCCACCACGCGGATGTCGTAGATCGGGTGCTGCAGCATCGCGAGCGCGGGCGAATCCTGCACCATCCAGCCGGTGAAGCCGGGCTCGTCGGGATGGCTGTCGGCGATCACCAGATAGGCCGCCGAGTCTTGCGGCTGGTCGGGCGGGCGCACCACGCAGGCCTGCACCGTTATGGTGAGCGAGCCATAGGAGGCGCTCTTGCCCACCGGCACGGTCAGCACGGTGGAGCGCCCGTTCACCTTGTCGAGCGCCTGGATCTCCGCCGCCTGGCGCGGCAGCCACGCATCCGACAGCGGCGTCGGCTGATCGGACGGCGCGGCGGGCGCGGAGGACGCCGAGCCGGCCGCCGCCGGA
>JAFEFJ010000300.1 GCA_018240635.1 Pseudomonadota bacterium | reverse complement strand
GCCCGTCCCGCGTCAGGCTCTCGATGACGGTGAACATCACCTCGATCTGCGCCGCGCGGCAGGCGTCCTGCAGGCGGCGGATGTTGGGCACCACCGTCTCGCGCAGCTCGCGGAAGAAGCGGCCGTAGCGCGCCTCGCGCGCCGCCGGGTCCATCGCCGCGTATTCGCCGCCGTCGGGGCGCGCGGTGTAGTTCTGGATGTCGATCACCAGCAGCGCCGCGTGCGCGGGCTCGATCGGCACGTCGCGGGAAAGCAGTTGCGTCATCTCAGTACACCGCCGCGTAGCGCGCGCAGATGCCGCGGTCGTCCAGCCCCTCCAGCGCCTGCAACTCGGACCGCTTGAACATCTGGTAGGCCGCCAGGAAGCGCGCGCCGAACCACTCGCCCGCTTCCGGCGTCGCGGCCAGCGCGCGCAGCGCGTCGTCCAGGCTGCGGGGCAGGGGCCGCGCGCCCGCGGCGGCGCGCTCCGCCTCGTCCATGTCCCAGAACCCGCGCGCGGGCGCGGCGGGCAGCGCCATTCCCTTGCGGATGCCGTCCACGCCCGCGAACACCAGCGCGCCGAGCGCCATGTAGGGCGAGGCGGAGGCGTCGCAGACGCGGTATTCCAGGTTGAACTGCCGCGCCGCGTCGGCGTCGTCCTCGGGCGCGAACACGGGGCAGACGCGCAGGCTCGCGCCGCGGTCGCGCTCGCCCAGGTTGGTCCAGGTCGGCGCCCAGCGGTTCGGCGTCAGCCGGTAGTAGGACGCGGCCGAGGGCGCGGTGACCGCGGCGATCGCCGGCATGTGGTGCAGCACGCCCGCGGCGAAGGCCGCGGCCACGGCGGAAAGCCCGTGCGGCCCGGCGGGATCGTGCGTCGCGGGCGCGCCGTCCGGCCCGCACAGGCTGAAATGGATATGCGTGCCGTTGCCCACGCCGTCCGGCTCCAGCATCGGGCACAGGATCGCGCGATGCCCGAGCCGCCAGGCAACGCCGCGCGCCATTTCCCGCGCGATCACCGCCTCGTCCGCCGCGCGCAGCCCGATCGTGGGCTTCACCGTCATCTCGAACTGGCGCGGCCCGTATTCCGGCAGGAAGGAATCGGGCACCACGCCCGCCTGCCGGATCGCGCCCATCAGCGCCTCGCCGAAGGCGTTCTGGCGACGGAACATATCCAGCGAATAGGGCGAGCCCGGACGGTCCTCGACGCCGGTATAGACCAACTCCTGCTCGAAGGCGGCCAGCAGCGACAGGCCGGTGGCCTCGTGCAGCGCGTCCAGCGCGCGGCGTAGGAAATGGCGCGGGCAGTGGTCCCAGTATCCGCCGTCGGTGGCGCGCAGGTCGCCCAGGTAGAAGCGTTCCGATGGGCCGTCGTCGAACGGCACCTGCACCATGGTGGTTTCGTCCGGAACCAGCATCAGGTCGCCCTCGGTGCCGAAGGGCGTGGCGTAGATCGGCCCGAAGGCCGACATCATGATGTTGCTGTGCGTGAAGCCCACGCCGCGGCGCAGCCGCGCGGCAGCGTCGGCGGCCGGAAACGCCTTGCCGCGCACCAGGCCGGCAAGGTCGCAGGTGCCGACGAAGATCAGGTCCTCGCGCTGCATCACCCGGTCCCCTACGCCAGCACCTGCACCTTGTCGGGCCGGATCGAGAAGATCCGCCGTTCCTGGCCCGGCTTTTTGTGCGGATAGGGCGTGCCGAGATACTTCATCGACAGGTGATCCACATACGCCTCGGTGCCTTCGACGATCGTCTCGACGATGCCGCGCAGCTGCATGTAGCGGTACGGGTTGTCGGGATCGACAATGGCGACGGCGACCCTGGAGCCTTCGCGCAGCGTCTTCGCCTTCATCGTCCAGGTCTGCGCGACGAAGCGCAGCCGCCCATCGACCCATTCGAACCACACCGGCGTGACGTTCGGCGCGCCGTCCTTCGTCACCATCGCCACATGGGCGAGCGCCTTCTTCTCCGTCAGCAGATCCATGAACTCGGAAGGAATCTCCGCCGCCACCACGCCGCTCCCGCTCAGGTGCATGTCTCGCTAAGAGTGCGGAACTCCCTGCTGCGTGGCAACGCCGCAAACCTCAGAACGCCCGTCAGAACCCGAGAAGCAGAATATCCAGCGCGCGTGTGATCCGGTCATGCTCCTGCGTGAGCGA
The DNA here is from genome assembly GCA_018240635.1 of Pseudomonadota bacterium. GTDB lineage: Bacteria > Pseudomonadota > Alphaproteobacteria > Acetobacterales > Acetobacteraceae > JAFEFJ01. The sequence goes on along the minus strand of JAFEFJ010000300.1, from coordinate 2,254 downwards.
GGCAATGGGGCGCTTCAGTTCACGCGCCGGAACCGTCGCAATCGCTTGTGTCAGCATCACGTGGCGTTCGCCCTGAATGTCGAAGATCGGATTCAGATCGCGAATCGCTACCGGTGCTGACCTTTCCGGCACGAGCGGCACGACCGTGCGGGTTGCCAGGCCCGAAAGCAGGTCAGCCTGAACGTCGAGAATGTAGCCACCCGATGCGCCACCCGGCATCGGATGGACATCGAGTCGCGCCATCAGAATTGGCGAAAGGCCGCAAGAGGCACGCCATGTTTCTCGACGTGCTCGTTCCAGGCGTCGATTGCGTGGCGGTTTTCTTCAAGCCAGCGTGTGCGCCGCTGCTCCGCGACGGCGGCCAGCAGACCGCGTTCGCAGGCCTGGGAAAGATTGATGCCGAGCGTGCGTGCTTCCTGCAGAAGCGTCTCGGGAAGCGTCACGTTGGTCGCCTTGCGCGCCGGCGCAGGCGGCTGGGCAGTGGCAGCAGAGCGGGACACGGCACGACCTCGCACGGTTATGCGCATTAATAATGCGCATCAGCGCCGCGCATATCAATCCAGAAGCACGCAGGAAGCGGCTGCACCTCTCCGCGGTCTGGCGGGCTTGCAGCCTGCCCCAATCGCCTACCCCGCCGGCGTGTTCGGCACGCCCACCGCGGGCGGGGTCAGGCCCAGGCTTTGCGCCGTGGCGCAGATCGCGGCCCAGGTGGTGGCCTGCAGCGGCACGCCGTCGCGCATCCGCACCGCGCGGGTGCGCGCCTCCGGCTCGCCCGGCACCAGCACCTCCACGCCCGGCGTCGCGGGGCGCGAGGCCTTCACGTATTCCACGTAATCCCGCGCCGCCTGCTCGAAATGCGCGGCGCCGAAGCTGCCCGGCGCGATGTAGATCGACAGCATCCCGTTGGCGATGCGCCCGCGCTTGCCGCCCGGAATCGGCCCCGAGGTGCCGCCTTCGGTCAGGCAGCCGGCCAGGATCTCGCACATGAACGCAAGGCCCGATCCCTTGTGCTCGCCGAAGGTGCGCAGCGCGCCAAGCCCGTTGGCGGAATCGCGCACATGCGTGCCCTCGATCTCGCCGTACAGCATCCGCGGATCGGCCGAAAGCGTGCCGTCCGGGCCGATCAGCGCGCCCTGCGGCACCGGCTTGCCGCCATTGGAGGCGACCAGCACCTTGCCTTCCGCCACCATCGAGGTCGCGAAATCCAGCACCAGCGGGCCGTTCGGCGTGGGGGCCGCGATGCAGACCGGGTTGGTGGAGAAGCGCCGGTCCACGCCGCCATAGGGCGCCACAAGCTCGCCGCCGGCGACGTTGACGAAGTGGATCGAGATCAGCCCCGCCGCCGCCGCGCGCTCGCCCCAGTCGCCGATGCGTCCGATATGGCCGGCGTTGCGCAGGCCGACCGCCGCCAGCCCGCTCGCCTTCGCCTTGGCGATGCCGAGATCGACCGCCTGCGGACCGATGGTCTGGCCGAAGCCCCAGTTGCCGTCCACCAGCGCCTGCGTCGGCGTCTGGTGCACCACGGTGATCGACTGCCCGGCCTTCACCTTGCCTTCCTGCAGCCACAGCACGTAGCGCGGCGTGCGGATCACGCCGTGGCTGTCGTGCCCGGTCAGGTTGGCCGACAGCAGGTGGTGCGCGATGCGCGCGCTTTCCTCGCGCTTGCAGCCCGCCTTGGCGAAGATTTCGGCGATGAACCCTTCAAGTACCTCCGCCGGAACGGTGGTCGTCGCGTCCTGTGCCATTGCCCCTCAGACCACGCGGCCGTTGTTGGCGGGGTCCATCAGGTGCATCTGGTTCATGTCCACCGACAGCGGCAGCATCTCCTCGGGCGCGGCGTGCGTCGCCGGATCGACGCGGGCGCAGACCGGCGTGCCGTCGATGAAGAAGTGGATCAGCGTCTCCATGCCCATCGGCTCGACCACATCCACCTTCGCGTTCATCGTCGTCACGCCGGGCTTGCGGTTGTCGTGATACTCGAAGCAGTGCTCGGGCCGGATGCCGAGTTCCATCTGCTTGCCCTTGTAGGGCGCGTAGCGCGCGGTGCGCTGCGGCGGCACCGCCAGCGCCAGGTCGGGCGTCAGCCGCACCGCCAGCCCGCCGTTCTGCTCCTCCACGCGGCAGGGCAGGAAGTTCATCGCCGGGCTGCCGATGAAGCCCGCGACGAAGCGCGTCGCCGGGTTGTGGTACAGCTCCTGCGGCGGGCCGACCTGCTCGATCAGGCCGTGGTTCATCACCACCACGCGGTCGGCCA
>JAFEFJ010000002.1 GCA_018240635.1 Pseudomonadota bacterium | reverse complement strand
GCGCCCGCGCCGACGACGCAGACCTTCATCGAGGCATATTTCCAGCCATGGGCGCAGTGTAGCACCCCGATGCTGCGATGCAGCAAGGGGGGCGCCCGCGCCGGGTCAGGCGCGCGCGAGTTCGTCCAGGTACCAGGCGATGTAGCGCCGCTCGTTCTGCTCCATTGGCGCGAGCGGACCGGGCGTGAAGAAGCGCGAGCGTACGCCGCGGGCCGTGTGTTCGATGATGCGCTTGTCCTGCTCGGTGGTGATCGACCAAAGCCAGGTCAGGCGGCCGAGGTCGTAGTCCCTGCCCTCCTGCGCGTCCTTCCGCACGAGCCAGGTGAGTTCGATCTCGCAGGCATCCACGCCTTTCGGGATGAAGCGGTAGATCATGCCGTGGTCGGGATAGCAGACCAGGAACGTCGTTCCGCCGAGATGGATGGATGTCGCGCCGCCGTCGAAATCCGTGAACCGGCCCATCAGCGGCGCGAGCGGCGAGCCGTCCTCGCTGCCGGTGGAGACGCCCCTGTGCAGCGCGTAGCGGAAGGTATCGACCGCCTCGCCGCCCGACGCGGAGTTGCGCCAGTGATCGCCGCTGACGATGGAGACGCCGAGCGCCCGCGTGCGCGCCTCCATCGCGGCGTTCATGCCCGCGATCCGCTCCGGCGGACGCTCCAGCGCGTGGGTGCGGGAGTATTCCGGATGCGCCGGGCTGCAATGGTAGCATTCGACATAGTTTTCGACCGCGATCTTCCAGTTCGCGTCGAGCGCGTAGGTCCGGCGGTGCGCCACCTTCGCCGCGTCCCAGCCGTATTCGCCGCAACTGGCGCGCAGCGCACGTGCGGCATGGCTGAAATCCAGCGGTTTCGCGGCGAAGGAGACGACGATCAGGCCGGCTTCGATCGTGGTCTGGAGCTGCTTCAGGCCGAAGGTCGATCTGTCGAAACCGGGCGGCATCAGGCGGGCCGCCTGCAAGCTGCCGTCGATACCGTAGCTCCAGGCGTGGTAGGGGCAGACGAAGAACGCCGCGTTTCCCTTCCGCTCCGTGCAGACCTCGGCGCCGCGGTGGCGGCAGATGTTCAGCAGCGCGCGCACCGTGCCGTCCTGCGCGCGGGTCAGGATGATCGTGTCGTCACCGAAATAGAAAAGCTCGAAATCGCCCGGGCGCGGGATGACGCTCTCGTGCGCGAGGCAGTGCCAGTGGCGGTGCAGCACCCGTTCGATGTCGCGCCGGTAGATGGCGGGATCGGTGTAGAACGCCCGCGCGAGGCCATAGCCTGGGCGATGCGCAGCGATGAGAGCTTCGATCCTGTCCTCGGGCACGGGATCGTTGGCGTGCGAGGCGCTCATGCGCGGATCCTTTCGTTGCGCGGATCCCACAGCGGTTGGTTGGCCTCGACCCTTGCGGGATAGCGCGTGCCCATGATCTCCACGTCCAGCGGCGTGCCGGGCTCGGCGAGGTCCGCGCGGACGACGCCAAGGGCGATGGATTTGCCGACGCGGAAGCCCCAGCCTCCGGAGGTCGTCTCGCCGACGATCTCCTCGCCGTGCCGGACGATCGCCATCAGGTCCGCGTCATGGCGGGGCGTCTCCACGGTCAGCGTCACGAAGCGCCGCGCGACGCCGCGGTCCCGCTCCGCCAGCAGCGCGGCCTTGCCGATGAAATCGTCCTTGTCCCAGCGGACGAAGCGGTCGAGGCCCGATTCCAGCACCGTGTAGTCCGTCGTAAGATCGGCCTTCCAGGCGCGGTATCCCTTCTCCAGCCGGAGGGAGTCGAGCGCGTACATGCCGAAGGGCCGGAGCCCGTGCGGCCGGCCGGCGGTCCATACCGCGTCGAACACGGCATCGGTGTCGGCGGGCGCGGTGTGCAGTTCCCAGCCGAGTTCGCCGGCGAAGGATACGCGCACCAGAAGGCAGGGACGGCCCGCGACGATCGTGCGCTGATGCGAGAGCCAGGGCCGCCGAAGATCGGCATCGCAGACCTGCGCCAGGATGGCGCGCGATGCCGGGCCCGACAGAATCTGGCAGGACCAGTCGGCGGTGACGTCCGCGAGCGCGACGCCGCCGGATCGCGGCAGATGCCGCTGCAGCCAGTCGCGGTCGTGCCACTGCGCGGCGGTCGCAGTGATGAGCATGAACGTGCCGTCCTCGAACGCGAGGATCGACATCTCGGTGACCACCCTGCCCTCCGCATCGGCGAAGTAGCCGAGCCCGAGACGGCCGGGTTTCGGCACCGCGCCGGTGATCAGACCGTCGAGCCATTCGCGGGCACCATTCCCGCCGACGGCGAAGCGCGAGAAGCCCGGCAGATCGAGGATGCCGGCGGCGTCGCGGACGGCGAGGCATTCTTCCCGCACGCGCCGGTGCCACGGTCCTTCGCGCGCGAAGGTGAGGCTCGCCTGCTCCGAGGTGTCGTCGCCCGGATCGGCGAACCAGGTGGCGCGTTCCCAGCCGTTGTAGGGGGCGAACTGCGCGCCCATCGCCGCCATCCGCGGGTGCAGCGGCGACTGCTTGCGGTTCCGTCCCGCCGGCCAGACGTGGCGGGGGAAGTGGATGGCGTATTCGTGGCCGTACACCTCCAGCGCCTTGTCGAGGCAGTATTGCGGATCGGTATGATCGGTGAAGCGGCGCGGATCGCAGGACCACATGTCCCATTCCGTGCGGCCCTGCGTGACCCATTCCGCGAGCACCTTGCCCGCGCCGCCGCCCTGCGCGATGCCGAAGGTGAAGACGCACGCCTCGAACGCATCCGGCACGCCCGGCATGGGGCCGATCAGCGGATTGCCGTCGGGCGTGTAGGGGATCGGGCCGTTGATGACCTTCGAGAGCCCGGCGGGGCCCAGCATCGGCACGCGGCGCATCGCGTCGCTGAGATACCAATCCAGCCTGTCGAGATCGTCCGGGAAAAGCTGGAAGGAGAAGTCGTCCGGCATCGGATCGTCGGGCGTGACCCAGTGCGCGCGGCATTGCCGCTCGTACGGGCCCAGGTTCATGCCGTTCTTTTCCTGGCGGAGATAGTAGGAACTGTCCACGTCGCGCAGCAGGGGCAGCTTGCGCCCCTGCTCCTTCGACCATGCCGCGAGCTCGGGGATTTCCTCGAACAGGATGTACTGGTGGCTCATCGTCACCATCGGCACGTCCCGGCCGAACATGCGGCCGACTTCCCGCGCGCGGTAGCCGGCGGCATTGACGACATACCGGCAGGCCACCTCCCCCTGCGCGGTTGCGATCCGCCATTCATCCGCCACGCGGCGCGCGCCGAGGACGGGGCAGAAGCGGACGATGCGCGCGCCCATGGTGCGGGCGCCGCGGGCAAGCGCCTGGGTCAGTTGCGCCGGATCGATGTCGCCGTCGTTCGGATCGTAGAGCGCGCCCTTCAGGTCGTGCGTCTCCAGGAAGGGATACCGGCGCCGGATCTCCTGCGGGCCGACGATCTCGATGTCCATGCCCTGGTGGCGGCCCATGCCGCGGACGCGCTCGAACTCCATCATGCGCTCATCGGTATGCGCCAGACGCAGCGACCCGGTGACGTGGTAGTTCATCGGGTAGTCCACTTCCTCGCCGAGGCGCCGGTAGAGCTCGGTCGAGTAACGCTGCATGTGCATGATCGACCACGCCGCCGAGAAGGTCGGGACGTTGCCGGCGGCATGCCAGGTCGAGCCGGAGGTCAACTCGTTCTTCTCGAGCAGCAGGCAGTCGGTCCAGCCAGCCTTGGCGAGGTGGTAGAGGGCCGAGACTCCCACCACGCCGCCGCCGATGATGACCACGCGGGCCGAGGATGGCAGGTCCGACATGCTTCCCGTCCGTCCGATGATGGGCCAGTTTGGCGCGAAGCGCGCGGCGTTTCATAGCTCCTGATCGACGTGAGATGCCGTTTCCTCTGGTCCGGGACCACGGCACGCTGATCGAGAGGCTCACCAGCCGCAGAAAACCTCCGGCCCGCGCTTGCGCATTTGGCCGCCGATGACGACGCGCTGGATTTCCGACGTGCCCTCCCAGATGCGGTCCACGCGCACGTCGCGGTTCAGTCGCTCCACGGCGTTCTCCCGCATGTAGCCGCGGCCGCCGAAGATCTGCACCGCCTTGTCGAGCACGCGGCCGGCCATCTCCGAGGCCTGGAGCTTGATCGCGCTGGCATGGGCGTGGACGCGCTTGCGGTCGGCGCCGCTGTCGATCTCCCAGGCCACCCGGTAGACGAGGCTTTTCGCGGCTATGATCTCGACGGCCATGTCCGCGAGCATGAATTCGATGGACTGGAAATCCCGGATCGGGCGGCCGAATTGCCGCCGTTCGCTCGCCCAGGCATCCGCCAGTTCCAGCGCACGGATCGCCGCGCCCAGCGTGTTCGCGGCGATCTGCAGGCGCGCTTCCACGAACCAGTCCTTGGTGAGTTCGAGGCCGCCGCCGACTGGCCCCAGCACGCGCGTCTCCGGCACCTCGACATCCTCGAAGACGAATTCGGGATGGCCGAACACGTAGGTGTTGGTGAATTTTGGCTCCCGCGCGATGCGCACGCCGTGCTGGGATTTATCGACGAGGAACAGCGTCGGCTTGTCGGGATCGCCGTCCGCGTTGGCGTGGACGATGATGTAGTCCGCCACGTCGCCCGAGGTGACGAACTACTTCTCGCCGTTGATGACGAAGCGGTCGCCGCGCCGGTCCGAGCGGGTGCGCACCTGGCGCGGGTCCGACCCCGCACCCGGCTCGGTGACGGCCAAGCAGGCGCGCCGCTGCATGGCACAGCTCGGCCGCAGGTAGGTTTCGATCTGCTCCGGGGTGCCGTGCTTCAGCGCGACCGCCGGATGGGGGACCAAGGCCCACAGCGCACCGGTCGCCTTGCCGAGTTCCTCGTTGATGAGTGTGAGTTCGAGCTGCGAGCAGCTCTGCCCGCCGACATCGACGGCATGATTGATGCCATTCAATCCATGCTCCACCACCGCGCGGCGCAGCCGGTCCAGCGTGGCGGGAGGCAGCTTGCCTTCGAGTTCGAGTTGGACTTCGTTGGAAAAAAGCTGCGTTTCGGCAAAGGCGCGGGCGCGCTGCTGCCATTCAAGCGCGCGCCCCGGCAGGGTGAGATCCATCAGGCGGTCTCCCGTGCGACGATGACGAGGGCATCGAGAGCCATGATGCCGTCGCCGGCGATCAGCGGATTGACGTCGATCTCCGACACCACCGCCGCGGCATCGGCGGCAAGCATGGAGAAGCGCGCTATCGCCTCCACCAGCCGGCCGATATCGGCGGCGGGCGCGCCGCGATAGCCGTCGAGCAGCCGGCGCAGCGCGAGCCCGTCCAGCAGCCGCCGGGCGGTTGCTGGGCCGAATGGCGCCAGCGCCGCGCGCCGGTCGGTCAGCAGCTCCACCAGCGTGCCGCCAGCGCCCAGCGTGACCACGGGGCCGAATTGCGGATCGCGCACCATGCCGAGCGCGAGTTCGACGCCGGGCGCCGCCATCCGCGCAACGAGTACGCGCGGCCCGAGGCGCGCGGAGAGATCGGCATAGGCTGCCAGCAAGGCCGCTTCGTCGCGAAGGTTGAGCTTCACCCCGCCGACATCGGATTTGTGGAGCATGCCCGGCTCGGCGGTCTTGCAGACCAGCGGGTAGCCAAGTCGGACACCCGCCGCGCGCACGGCGTCGGCGGTATCGGCGGCGCCGCGCGGAATGGTCGGAATGCCCCAGGCATCCAGCAGCGCGAGGCTTGCGGCCTCGTCCAGCGCCCCGTCGCGGGTGGACGTTGCCATGAGCCGCGGGAGGGCCGAATCCGCCTGGGCCGGACGGCTGGGAAGCGGGTCGGCGGGCCGGTCGAGGAAGTCGCGATAAGCAAGCGCGCCGCGCACCGCGACGAGGCCGTTCATGGTGCCATCGAGCACGGGCACGCCCGCATCCGTCAGTTCCGCCGACAGCGCGTCATGCCGGACCTGGGTGTAGTTCGTCATTACCGCTACCGGCTTCGCCGTGCCTCGCGCAACGGACAACGCGGCATCCGCAAAACCGCGATGCAGGTAGTATCCGTCGCGGAGATCGGCGCTGAAGACGCCAATGCCGGCGGCGGGGTCCGCGACCAGGTCGGCGAAGCACGCGGTGAAATGCTCGACGAAGCCGGCGCCCGTGCCCCAGGCATCAAGGGGGTTTGCCGCTTCTAGGCCGGGGTCGAGACGCGCCGCGATGGCGGATGCCGTTGCATCGGAAAGCGTTGCAAGGGGCACGCCGGCGCGGTCGGCAAGGTCGATGAGCAGTTCACGCTCGCCGCCCGAATCGCCGATGGCGACGAGGCCGCCCGCCGCCGGGACTTTGCCGGCCGACAGCAGCAGCAGCGTTACCGCCAGCTCGTCCAGCGTTTCCACGCGGATCACACCGTGACGGTCGAACAGCGCGTCATAGGCCAGATCGCTGCCCGCCCGCGCACCCGTATGCGTGAGCGCGGCCGCCGCCGCCTTCGCCGTCCGCCCCAACTTGAGCGCAACGACAGGTACGCCGCGGGAGGCCGCGAGTGCCAGGGCAGCGGCGAAGCCCACGGGATCGCGGGCGGTTTCGATGAAGAGGCCGATCACGCGCACTTCGGGCCGCGAGACCGCGTAGGCGATGTAGTCGGCTACGGTCGCGGTCGCCTCGCCGCCGGGGGAGACGGCGAAGGCGAAGCGCAGCCGCGGATCGTTGTGCGCAAGCGCGCCGAACACGCTGCCCGAGTGGGCGATGAAGGCGATCGATCCCGGCACCGGCGTGCGCGGGCTCGGGAATCCGCACACCCAGATCCGGTCGAGGTCGTTGTAGAATCCCATGCAGTTCGGCCCGCAGATCGGCATTTCCGACTCGGCGGCGATGGCGGCGAGACGTCGCGCGAGCGGCGGGTCGGTGTCGTCGTCGAGCAGCGCGGAGCCGAATATCACCGCTGCGCGCGCGCCCGCCGCCACGGCTTCGCGCAGCGCCGCTTCCAGCCGGTCGTTGCGCACCGAAAGCACGGCGAGATCGGGCGCGGCAAGCAGGTCGGCCAGGGCCGGCACGCAGGGATAGCCTTCCACCTCCCGCGCGTTGGGATCGACACCGAACACCGTGCCTTCGTATCCGCCGGCGCGGATCATGCGCATCATGTCGTTGCCGGGCGTGTTGGGACGCAGGCTCGCGCCGACGAAGGCGATGCTGCGCGGCGCCAGGAGCGGCGCGAGGCGGTCGGCGCCGATCGCCCCGGCTCCGCCCGCCCCCGCCTTCATCGACATTGCCGCCATCAGCCCAGCTGCATCCGCTGCCAGTCGTTTTCGTACTTGGCGGAGTACAGCGCCGCCTGCTCCTCGTTCAGGATCAGCATCCGGCTGGTGTTCTCGGGCGCGGTGACGAGCAGCTCGCGCTGCTCGGGCGTTCCCTTCGCCGCCGCCGCGCCCAGGACCGGTCCGTAGGTGCCGAAATCCAGCAGCCGCTCCTGCGCTTCCGGAGACAGCGCGTAGTTGATCGCCTCCATCGCGAGCCTTGCGTTCGGTGTTCCCTTCGGAACGACCCATGCATTGCCCCAGGCGATGCCGTCGGCATAGGTCATCGCGGCGGGCGCGCTTTCCTTCATCATCGCCAGTACGCGGCCCGACCAGGCTGAGGACATCGCCAGTTCGCCGCTGGACAGAAATTGCGGCGGCTGTGCGCCCGCGCTCCACGACACCTTCACGTGGGGCTTAAGCTCGGCGATCTTGCCCATCGCCATCTTCGCTTTCGCGTCGGTGATGGGGTAGATGTCCTTGTGCACGACGCCGGCGGCCAGAAGCGCCGCCTCGTAGTTGTAGTAGAACGGCTTGTAGAGCCCGCGCGGGCCCGGGAAGTTCTTCACATCCCAGAAGTCCTTCCAGGACTGCGGCGCCTTTCCTTCCGGGAAGGCCTTGGTGTTCCAAGCAATGACCGTCGCGCCGGTGGAGGAGAAGATGCCTTTCGTCGCCATCCAGCCGGGATCCAATGCCTTGGCATTCGGGATCAGCGACATGTCGAGCGTTTCAAGCAGATCGGCGCCCTGCCAGATGAAGCGGCCGCCCGTGTCGACCAGATCCCATTCTGGCTTTCCGCTCTCTACCATCGCCTTCAGCTTCGCGTAGTTCGTCGGCGACACGCCGACGACATCGAACCCCTTCTGCTTGGCGAAGGGATCGACCAGAGCGCTCTTCTCAAGATCGCTCAGCGCTCCGCCCCACGAGCAGAATGTCAGCGTGGTCGCGGCCCGTGCACGCGCCGTGAAGGCGGCCAGCGCCGCAGCGGTCGAACCGGCAAGCACGTCGCGTCGGCATGTTTGTTTTCTCCTTTGGCGTTTTCATCGCGTCAGCCGTCATGTCTCGGCGAGGATCGACACGCGGGCGTCGTCCCAGCCGATTTCGATTTCGTCGGAGTACGGAACGTCCGCGCCGAACAAGCGCGACCAGAGCGACACTCCGCCGGGCAGCAGCAACCGGAGGGCAACGATCTCGCCGAGGAAGATGCGTTCCGCGACCCGCGCGGCTAGGCCGCCGGGCTTCGGCCGCACATGCTCCGGACGCAACAGAGCCGAAGCCCTGGCGCCGACCTCCAATCCAACCCCGGCGTGGCCGACGACGCGCAAGCGGAGACCCGGAACGGCCAGCGCGGCCTGGCCGCCGGAGAGCTTCTCCACCGTACCGGCGAGCAGGTTCGATTCCCCGATGAAGCGGGCCACGAACCCGTCGGCCGGGCGTTCGTAGAGATCGGCGGCGCTTCCCATCTGCACGACCCGCCCAGCACGCATCACCGCGATCCGGTCGGACATCACCAGCGCTTCCTCCTGGTCATGCGTGACGTAGAGCGTGGTGCGCGGATGGGCGAGGTGCATGCGGCGGATTTCGACCTGCACATCCTTGCGCAACTGCCGATCGAGCGCGCCAAGAGGCTCGTCCATCAGCAGGATATCGGGCTCGATGACCATGGCACGGGCCAGCGCCACGCGCTGCTGCTGTCCGCCGGACAGGCTATGGATCGCGCGCCGTTCGAACCCGTCCATGCGCACCGTCCGCAGGACTTCCGGCACGCGCTGTGCGATCTCCCGAGAGGTCATGCGGCGAACCCGCAGCCCGTAGGCGACGTTTTCAAAGACGTCGAGGTGCGGAAATAGAGCGTAGCTCTGGAACACCATGCCGATATTGCGCCCGCGCCGCGGCAGCGCGGTGATGTCGCGGCCGCCGACGATCAGCTTTCCGGCGGTGGGTTCCAGATACCCGGCGCAGATGTTCAGAAGCGTCGTCTTGCCCGACCCCGACGGGCCGAGCAGGCTGATGAACTCGCCCTGACGGATTTCGAGGTCGAGCGGTGCGAGCACTTCGACCGCGCCGAACCGCTTGCACAGGCCGTGCATGGCCACGGCCGTCATCGTGCGCCGCCGTTCCGTTGCGCCGTCACGCGGGCCGCCGCAGCGCGACGCGCGCGAGCGCGGAACCGGCCAAGCCGAAGGCCAGCATGAACGTCGCGGCCACGGCCACGACGGGCGTGTATTCGACGCGCACTTCCTCCCAGATGCGGACCGGCAACGTCTTGACGCTGGGGCCGGCGAGAAACACGGCGAGCACGACCTCGTCGAAGGACGTGACGAAAGCGAAGACCCCGCCGCTGAGAATGCCCGGCAAGATCGCGGGAAGGGTCACTGTCCGGAGGACACGCAGCGGGCCGGCGCCGAGGCCGCTGGCGGCAAGGGCAATACGCCAGTCCTGTGCGGCGACCGACACGCCCACGTTCAGCACGACATAGGGAAGCGCCAGCATCGTGTGCGCCAGCACGAGGCCGGACACGCTGCCCACGAGCCCAGCCGACCGGGCGATGGCGTACAGCCCGACGGCGAGCACGATGACCGGCGCCACCAGCGGGCCGAGGAACAGCTTCTCCGCGATCCCGCGGAGCCTGTCGGGCAGCCGCGGCAACCGACAGCACGCAGGCAAGCGCGGCAACCTGCATGCTGGTGAGCAGGGCGGCGAGCCATGTCGGATCGGCGAAGAAGGCCCGGCACCAGCGCAGCGACCACGAGGCGGGCGGCAGCCGCACGAAGCTCTGCCGGCTGAAGGCGATCGGAACCACCGCCAGTACGGGAAGCACGGTCAGCACGACAAGGGCGCCGGCAAGGAGTTTGAGGCCGGCGCCAGCGGGCTTCACGCGACGTCCGCCAGGGCCGCGGCAGGCGCGAAGCGTCGTGCGAGCCACATCACCGCCAGCGCCATCGCGAGCAATGCCATCGCCGTCGCGGCCGCAAGCGGCCAGTCGAGCCGTTCGTTGACGAAGGTATCGATAAGCATCGGGATGGTGGTGGTGCCGGGTCCGCCAAGCAGCATCGGCGTGACGAAGAAGCCGAGCGGTTGGAGGAAGGTGAAGATCCCCGCAGTGGCGATGCCCCGCCCGGCCAGGGGCAGCAGCACGCGGCGGAACGTCGTCAGGCGCGACGCTCCGAGCCCGTCGCTTGCGCGCAGCAATGCGGGATCGATCCGCACAAGCGCCGCGTAGATCGGCAAGGCCGCGTAGGGCAGCAGCACATGGACCATCGCGTCGCGACGCCCGGAAAGGCGAACAGCAGCGGCAGGGGATGATCGGAGAGGCCGAGCGCCATCACCATGCGGTTCAGCGGGCCGTTCCTTTCCAGGATGAGCATCCAGGAGAAGGTGCGCACCAGCACGCTGATCCAAAGCGGCAGCACGACGCACGCGAAAACGGTCGCGCGCCATCCGCCCTGCAGCCGCGACAATGCCAGCGCGAGGACGAATCCGATCAGCAGGCTGGCGGCCGAAACCACGAGCGCGAGTTCGACCGTGTTCGCCAGCACGAAGCGGTAGACGTCCACCGTGATGAGTTCGCGGTATGCAGCGAAGCGGCCGGCAGGCGAATCGAAGCTCAGGAACGCGAGGCGCAGCAGCGGCACGACGAAGCCTACCGTCAGGATCGCGAGGGCCGGCGCGAGCAGCAGCGCCGTGCCGGCATGACGGAGCGCCCGCGCGCGCCGCGCCTGCGTCACGTCCGGCGGTCCCGCAGGATTTCGCGGGCGGCATTGTGCCCCGCGACGGCGCCCACGCCTCCGCCGGGGTGCGCGGACGATCCGCACTGATACAGACCCTTGATCGGCGTGCGGTAGTCGGCCCAGTGCGGCGCGGGGCGGGACCAGAAAAGCTGGTCGATCTGCAGTTCGCCGTGGAAGATGTGGCCGTGCGGCGAGCCGATAAGCGTCTCGATATCGGGCGGCGCCAGCACCTGCATCCCGATGATGCCGTCCGAGAACCCCGGCGCGAATTCATCGACGACGGCGAGCGTGTTGCGGACCAGTTCGTCCTTCCGGGTCGCCCAGTCCCCTTCCCTGAGCGTGTAGGGCGCATGGCCGCCGAAGAGGTGGACGACATGCTTGCCCGGTGGTGCGACGCTGTCATCGACGAAGCTCGGCGTGACGGGCGTGACGAACGGACGGCGCGAGATGTCGCCGTATTTCGCATCGTCGTAGGCACGTTCGAGATATTCGATCGTAGGGCCGATATGGGTGTAGGTGGGATAGGCGAAGCCGCAGGCGGCGGGATCGAAGGCCGTGTAGTTCGGCAGCGCCTCGCAGGCGATGTTGATCTTGAAGGCGCCCGAAAACGTCCGGTAGGTCTCGATATCGCGCACGAAGTCGGACGGCAGCACCGACTTGTCGAGAAACCTGAGGAAGGTCAGCTTCGCCGACACGTTGCTGGCGACGATCGGAGCATCGTAGCGCGTACCGTCCGCCAGCGTGACCCCGGTGGCCCGGCCGGCGGAGGTGTCGATCGCGATCACTTCCGCCTCGGTGCGGATCGAGAGGCCCTTTTCCTGTCCGGAGCGCGAGATGGCCTGGGTGATCGCCCCCATCCCACCACGAACGAAACCCAAGCCGCCCGCACCGGCGTGCTCGCCCATGACGTGGTGCATGACGACATAGGCCGAGCCGGGGCTTTTCGGCCCCACCAAATTGCCGATCCCGCAGTAATAGGCCAGGACGGCCTTGATTTCGGTCCGCTCGAACCACTCCGACAGATAGTCGTCGGCGCTCATGGTGAACAGGTCCACAAGCCGGAAGAGCTTTCCGCCGACCTTGCGGTATTTCCACAGCAACCGCGCCGTTTCCTTGAACGACCGCCAATCGCGGCAAGACGGATCGGGCGGCGTCTCCAGCAGGAGCTTCCGCATGATCTTCACCGAGTCCATCAGGTAGCGGTCGAACTCGGGATAGATCGCGGCATCCTTGTGCGAGAAGCGCCCGAAGCTCGCTTGCGTCTTCGCGACGTCGTCGGCGAAGACGATGTAGTCCTTGCCGGGGAGCGGACCGAACATGTCGGTAGCCGGCAACACCTGATACCCGTACTTCGCCAGCTCGAGCTCTGCGATCACCTTCGGATGCAGCAGGCTCATGAGATAGCTGAAAACCGAGAATTTGAACCCCGGGAAGATTTCCTCGGTAACCGCCGCGATGCCGACGACATGGCGGCGTTCCAGGACCGGGGTTCGCAGGCCCGCCCGGGCAAGATAGGCGCCGCATGTCAGGCCGTTATGCCCACCGCCGATGATGATCGCATCGTAGCGTTCGGCCATGGCGCGTCCTTGGGTGTCTTCGCATGAAGTAAAATTTATGGCATGTTTCTTTGTCAATGCGAAAAAGAGCCGGGGTTCCCCCAGCCCTCCAAGGTGCCATGCCGCGCGCGCTTCGTAGTGCAGTTTCCGCCGATCCATCGCCACCCGAGCCAGCGCCCGAAAGCGCGGCCAACGATCAGCCGCGGCTGATCGGCGCCGAGATACGCGGGCTGCGCAAGGCGCGCGGCATGACGCTGAGCGATCTTGCCGCAGCAAGCGGGCTTTCGATCGGCTATCTCAGCCAGCTTGAGCGCGACCTTGCGACGCCGTCGATCAAGTCCCTGCATGCCGTCTCGCGCGCGCTGGGCGTGACGATCAGCTGGTTCTTCCAGGCGCAGGACGTGCCGGAGGCCGAGCGCGATCTGGTGGTGCGGCGCGCGCGCCGGCGGCGCGTGGATTACTCGTCGGGACTGGTGGACGAGCTGCTGAGCCCGACGCTCTCGGGCGCGCTGGAACTGCTTTCCTGCCGCTTTCCTCCCGGGGCCTCCTCGGGGCACGAGCCCTACACCCACGCCGGGGAGGAAGTGGGCGTGGTGATAAGGGGACGGCTGGAATTATGGGTGGATGGCCGCGCGGTCCTGCTGGAAGCCGGCGACAGCTTCGGTTTCCTGAGCACCCTGCCGCACTGCTACCGCAACCCCGGCCCGGAGGAGGCGGAGGTGATCTGGGCGATCACGCCGCCGAGCTATTGAGGCCTGGCCGAACCGCGTCGCCGCCGCGCGATTTTCAATGGTTTCATGACGAAGCGCCGTGACCGGAACCGAGTCCCTGCTGATCGAGCGACGCGGACGCGTCGCCGTTCTGACGTTCAACCGCCCGCGCGTGCTGAACGCCTTCGACGGCCCCCTGGTCGCCGCGACGACGCGCGTGGTGGCCGAACTCGGGCAGGACGACCGCGTGCTTGCGATCGTGCTGCGCGGCGTGGGCCGGGCGTTTTCCGCTGGCTTCGATTTGAAGGCGGGCGAGGACACCGGCGCGCGGCCGCTCGACAAATGGCGTCGCGTGCTGGAGGACGACTTCGCCTTCATCATGTCGGTTTGGGAATGCCCCAAGCCCGTCGTCGCCGCCGTGCACGGCTACTGCCTGGGTGGCGCGTTCGAATTGTCGCTCGCATGCGACGTCACGGTTGCCGCCGCCGGCACGCGGCTTGGCGCGCCGGAGGTGAAGTTCGGATCGGGCGCGGTGGCGATGCTGCTGCCCTTCGTCGCGGGCGCCAAGGCGGCGAAGGAAGTCCTGCTGACTGGCGACGATCATCTGAGCGCGGAGCGCGCGCTCGCGCTCGGTCTCGTCAACCACGTGGTGCCCGCGGGCGAGGAATTCGCCAAGGCGCTGGCGATCGCCGAGAGCATGGCGGCGGCCGATCCGACGGCGGTGCAGCTATCCAAGCGCGCGCTGAACCGCTGCTACGAGGCGATGGGCCTGCGCGCCGGATTGGCGCAGGCGCTGGAGGCGGACATCTTCATCGAAGGCTCCGGCGGCCCGAAGCGCGCCGAGTTCGACCGCATCCGCCGCGAGCAAGGTTTGAAGGCCGCGCTCGATTGGCGCGACGGGCCGGGGCGGAGCGCGTAGGCCGGTCCCGCGTTACATCGCGAGATACTGGCTGCGCACCTCGGCGTTTTCGCGCAGGCCCGCGATGTTGTCGCGGTAGACGATCTTTCCCTTGTCGATCACGACCGCATCCGACGCGACGCCGAGACAGAAATGCATGTTCTGCTCGGCGATCAGCACCGTGGCACCCTGCGCGCGCAGCGCGCGCAGGAGATCGCCGATCGAGGAAACGACGATCGGCGCGAGACCCTCGCTGGGCTCGTCGAGCAGCAGCATGGTCGGGTTGCCCATCAGCGCGCGGCCAATCACGAGAGCCTGCTGCTCGCCGCCCGACAGGCGGCCGGCGGGCCGGTCGCGCAGGCGTTCCAGCAGCGGCAGCACCTGCCAGATGCGCGAGACCGTCCACTCGTCCTGGCCCTGCGGGCCCTTCTTCGCGGCAATCAGCAGGTTGTCGCGCACGGTATGTTCGGGAAAAACCTGGCGATCCTCCGGCACGTAGGCGAGGCCGAGGCGCGCGACGGCATAAGGCTTCATGCCGGCCATCTGCTTGCCGCCGAAGGCGATGCGACCGGCGCGCGGCGCGACGACGCCGGCGATCGCCTTCATCGTCGTGCTCTTGCCGGCGCCGTTGCGGCCGAGCAGCGCCATCGTCTGGCCCTGCTCGATCTTGAGGTCTATGCCGAACAGGATCTGGCTTGCGCCGTAGAAGACCTCCAGCCCCGAGACTTCCAGCACGGCGCTCATGCCGCATGTTCCTCGGTGCCCAGATAGGCGTCGATGACGGCCTGATTGGAGCGGATCGCCGCCGCGTCGCCTTCGGCGAGCACGCGGCCGTAGCACAGCACGCGGATCGTCTGCGCGACGCGGAAGACGATATCCATGTCGTGCTCGATGAACACCAGCGTAAGGTTCTGGCGTTCCCACAGGCGCTGCACGCGCTCGATCATCTGCCAGCGCTCTTCGGGGCCCATTCCTGCCGTTGGCTCGTCGAGCAGCAGCACCTTCGGTTCCAGTGCCAGCGCCAGGGCGATGTCCAGCAGCTTCTGATCGCCGTGCGACAGATGCGCCGACAGCGTGTCCGCGACATGCGCGAGGCCCACGAGGTCGGCGACCTCCATCGCGCGGACGCGTGCGCCCGGCGGCGGGAAACGGCGGCCGAGGCCCGCCCACTGCCCGCGATGCGCGGCGACCGCGACCATCAGGTTCTCGGCGACGGTCATCGTGGGAAAGATGCTCGCAACCTGAAACGCACGTCCGATGCCGCGGCGGACGATGTCGCCGCGCGAATGGGCGGTGACATCCTCGCCGTCGAGCAGCACGCGCCCCGAGTCCGGGCGGATGGCGCCTGAGATCAGATTGAAGAACGTGCTCTTGCCCGCGCCGTTGGGCCCGATGACCGCGGTGAGCGAACCCGTCGGAAAATCGAGCGTCACGTCGCTGATGGCGGCGAGGCCGCCGAAGCGCTTGGTCAGGTTCTCAACCTTCAGGCTCATTCGGCCGCTCCCGCCGCCGGTCCGGTCCGCCTGCGCCGCAGCGCCTCGGTCAAGACGTCCAGCACGCCGCGGCGCAGGCCGAGCGTGACGAACAGGATCACGAGCCCCAGCACCATGCCGTTATACTCGGTGAAGCGTGTCACCGCGTCGCCCAGGGCAAGCAGGATCGCCGCGCCTGCCAGCGGGCCGAGGAAGGTCGAGACGCCTCCCAGCATCACCGCGAAGATCGCCTGCCCGGAGATCGGCCAATTGGCGAGTTCGGGATAGGCGCCGGAGACGAACAGGGCGGCGAGGATGCCGCCGAGCGAGGCGAATACACCCGCGATGACAAAGGCGGTCAGCTTGGCGCGCCAGACGGTCACGCCCAGGAAGGCGGTGCGCGGCTCGTTGTCGCGGATCATCCGCAGCGTCGCGCCCAGCGGGCTTGCGGAGACGTGGCGCAGGAGCAGGAGGCCCACGACCATCACGACGGCGCTGACGGTGTAGAGGTGGAACTGGCTGTTCAGGTCGAAGCCGAACAGCACGCGGCGGGGAATACCGCCTTGCAGGCCCTGATCGCCGCCCGTCAGGCTCTGCCAGGTGATGATGATGCTGTAGAACAGCATCTGCATCGCAAGCGTCACGAAGGCGAAGTAGATCGCCCGCAGCCGGATGCACACGGCGCCCACCGCGAGTCCCACGAGGGCGCTTATCACAAGCGAACAACCTGCCGCTGCCGCGAGCGAGATTTGTGTGCGTTGCATCAGCAGGGCGAAGGCATAGGCGCCCAGGCCATAGAACATGCCGTGGCCGAACGACACGAGCCCGGTGCCGCCGACCAGGAGGTTGAGCGACGTCGCGAAGAGCGACATCGCCGCGATGCGGATGATGTAGTCCAGGAAGGCAGGGCTGTGGACCAGGAAGGGCACGGCGATCAGAATGGCGAGCGCCGCCGCCGCGACCGCAATGTCGCGCATGGCTGTGCCGGACGTCATTTCAAACCACCTCGCGCCCGAACAGGCCGGTGGGACGCAGCAGCAACACGATGATCATCGCGACGTAGATCAGGCCGTCGGTAAAGGTGGGAAAGCCTATCGTGCCGAAGCCGCGGATCAGCCCGACGCCGACGGACGCTAGCAACGCGCCCGCGATCGAACCCATGCCGCCGATGACGGTGACGATGAAGCTGTCGATCAGGACGGAAAATCCCATCCCCGGCGTGAGCGAGCGCACCGGCGCCGCGAGCGCGCCGCCGAGCCCAGCGAGCGCCGCGCCGATCGCGAACACCACGGCGAACAGCCGGTCGGTGTTCACGCCGAGAGCGGAGACCATGGTGGGATTCTGAGCGGCGGCGAGTACTGTCTTGCCAGCGCGTGTGCCGGACAGCGAGGCGGCGAGCGCGATCGCGATGACGAGCGCGATGCCGATGAGCACCGCGTAGAAGGGCGGCACGATGCCGCCGGCGATGAACAGCGGAGGCACCTGGAAAGCGGGCGGCATCCCCATCGCGAGGAAGTCCGCCCCCCACACCATCTTAACCAGGTCATCGAAGATCAGAACGACGGCGTAGCAGACCAGAAGCTGCATCAGCACGTCCTGGCCATACACGCGCGCGATCAGCGCGCGCTCGAAGAAGATGCCGAAAACCGCCATCGCGGCACCGCCGGCAAGCACCGCGAGCGTATAGCTTTCGGTGACCTGCAGCGTGGTGAAGGCGATGTATCCGCCCAGCATGTAGAACGTGCCGTGGGCGAAGTTCACCACCTTCAGGACGCCGAAGATCAGCGTCAGCCCCGCCGCCACCAGGAACAGCAGAAGCCCGGCGATCAGCCCGCTGGTCGTCTGCGTGACCAGACAGGACGCCGTGCTCACGCATCGGCCGAGCGCGTCGAGGTCCACGGAGACGCCCGATCAGGTGTAGTTCATCTGCTTCTTCCAGGCGGCCTCGAGCTCGTAGAGCTGCTTCCAGTCGCCCGCTTCGATGTCGATAACGTAGGGCATCTTCGGCGTGGTGCGGCCCCAGCCGACAGCGTAGTTCACGAGCGTGTGGTCGTCGCGCATCGTCACCTTGCCGCCGACGCCGAAGGGGCAGTCGATCGTCAGGCCGGTCAGTGCCTCCGACATCTTCTTCGCATCCAGGCTGCCCGCCTTCTTGGCGGCGGCCTCGGCGAGCATCCAGGCGGTGGAGTTCTGCCAGGACCAGTTGGTGGGGAACTGGTTGAAGCGCTTGCGGTACGCCTCGCCCCAGGCCGCGTTGGCGGGCAGGTCCGGGAAGTTCTCCAGGTAGCGCGTGCCCGAGTAGATGCCTGCGGGCAGCGACTTCACCGCCGTCAGCACGGGATAGTCGCCCATGTTCGGGTCGAACATCGCCATGTTCGAGAACAGGGCATAGACGTTCGCCTGGTTGATGAACGCCGAGAGATCGCCCGCGTAGAGCAGGCTGAACAGCGCCTGCGGCTTGGCCTGGATCAGCTTAGTGATGACTTCCGTAAAGTCGGGCGCGCCGAGCTTCGGCCAGGCCTGCGTGATGATCTCCACGTCCGGCTTGAAGTGCTTGAAGAAATCGAGGAACTGCGTGGTGGTATCGTGGCCGTAGGCGTAGTCCGGCGAGCACGTCGCCCACTTCGTCCACTTCTTTGCATCGGCAACCTTGGCCGCGTAGGAGCCGCCGACGATGCTGTCATGCACGCCCTGGCGCGCGCAGCGGAAGGCGGTCGCGACGCGCAGCTTGGGGTCTGCCGTCAGCGAGGAGGTCTCGCTGGACGTGTGGATGCACAGGACGCCGAGGTCGCGGATGACTTCCTGCACGGCGAAGGCCGCCGAGGAGGCTTCGGCGTCCATGATGATCTCGCAGCCGTCGGTGTTCACCAGCTCGCGGACGACACGCGCGGCTTCCTGCGGCTGGCCCTTCGAATCGCGGACGACCAGCTCGATCTTTCGCCCCGCGAGGCCGCCGGCGGCATTGATGCGCTCGATCTCCATCTCCGCCGCGTTGCGCTGCGAGGTGCCGAGCAGCGCGATGGCGCCGGACAGGATGGTGGGCATGCCCACCTTGACGGTGCCGGATTTGGCGGTGCCCTGAGCGCGCGCGACGAAGGGGGTCGCCAACGCGGCGGCTGCGCCCGCGAGGAGGGGCCGGCGCCGCAGCGTGATGCGTTGATCGGTCTTGGTCATGATTTCTTCCCTGTCCCACAACGGACGCGTTGCCACACCGTTTTGCCGTCAGATCTCTCGGCGGCAAATCTCTGAGCGATGGCATGAAGGCCGTCAAGGTGACCCGGGAACGGCAGGCCCCGGGCGCGCAGCATCGGAATGCTCAAATGTCGCGCATCAGCCGCCTATGATCGCGATGATCTAATCGGTCCGGCCCGCATGCGGAGGCAATGAATGGCCCATATCCCCCACGGTGCAGCCGATGCCCCAATGTTCGCGGCGTTCGCGCCGCTGTTGGGGCAGCCGAGCGCCTTCCGCGGCGCGATCACCGCCGCCTACCGCCGGCCCGAGCAAGCATGCCTGCCGCCGCTGCTGGCGGCGGCCACCGCGGAATCCGACATGGCGGGCGCGATCGAGCGCACCGCGGCACGGCTGGTCGGCGCCTTGAGGAGCAAGCGAAGCGGCGGCGGGGTGGAGGGACTGATTCACGAGTACTCGCTGTCGAGCCAGGAGGGCGTCGCGCTGATGTGCCTGGCAGAGGCGTTGCTGCGCATCCCGGACCTGCCGACGCGCGGCGCGCTGATCCGCGACAAGGTCGCGCAGGGCAACTGGCAGGCGCATATCGGCGGCGGGCGGTCGGTGTTCGTCAATGCGACGACCTGGGGATTGGTGATGACCGGGAAGCTGACCGGATCGGTCAACGAAACCGGCCTGGGCGCTGCCCTGACCCGCCTGATCGCCCGCTGCGGCGAGCCGGTGATCCGCCGCGGCATGGATCTGGCCATGCGGATGATGGGCGAGCAGTTCGTGATCGGCGAGACGATCGAGGAAGCGCTGCGCCGCGCCCGCCGGCAGGAGGCACGAGGATTCCGGTACTCATACGACATGCTGGGCGAGGCGGCGATGACGGCGGACGATGCCGCGCGCTATTTTGCCGACTACGAAGTGGCCATCCACGCCATCGGCGCCGCCTCCGGCGGGCGCGGCGTGTCCGACGGACCCGGCATCTCCATCAAGCTGTCCGCCTTGCATCCGCGCTATTCGAGAAGCCAGGGCGACAGGGTGCTGCGCGAGTTGCTTCCCCGCGTCGCGGCGCTCTGCGCGCTCGCGAAGCGATACGACATCGGCGTGAACATCGACGCCGAGGAAGCCGACCGTCTGGGGCTGTCGCTCGACCTCCTGGAACGGCTCTGCGCCGATCCGGAACTGGGCGGGTGGGACGGGCTCGGGTTCGTGGTGCAGGCGTACGGCAAACGCTGCCCCTATGTGCTCGACTTCCTGATCGACCTCGCGCGCCGCTCTGGCCACCGGCTGATGATCCGGCTGGTGAAGGGCGCCTACTGGGACGCAGAGATCAAGCGCGCGCAGATCGACGGTCTGGCCGACTATCCGGTGTTCACCAGGAAGGTGCACACCGACGTGTCGTTCATAGCCTGCGCGCGCAAGCTGCTCGATGCGCGCGACGCCGTGTTCCCGCAGTTTGCCACCCACAACGCACAGACGCTGGCGACCGTGTATCACCTCGCCGGATCGCAGTTCCGGCCTGGCGATTTCGAGTTTCAATGCCTGCACGGCATGGGCGAGCCGCTCTACGAGGAAGTTGTCGGCGCGGACCGCCTCGATCGTCCCTGCCGGATCTACGCGCCGGTCGGCACGCACGAGACGCTGCTGGCGTATCTGGTGCGTCGCCTGCTGGAGAACGGCGCCAACTCCTCCTTCGTCAATCGCGTCTCGGACCCGCGGCTTTCCATCGCCGACCTGACGGCGGACCCTGCAGCCGTGGCGGCGGCGGTCCCGGTTCCCGGCACGCCGCATCCGAGCATCCCGCTGCCCGCCGACATCTATGGCGGTCGACGGAACTCTGCGGGACTCGACCTCTCGGACGAAGCGGCGCTGGGCGCGCTTGCCGATGCGCTGCAGCGATCGACGGCGATCGCCTGGCGCGCTGCACCACCGGATGCCTCGGGCGGATGCGGTGCGCGGCCCGTCAGGAACCCGGCGGATCATCGCGACATCGTCGGAGAAGTGACCGAGATCGCGCCGCGATCGGTTGCGGATGCGTGCGCGACCGCCGCCGCCGCGCAAGCGGCCTGGGCGGCGGTGCCCACCTCGGAGCGGGCTGCGATGCTGCAAGCCGCGGGCGATGCCATGCAGGAGCGGATGCCGCTGCTGATGGGGCTGATCGTCCGGGAAGCGGGCAAGTCCGCGCCGAATGCGATCTCGGAAGTGCGAGAGGCCATTGATTTTCTTCGTTACTATGCGGAGCGCGCCCGAACCATGCTGGACGGCGCCGAGGCTGCGCCGCTCGGGCCCGTGGCCTGCGTCTCGCCCTGGAATTTTCCGCTCGCAATCTTCACCGGACAGGTCGCGGCCGCCCTAGCCGCGGGCAATGCCGTCCTGGCGAAGCCCGCCGAGGAAACGCCGCTGATCGCGGCAGAGGCGGTGCGCCTGCTGCACGACGCCGGCGTGCCGCGGACGGCGCTGCAGCTTCTGCCCGGTGACGGCGCGATTGGCGCCGCGCTGACCGCTGCCCCCGAGATCGCCGGGGTAATGTTCACCGGCTCGACCGAGGTGGCGAAATCGATCCAGCGGCGTCTCGCGACCCGGCTTTCGCCAAGGGGGCGACCAATTCCGTTCATCGCGGAAACCGGCGGCCTGAATGCGATGATCGTGGATTCCTCCGCTCTGGCCGAGCAGGTCGTCGCGGACGTAATCGCGTCCGCCTTCGACAGCGCGGGCCAGAGATGCTCGGCATTGCGCATCCTCTGCCTTCAGGACGATGTCGCCGACCGCGTGCTGGCGATGCTCAAGGGTGCTGCGCGGGAGTTGCGCGTCGGGCGGCCGGACCGGATTTCGGTGGATGTCGGTCCGGTGATCAGTGCCGAGGCGCAGCGGTCGATCGAGGCGCATATCGAGGCGATGGCGCGCGCGGGCTTCGCGGTCGAAGGCCTGGGCCGCCAGGAAGGCGTCGCCCACGGAACCTTCGTGCCGCCAACGATCATCGAGATCGGGCGCATCGGCGATGTGACGCGCGAAGTGTTCGGCCCGGTGCTGCATGTGCTGCGCTATCGCCGGAGCGCCCTCGACCGCCTGATCGCCGAGATCAACGCCACCGGCTACGGACTGACCTTCGGCCTGCACACGCGGCTGGATGAAACCATCGAGCGGATCACCGGCGCAATGGAGGCGGGCAATCTCTACGTCAACCGCAACGTGATCGGCGCCGTGGTCGGCGTGCAGCCTTTCGGCGGCCGGGGACTGTCCGGGACGGGACCGAAAGCGGGCGGACCGCTGTATCTCGGCCGGCTGATGCAGCAACCGCCGCCGCTGGCCGCGGCAACGGGCGGATGCGAGGCGGCCGCGGCGGCATTCGCAGGCTGGCTGGCGGCGCGCGGCGAGACCGCGTCCGCCGCCGAGGCACGCGAAACCGCTGACCGCTCGCCGCTGGGTCTCGTGCAGGAACTGAGAGGGCCCGTGGGCGAACTCAACCGGTACGCGCTGAGGCCGCGCGGTCGGGTTCTCCTGCTGCCGAGTACGGCGCAAGGCCTGTTCCGGCAGCTCGCGGCCGTGCTGGCGACAGGAAACGAGGCGGTGATCGACGGCGCAAGCGGCGCATGGTCATGGCTGCGCGATCCACCCATGGCGCTGGAAAGCCGCGTCCGATTGAGCGATGCGTGGACGAACGATGGTCCGTTCGCCGCCGCGCTGATCGAGGGCGCGCAGGAGCGCATCCTGGACGCAATGCAGCGGATCGCGGCGCTTCCCGGGGGCGTCGTCCCCGTGCATGTCGCGGATGCCGACGGGTCCTATCGCCTGGAATGGCTGCTGGACGAGGTCTCGACCTCCATCAACACCGCCGCGGCGGGCGGCAATGCGAGCCTGATGGCGATGGAATAAGGGCCGCTTCCGTCAATACGGCGCGTCGCCCTTGATCGTGACGCGCATGCCGGACCGGACCTGGGGGAAGTAGTCCCAGATTGCGAGGTGCTGCGCCGAGCGATTGTCCCAGAACGCGACCGAATGTGGTTCCCATCGGAAGCGGACCTGAAAGTCCGGCTTCTCGGCATGGTCGTAGAGAAAGCTCAGGACGCCATCGGATTCGTCGTCGGGCAGCTCATTGATCCGGTAGGTGAAGGTGCGGTTGACGAACAGCGCCTTGCGCCCGGTGACGGGATGCGTCCGCACAACGGGATGGACGGCGCTGGGAAAGACGCGCCCGGTGTCGTCGATGTTGAGCAGGCGGTTGGTGCGCCGGTACAGGCGCTCGCCGGAGTGGAAGGCGGTGAGGCCGTCGAGATACGCCTTCATGCGCGGCGACAGCGCGTCGTACGCGGCATACATGCTCGCGAACAGCGTGTCGCCGCCGCAGGGCGGGACCGTGTGCAGGTAGAGGATGCTGCCGAGCGGCGGCTCCGGATCGCACGACACATCTGAATGCCACCACTCGCCCGCGACGCGCTTGGAATTGGCGTCGGCATGGATCGGCATGACTTCCGGATGGCCCGGGATACCGGGCGTGTTCGGATGGGTGTGAAGCTCGCCGAACAGGCGCCCGAACCGCTTCTGGCTGTCCGGCGTGAAGCGCTGGTCGCGGAAGAACAGCACGAGGTGATCCGCGAGCGCCTTGTGCAGCTCCTCGACCTGGCTGTTGCTCAGGGGGCCGGTGATGTCCACGCCCGAGATCATGGCGCCAAGATGCGGCGTGACCCGATCGACCGTGATCGTGTTGTAGGTCATGTCTCTCCTCCCCCCCGAGCGCCGCCGCAGCCTACGAGTACGGCGCGAAGCAGTCCGCGATGTTCGCGCCGGATTCCCGCAGTGCCAATCCCAGCAGCAGCCGCGCCTTCGGTCCCGACAGCATTCCGCCCGGCACCGCGCCCCGTCGGATCAGGTCGATCTCGCCGCCCGCATAACCGTAGGTGCGGGTGAAGACCGGGCCGGTATCGCAGCGGGACGCGAGAACAACCGGCATCTGCCGCGCCAGTGCGGCCACCGCGTCCACTGCCGCCGCGGGGACATGCCCCGCGCCCATGCCCTCGATCACGGCCCCGGCATAGCCAAGGCCCGCGAGGGCACCGAGAAGCCGCCCGTCCTCGCCCATCGCCCAGCGGATGAGAGCCACGGGCGGCGGCGCGCCAAGCGCGGCAGGGAAACGCGGCATCCGCGGCGGGCGCGCCCAGATCCGCGGGCGTCCCTCGACGACCGCGCCCACCGGCCCGGCAAGCGGCGAGCGGAACGCGGAGGGCAGCGCGGTGTGCCCTTTCTGGACGAGGCGTGCGGCGTGGATCTCGTCGTTGAGGACGACCAGTGCGCCGAGGCCGCAGGCCTCCTCGCTAGCGGCGACGCGCACCGCTGCGAACAGATTGGCCGGCCCGTCGGCGCCCGCCGCTTCCGCGCCCCGCATCGCGCCCGTGACGACGACCGGGCGATCGCCGTTCACCAGAAGGTCGAGCAGGAAGGCGGATTCCTCGATCGTGTCGGTGCCTTGAATCACGACCGCGCCATCGAAACCGGCAGCGAACGCGGCATGAATGCGGATCGCGACGCCCGCCATCGTGGCGGGGTCGAGCGATGCGCTGGGCACGCGAGCGGGCGATTCCGTTTCGATTTCGGCGAGCCCGGCGAGCGCCGGGATCGATGCGATCAGGTCGGCGGCGCCGAGCACCGGAACGATGCCGCCCGAGGCTTGTGGGACCATCGTGATGGTTCCGCCCAACGACAGCACGAGCAGACGCGGAATTCTGGAGGTCATGGGGCTTCCCTGCCCTGCGCGGATCGTCAACCCGTATCTTCGGGCTTCGACGCGAAGATATTCAGGCCAAGCCGTTCCGAAAGAAACTGTGTGACGAGCTGCCCGCGCACGCTGTTGCCCGCATCGTCGAGAGGCGGGGCGAAAGTGCCCAGGCCGCATTTGCCGGGCGCGATCGTGACCAGGCCGCCGGACACACCGCTCTTGCCGGGCAGCCCCACTTCGTAGAGCCAGTCGCCCGACTGCTCATAAAGCCCGGCCGTCGCCATCACCGCCAGGATACGCCTGCAGCGATCCGGATAGAGCACGCGAAGGCCGGTGACGGGGTTGACCCCGCCATCGGCAAGCGTGGCGCCCATGACGGCGAGATCCCGTGCGCTGACCATCAGCGCACATTGCCGCGTGTAGAGATCGGTCGCCTCGTCGGGATCGGAATACATGCGGCCATAGCCGTGCAGCAGGCGCGCGATGCCACGGTTGCGCTGATTGCTCGCAGCCTCCGACTCATAGACGCCCTGGTCCATCGCCAGCGTCCGGCCCGCGAAGCGCGAGAGGCCGTCGCACAGGAAATCCCACCGTTCGTCCTCGTTCGCGCCGGGAATCAGGCTGGTGGTGGCGATCGCGCCGGCGTTGACCATCGGGTTCATCGTACGGCGCGCGTTCAGTTCGATCGCCATTACGGAGTTGAACGGAAGGCCGGTCGCGTTGACCCCGATGCTGTCGCGTGCGCGCCCGCCGCCGAGAGCCTGGCAGACGAGCGCGAACACGAACGGCTTGGAGATCGACTGGATCGAGAACACCCGGTCCGCATCGCCGGCCGCGAACAACCCGCCATCGACGCCGCAGAGCGCCACGCCGAACCACGCCGGATCGGCCGCCGCCAAGGCGGGGATGTAGTCGGCCACAGCGCCGTCGCGCACGCCCCGATATCGTTCGTGTCCCTCACGGACCAGCGCTGCGACGGCATCGGCGGCGGGCAGCCGCCCGGTGGAGACGGCCACCGCGTCGGCCGCGTGCTCCTCATGCAACAGACGGTGCATCGACCAAATCCCCGTGCCCGCGAGAAGGCTTCGCGGGTCTGAATGCGCCCGCATGTCGGAGCCATCATAGGCGAGCGGGGAGCGTTCCGAGAGTCCCGCGGGTTGCCGCCGTCCCGTCATGCTTGGCCGAGCGGATTTCCGCATTTCGTGATCGCATCGGCAACAGTCTCAGTTTCGAGATCACCTAGACGCTCGATCCCAATCGTGCCATAGGCGTTCCGCGGCAGAGGGGGTCGCCGGTCGGCTTTTAACCCCTCCTATATTTTAGGTCGTTCCGGAGCGTCGCATGACAACAATAACCGCCAGCACGACTATCGGCATCAACCTCGACTCCGGCAGCTATCCCTACTTCAATCCAATCGTCGTCAAAAACGGCGTGAAGATCTCCAATGTCGGATTCGCCATCGTCGGCTACAGCAGCGGGTGGTCGATCAGCAACTCCGGGAACATCGGCGGAACCGGGGCAACAGGCATTGGCATCGCCCTGTTCGGCGCGGGCAATTCAGGCACGATCACCAATAATGCGGCGGGTTCGATCGTCGGCACCTACAAGGGCGTCGGCATCTACGGCTACGGCCTGCTCGTCAACCGCGGGAAGATCACCGGAAGCGGCAAGACCGCGATCGGCGTGGGGATGTTTGGGGGCGGATCGGTCACCAACGCGGCCGGGGCGGCCATCACGGGCGGCGCGGGCGGAGTATTTCTGTACGATGTCGCCGGAAAGGTGGTCAACCAGGGCAGCATCTCCGCCACCGCGAAGTTGGGCGTGGGCGTCGCGCTGTTCGAAGGCGGGACGGTAACCAACGCCGCGAGCGCGTCGATCACCGCCCTGTATGCGGGCGTTGGGATCTATGGCGGCGGAACAGTCGTCAACGCCGGCACGATCGCCGCCACCGGAACCGGCACCTTCGCGAACGGCGTGACGTTGAATGGTGGCGGCTCCGTCACCAATCAGTCCACCGGCACGATCGCAGGCACCTATTACGGCGTGTCGGTGGAAGCCGGATCGGGCACGATCATCAACGGCGGCCTGATCACCGGAACGGGCACGGCCGGCGCCGGCATCGGCCTGTTGTCCGGCGGCTATGTCTCGAACGCCGCCCGCGGCTCGATCCGCGGCGTGTCGTATGGCGTCGTGAGCGACGGCGGAGTCGCCACCATCCTCAACGGCGGCCAGATTACCGCGACCGGGACGAAGAGCTTCGGCGTCGATCTGCATTTGGGCGGCGTGATCAACAACGCAGCGACGGGGCGGATCGCAGCATCGTATGCGGGGGCCCGTTCTCTCTACGGCGCCGGAACGGTGATCAATGCCGGCTACATCGGCGGCACCGGCCCGACGAGCCCTGGCGTGACGACGGCCCTCGGCGTCGAAATGATCAGCGGCGGCTACGTCTCCAACGCCTCCACGGGGACGATCGCTGGTTCCGGATACGGCGTCTATTTCTCAGCTGCCGGTACGGTTGTTAATTTCGGCAAGATCCTGAGCCCCGGCAGCATCGGCATCGGCCTAGAGATGCACGCCGGCGGCACGCTGGTGAACGGCAGCACCGGCGTGATCGGCGGCACCAAGTTCGGCGTTTACCTTTACGACGGCGTGGCCACGGTCTCGAACGCCGGAAGCATCGTCGCGAACGGTCCGCAGGGCATTGCCGTCAACTCGTATGCGCAGGCGACGCTGACGAATATCGACAGCGGTTCGATCAACGGCGTCGCGGCGGGCGTGTCGCTCCAGGATTCCGGATCGATCATGAACGCAGGCCTGATCCGCGCGAACGGGACCGCGGGCGTCGGCGTTACGCTGAACGGCGGCGGCTATCTGTCGAACACGGCGACGGGGACGATCACCGGGACCGCCGCTGGCGTGCAGGCCGGCACCTACGGCGCCTACGTGACCAACGACGGCGCCATCGGCGGCGGCAGCGGTGCCTATGGCTACGCGAGCGGCGGCACCGGCGGGACGGGCGTCGCGCTGACGGCGGGCGGCGGCGTCTACAACGCGGGCCAGACCACCGGGGGGCTCGGCGGCAACTCTTACGAGGCGGGCGGTGCCGGCGGCGCCGGGATTGCGGTCGCGGCGGGCGGGACCGTCGGCAACTATGCGACCATATCGGGCGGCGGCGGCGGCCTTGCCGGGACCTACGGGACGGGCGGCGCGGGGGGCGCCGGCGTTTCCGGCACGAGCGGCGCGACCATCGGCAATTACGGCCTGATCGCAGGCGGCACCGGCGGGAGCAGCCTGTATGGCGGCACCGGCGGCACGGGCCTTTCCCTGGCCGGCAGCAGCGCGACCAGCTACGGCGCCATCAACGGGGGCGCCGGAGGATCGGGCGCCATCGGCGGCACCGGCGGCGCGGGCGCGGTCGTCGGCAGCGCGGGCTTGCTGACGAGCCCCGGCATCGTGACCGGCGGCATGGGCGGACAGGGCTTCAACGGCGGCACCGGCGGTGCGGGCGTCGACGTCGCGGCGGGCGGCACATTCGCCAACACCGGCGCGGTGCATGGCGGCGACGGCGGCATCGGCTACTACATCGGCGGCGCCGGCGGAGCCGGCCTGATCATCGAGGCGGGCGCGACGGTGACCGCCTTCGGCGCGATCAGCGGCGGCGCCGGCGACTATGCCGGGCTGTACGGCCTTGGCGGGACCGGCGGAGACGGCGCCGTTCTGACCGGCGGCAGCAGCACCAGCGATGGAACGATCACCGGCGGCATCGGCGGCGGCGGCTTCGTCGCCGGCGCAGGCGGCATCGGCTTTGCGGTCGATGGCGGCGGCACGCTGACGAACCAGGGCGCCATCACCGGCGGCGCGGGGGCCGAAGGGGCGCTGGCAGGCATCGGCGGTGCTGGCATCGTGCTGTCGGCAGGCGGATCGGTCGTCAACAGCGGCGGCGTCACGGGTGGTGCGGGCGGCTACAGCTTCGACAGCGTGGCCGGCGGCATCGGCATCCTGCTGGCCGTCGGCGGCAGCGCCACCAACAGCGGCACGGTGACGGGCGGATCCGGGGGCAACGGCGCCTATACCGGCGGCGCCGGCGGCACCGGCCTTTCCCTGGCGGCCGGCGGGTCGGCGACCAACACCGGCAGCATCACGGGCGGCACGGGTGGCGCGGGGCTCTACACGGCCGGCGGCGCAGGCGGCGTGGGCGTCTATCTGAACGGCGGGACGCTGACCAATTCCGGCACGATCGCCGGCGGCGCAGGCGGCGGCAGCACCTACGGCTCGGCCGGATCGGCGGGCCAGGCGGTGCTGTTCGGGGCGAACGCGGCCACGCTGATCGTGACCCCCGGCGCGGTGTTCAACGGCGTGGTGCAGGGCAACGGAAGCAACGACTCGCTGACCCTGGCATCGGCAGCGTCGGCGGGCACGATCGCGGGCCTGGGCAGCCAGTATGTCGGCTTCACCAGCATCGGCGTTGCCTCCGGCGCGAGCTGGCGCATGGCCGGCAGCAACACGCTGGGCGCGGGGACGAGCCTCATGGACAGCGGAACGCTCGCCGTGAGCGGGTCCTTGTCGGATGCCGGGCAGGTCACGATCCGAAGCGGCGGCATCCTGCAGACGGCGGGGGCCGGCGTCGTTCAGCTCGCGGGCGTGACGATGGGCGGCGGGACGCTGGCGGCATCCGCCAACGGGAAGGTCGTCGTCGGCGGCAATGCCGCCGCCGCTGCCGCGGCCGCTGGCGCGATCACGGTCGCGCAGGGCTTCACGGTGGCGGGGCGCGGCCAGATCGGCGGCGGCGGAACGGCCGGCATCGTCGATAACGGCAAGATCATCGGCCAGGGCGGCACGCTGACGCTTGCCAGCGACGTGTCGGGCACGGGCGTCCTGAGCATCGCGAACAGCTCCACGGTGGTCACGCAGAAGGGCCTGACGGTTTCGCAGGTGAATTTCGCGACGGGCGGTTCCGAGACGCTCGTCGTCAACACCACCTCGGCGGTGACCAGCACCTTCACGGGCTTCGCTTCCGGCGACGTCATCGACATGCGGAACCTGAACATCGCCTCGCTGTCGTTCCTGAACCACACGCTGACGCTGAAGGGAGCCGGAGGCGCGACGCTCGGCACGCTGCAATTCCAGGGCAGCTACACGACCCAGAATTTCGGGTTGCAGAGCGATGGCCAGGGCGGCACCGACATCCTGTTCCAGGCGGCCCCGGCCGGGACCGTCGCGTTGCAGGATCTCGTGCCGCTGACCGTCGGCAGCAGCGGCGGCGCGACGGGAACGACGCAGAACTACGCGGGCGCTTCGACCGACCAGTCGCTGGCCGATCCGCTGGCGGTGCTGCACAGCCACATCGCGGCCTGACCCAAGGCTGCGGACGCCGTCGGGGCGGCGATCAGGCGGCGGGCGGAGACGCCCCCGCCAAGTCGCCCGCGATCCCGGCAATGACCGGCGCCCATCGGTGCGGCGCTTGCTGCCGGTACAGGCGCATCGTCGGGTACCAGGGCGTGTCGGCGCGGCCGAGAAGCCAGCGCCAATCCGGCGCGAACGGCAGCATGACGCGCACCGGGCGGCCCATCGCGCCCGCCAGATGGGCGACGGAGGTATCGACCGTAACCAACTCCTGAAGGACCGCGAGGATCGCCATCGTGTCCTCGTAGTCCGCGATCTCGGCCCCGACGTTGATGAGCGGCGCACGCGCGAACCATCCGCCGGCCTGGCCTGTGCGGGCGCCTTTCTGCAAGGCGATCAATGCGATGCCCGGCACCTCGCCGAGCGGAGCGAGATCGGGAAGATGCAGGCTGCGGTTGCGGTCGTTGTTGTGCGCCGGACGCCCGGCCCAGATCACCCCGATCCGGCGCAGCCCGCGCGGCACGAGCCCGTCGAGCCGGGCGGTCCAGCGGGCGACGCGCTCGGGATCGGGCCGAAGATAGGGGATGTCGGCCGGCACATTCTCCGGTCGCGTGCCCGCAAGGCGCGGCAGACCCGAAAGCGCCGCGAACGCGGCATAGGGAGGGCAGTCGTCCCACCGCGTGAACAGGACCGCATCCGGCGCGAGGCGGCGCAGGACGGGCAGCATCTCGCCGCTGCACGCGATGGCAAGACGCGCGCACCGCTGGCGTGCCCAGGGGATATACCGGCCGAACTGGATGACGTCGCCGAAGCCCTGATCGGCGACCAGAAGCAGCGTCGCATCGGCGATTTGCCGGCCCTGCCACTGCGGGCGATCGGTCGGCGGCATCAGGGGCGCGGCGCCGCCGATGCGGAAGCGCCACTCGTATTCCTCCCACCCCTCGGCCCAGTCGCCGCGCAGCAGCAGCGCCTCCGCACGGGCGAAATGCGCGCCGGGCAGCGCCGGGGCGATGGCAAGCGCGCGCGCGCTGCAATCCAGCGCCTCGCCCAACTCCAGCCGATGGTAGTGGATGATGGCTTGGTTCTGCAGGCAGAGCGGATCGGCGGGCGCAAGCCTGGTTGCCCTTCGCGCCGCTCCGATCGCGTCGTCGAGGCGGCCGAGCACGCGATAGAGTTCGGCGATGTTCCGCCAATAGAGCGACAGGTCGATGCCGTATTGCAGCGACTGCTCCATCAGCCGGAGCGCCGCCTCCCCCTCGCCGCGGCGGAACGCGACGACCCCCGCGAGGTGCAGGGCCTCGCCCTGTTGCGGCGCCGCAGCGAGGATGAATTGCAGCATCGACCAAGCCTCGTCGAAGCGGCCGGTACTCTCCAGTTCGCGCGCGATGGCAAGCGCGGCGTCGAGCGGGATGGGCACCATCGGCGGTGCGATTCCGCCCTGCACGGCGGAGACCGTCGCGTTGGGATTTGACGGCGGCGTTTCCATCAGGCCCGGCGCGGGCAGGCCCCGCACGGGACGCCATCGGGTGCGGTCACGGGTCGAGCCGGTAGCCGAGGCGTTCGATCACCGGCGCGAGGATCGGGATGACCGGTTCGAGATGCGCGCGGTAATGCCGCCACCGGTCGACCGAGCGGTCGTACAGCGGCTCGGTGACCTGCGCGTAGCTCGCGGTGCGGGCGTAGCGGCGGTTTTCGTGGAACGCCAGGCAAGCGGGATCGAACGCCTCGCCGACGAAATCCAGGATGGCACGGACGCTGGCTTCCTGGCCGGCGACGATGTCCTCGTAGCGGACCGGCAGGTAGCGCAGCGCCATCTCGCCGCGATAATGCTGCACCAGGTCCATCACCCGCACATAATGCGTCGCCGCCGTATGAAGGTCGGCCGCGCAGTTGAAGCCGTGCGTGAACGCGTTCGAGAACGCCGAGACCATGATGTCGAGCGGATGGCGCAGCACATGGATCATCGGCGCTTCGGGAAACAGCAGCCCGATCAGGCCGATATGCGTCTCGTTCAGCGGCATCTTGTCGGTGAAGCGCGTCGCGCCGCGCCGCAGCACGCCGAGCTGCCGCACCTTCTGCAGGTAGTAGTCGCGCAGGTTGTCGAGCCCTTCCCGCTGGTCGCCCATCCATAGCTCGGCCAGGGCTTCCGGATATTCGAGCGGAGAGGCGAGCATGCGCGGCATGATCGCGGTGATCTCGTGGATCAGCGGCAGCTCGTCGCCCGCCGCGATGCGCGGATGGGCGGAGAGGGTCTGCTCGACGAGCGTGGTGCCAGAGCGCGGAAAGCCGAGGATGAAAATGGGCTGTGGCACGTCGGTGCGGACGGTTGCGCGTGGGAGCGTGCGCAGCCTTCCCTCGATGAAGAAGCCGCGCAGCCGGTCGAGCAGGTTGCGCGCCGCCTCGTCCAGATAGGCATGGCCGGTGAGCTGCCGGGCAAGGGACTTGCCTTCGGCGTAGGCCGCCCAGGCCGCGTCGTAGCGGCCCATCTTGTCGAGCAGGCGTCCCTTCTCCAGCAGCTCGTTCGGGCCGAGCGCGACGTTGTCGGTGGCCGCGCCGTCGATGAGCGCGACAGCTTCGTTGTAGCGCTGCATGCGCCCGAGAACGGCGGCGCGGGCAAGGCGCAAACCGACATTGCCCGGAAACCGCGTGTCCGCATCGTCGAGGATGCGGAGCGCGGCGGGGAAATCCCGGTCCGCTTCCTCGAGCCGCGTGAAGCCGATCTGGGTTTGCAGGACGTCCGGGGCGACCGCCACCGACTCCTTGTAGAGAGCGCGGGCCTCGTCCATGCGACCCTGGTTCTTCAGGTTCCAAGCGAGGTTGGCGAGCACTATCGGATCGCGCGTGCCGCTGAGTTCCAGGACGCGGCGGTAGTGGTATTCGCCGATTTGCGGCCGGTTCGCCTCCGTCAGGATCATGCCCATCAGGTTGTGGGCCTGCGGGTTCTCAGGCGCGATGCGTACGGCGTTGCGGGCGTGGACTTCCGCTTCCGCGATGCTGCCCTTGCCGAGCAGGATCAGCGCGAGTTCGTTCGTAACGAGCAGGTTGTTCGGATCGAGGCCGACCAGACGCCGCAGCAACGCCTCGGCCGCGGTCTGGTTGCCCTGGGCCTTGCGGATCTCGTACAGCACCGACAGCGCCCCGATCCGGTCCGGCGCGAGTTCGAGCACATCGAGGCAGAGCCGCTCGGCGGTTTCAGTCGCTCCCTGGCGATGCGCGGCCAGCGCCCGCTCGACGAGCGGGATCAGGTGGCGGGTCGCCTCGGCCGGCGCGCGGGCGCCCTGCGGCTGGCTGCAGCAACGTATCGCGCGCAGGCCGCTGCCGCAGGGGCAGAGCTGGGGGGCGGTTAGGTTCATATCAGAGTTTCTGGCATGGGTCGGCGATAGGCGGCAACACGCCCGTGCCCTGCCCCGAAACCAAGGACACTGGCCGCAACGATCGCCGCGGCAATCAGGAGAACTGCGGGCCGAGCCGGCACCTCAGCGGGCGGACACGCCCTGCGCCGCCGTTCCGTTCAGGCGGACGACGGTAAGGTTGAGAAAGGCGGCGAATGCCACCCAGAGCAGATAGGGCACGAGCAGCCATGCGCCCACGGACGAAACCGGCGCGATCGCGACGATCAGCGCCACGATGGAAAGCCAGAGCGGAACCACCTCCGCCAGCGCCCAATCGGGCCGGCGCAGCGTGAAGAACAGGCCGCTCCAGGCCATGTTGAGCACGCCGTTGAGCGCGAACAGGCCGAGGATCCAGCCACGGGGACCGCCGTCTTCCGTGGCGCGCCAAGCCAGCACGCCGGATGCGGCGACCATCGCGAAGATGGCGGTCCAGACGGGACCGAACAGCCAGTCCGGCGGCTGCCAGGTTGGCTTGCGGAGCGCCCTATACCAGCCGTCGATGCGGGTAAGCAGCGCGCCGGCAACCGCGACCACGGTGACGGCGACGATCGCGACGACGATGGGAATGAGCACGCACGCCTCCTTGCTTCGATGGAGATAGGAGGCGGAGGCCGGATTTCATCAGGCGGAGGCGAGACCCACTAGATGCGCGAGATCCTTGAAGAAGATGCGCGCATGGGCGACCGGGCGGGCGCGCATCAGGCGCTTGTTCATGTAGGCCTGCCACGTCAGGTGCTGCACGTCGGGATCCTCGCAGATGCGCACAAAGCGTTCCCGCCGCTTGTCGCTGGCGTACCAGTAGTGCTGCATCATGCCGAGAATCCAGAACACGCGCCCGTGCGCCTTCATGAAGCGTCGGCGGGCGGTCTTCAGCGCGCGCGAATCGCCGGTGCGCAGGAATTCCTCGGCCGCGTCGGCCGCAAGCGAGCCGCTCGCCATGGCGTAGTAGATCCCCTCGCCCGAGGCAGGGGCGACGGTGCCCGCGGCGTCGCCGGCGAGGACGA
Source organism: Pseudomonadota bacterium (assembly GCA_018240635.1). GTDB lineage: Bacteria > Pseudomonadota > Alphaproteobacteria > Acetobacterales > Acetobacteraceae > JAFEFJ01. The sequence continues at coordinate 37,587 of JAFEFJ010000002.1, read as the reverse complement.
CATCGCGCCCGTTGTCCCAGCGGCGGAGCGGCTGCATCGGGATCGGCGCGCCCTCGCGCCGGACGGTTTCCACGTCACCGAAGCCAGCCGCATCGCGCAGCGCGCCCACCGCGCCGCGCAGGGAAAACCCCTTCCGCGCGCTGCCGGTGCCGATGCTGGTGGTCTCGCCGTGCGGGAAGATCCAGGCATAAAAGTCGGGCGACAGGTCGCCCTGATAGACGACGTCGCAGCGCTCGCCGTCGAGCCATCCGGGGCTGCGCACGATTTCGTGGTAGGCGAAGACGTAGCGCATGCGCGCCGCTCCCGGCACGCTTTGCCGCGCCACGTTCGAACGCGCGCCGTCGGCGCCCACGATGCAGCGCGCCCGCGCGCGCCCTTCCCCGCGCCCATCGCGGAACACCACCACCGACGTGCCATCCGGATCGCGCTCGATGCGGTCGAACGTCCCGACGCGGCGGAGCGCGCCGCGCCCGGCCGCGCGCACGCGCAGCCATTCGTCGAACACCTCGCGGTCGACCATTCCGACGTAGCCGCCTTCGATCGGCATATCGACCCAGCGCGCGGACGGCGCGACCATGCGGGCGGCGGTGACGTGCGCGACGAGCAGATCGTCGGGAATTGCATAGTCGTTGATGAGCCGCGGCGGAATCGCGCCGCCGCACGGTTTGATGCGGCCGGCGCGGTCAAGCAGCATCACGCTGCGTCCGCGCGCGGCCAGATCCGTCGCGGCGGTTGCGCCCGCCGGGCCGCCCCCCACCACGATCGCGTCGTACGTCTCGGTCATGTGCGTCATCCAGCGTGAATGGAGGATGCCGCCAGCGCGAAGGCGCTTATCATCATGCCGGCGACGTAGAGGGTGGTGCCCGTAGCGTTGTACCAGGGCGCGCGTTCCCGCGGGCTTTTCAGGAGGCGCGCCATCAGCAGGACCTGCGCGGCGAGCAAAGCCGCGACCGCGGCGGCATGCACCGGGCGTCCCCAGGCGAAGAGCAAGGCGACGACGACGACCTGCGGGATGGACATGAACAGGCAGGCGACATGCCCGGCGCGAACGACGCCAAGCTGCACCGGCAGCGTCCGGATGCCCTGGCTGCTGTCGCCCAGGACGGACTTGAAGTCGTTCAGCGTCATGATGCCATGTGCGCCGATGCTGTAGAGCGCGGCGATCGCGAAGACGTGCGCGGACGGAAGGGAGCCCTGCACCACCGCCGCCCCGGTCACCCACGGCAACCCCTCGTAGCAGACGGCGACGGCGGAGTTGCCCCACCAGCCGTTCATCTTCAGCCGGACGGGCGGCGCGCTGTAGGCCCAGGCGAGCGCCAGCCCGATGACCGAGGCCGCAAGCACGAACGGCCCGAGCGCCGCCGCGACCAGCGCGGACAACAGGGTCCAGCCAATCGCCAGATACAGCCCGCCGCGGCCGGGAACCCTGCCGGAGGGAATCGGCCGGTCGGGCTCGTTGATCGCATCAACGTGGCGGTCGAACCAGTCGTTGGCGGCCTGGCTGGTGCCGCACACCAGCGGACCGGCAAGCGCGATTCCCGCCGCGACCCCGAGCCATCCCGAGGGCGAAGCGCCGCCCCCCGACACCACACCGCATCCGAAGGCCCACATGGGGGCGAACCACGTAATCGGCTTGAGAAGTTCGACATAGGCGGCGACGCCGCGCGCCCGCACCGCCGCTTCGCTACGCGTCGCGCTCATGTCGCCTCGACCGCGGTGTCGCCGAGCCCGTACCGGCGCAGCTTGGTGTAAAGGCTCTGGCGCGACAGCCCGAGCATCTCGGCGGCCGACGCCCTGTTGTCGCCCGTGATCTCGAGCGCGGTCTCGATGCACAGCCGCTCGATCAGATCGGTCGATTCGCGGACGAGATCCTTCAGCGACCGCCGGCCGACCAGTTCCGTGAGCTGCTCCACCGCCCGCGGCAGGGCCCCGGTGACGGGAGAGGCCGCGTTGGGACGCTGGCCGATGGACCGGATCAGGAAGCCGTAGCACGGTCCGCTGCCGTTCATCGCCGCGACGGCCGAAATCTCGACATCGGCGCCGACGCCGTATTCGTCGCAGATCCTGGTCGCGAACATGCGCACGAAGCCATGTTCGCGCAGCCCCGCCAGCATGACGCCGAGATCCACTCCCGGCCGGCCGAGCCAGCGGTCGAGCGATTCGCCATGCACCTGCTGCTCGCTCGGCATGTGGACGAGATCGAGGAACGCAGCATTGGCGGTGAGAATCTGTCCGTCCGAGCCGGTGACGACGACCGCATCCGGCGCGCTTTCGACGATCTTCAGGAGCTTCGCCTTCAGCTTCGGCAGGCCCTCGACTCCGGGCGCATGCGGCTCCAGCAGGCGGAGCAGGAACAGCGGGCTGCCGTCCTGGCGCAGGCTCGACGCCGCGATCACCACTTCCCGCCGGTCGTGGGCGAGCTTGGCGCGCAGATCGTCGGCGCGCCCGGTCGCCGCGACGCTGGCCAGAAGCTGGCTGAGCGTCTGCATGCTTTCCTCGGCGAACAGCTCCGCGACCGGGCGGCCGGCGAGTCGCTTGGTGTCGCGCGCCAGCAGACCGCGCGCGGCGGCGTTGGCCTCGGCGACGCGCTGGGTCTGGCCATCAAGGATGATGACCGCTTCGCCCGACAGCTCGAACAGCATGCGGAATCGGGTTTCGAGCAGCCGCAGGCGCGAATAATCGCGTTCAAGCGAATGTTGCGCGGCAAGCAGGCGCTGCTGCAGTTCCCATTGGACCCGCAGGTCGCGCCCGAACGCCACGACATGGCCACGCGAGGGGATCGGAACGGCCGTGTAGAGAACCGGGATGGAAACGCCCGCCGCCGTGAGGTGGTTGATATGCCGCCAGCCCGGGCCGCGCCGCGGGCCGGCTTCCCGCAGCAGGCGCGCCACCTTCCCCGTGCTGTCGGGCGCGACGATCGACGCCCACTCCTTCCCGACCCAGGCTTCGTAGCCCGCAAGCGCATCCGCCAGGCTCTCGCTGCGGATCGCGATGTCCCGGATCTTCCCGGCATCGTCCAGGATCAGCGCGATATCGGCGGCGGACATGAGCAGAAGGGCGACGATCTCGGGATCGAGTTCGCCGATCGAGTTCTGCGGGGCTCTGAACGGCTTCAAACGACCCAGCGCCTCCATGAGAGGTATCAGACCCGAGCGTCTGCTCCCAGTTGCAGAAAATGCTGCGCCGCAACAACAGCACGTAGCCCATCTTCGGCCATCGCATCCGCGCCGACTCGGCGGACGAGGTCCGGATGTTCGAGAAAAACGTTACCGCCCACGAGAACGCCGATCTTCCGGTTCATCGAGGACTTCCGGATGCCCCTGATGCAGGCCGACAGCGCGCCGATGCGCCCTTCGGTGCTGAGCGAGAATCCGACGAAGCAGAACCACCCGCTGCGGACGATCGTCGCGGCGCCGGCGTTATTCGCGGGGGTCGCGCAATCCAGAACCCACCCGGCGCGGCGCAGGAATTCTGCCGCCATCAGCAGGCCGAAGGTATGCTGCTCGCCGGGGACGGACATCAGCACGGCGCGCCGGTCGTGCGCAGCCCGGCCGCCATCGCCGAGGAACGCCGGCCCGAGCGTGCGCACGATCTGCTGCAGCCGCGCGATGCCGATCGTGACGTCGATGAAGGTGCAAAGATCGTCGGCCCACATCTGTCCCAGGAGACGGGCGGCGGGCGTAATGAGCTGAAGATAGACGGCATCGATCCCGACGCCGTTCAGCCGCAACGCCTCTACATAGCGCTGGCAGGCCGCGTCGTCCTGGCCGAGGGTGAGGCGCGCGAGGGAGTCGACCTGATCCGCCGTAGGCACAACGGCATCCGCCGGCACCGGCAGGTGGGTCAAGCGGCGCAGAACGTCCAGATGAAGCGTCGCCGAGAGCTCCGCGACCGCGTGGTCGCGTTCCGCCGCCTCTAGCTTCCCATCCCAGCCGCCCGGAAGGGCCCCGGCGATAACCGAGGCCGCGATATCGTCCGGAAGTCCTGCCAATGCCTTGTCTCTGTCAGCGCGCATCAACCGTTTCCTCTTCCACCACAGCTTCGATCCGCCGGAAGCGACTGTCAATTTCGATTTACGTCGCGATCGCTTGACAGTCTGGAGGAGGCCGCTCTAGCCTTCACATGCGGACATCGTGCACGGGGAGGGCAAGGTGGACTACCACCAGACGATTGGCTCGCGCCGGCAGGCCAGTTTCTTGGCCGAGAACTTCACGAAAACGGCGTCCCGGCTTCGGCTAGCGGACAAGCCAACAACGGTCTTGTCAAGCAATGTTTACACTCGATAGCTGGTTCTCCTGGTTCGATGCGTGCCCCTGGGGAACCATCGCCGGACGCAGCCGGTGTTCGGCCGCAGAGGCGCAGGGACGTTTGCTTTACACGATTGAAGAGCGCCGCCGTCGCGACGCTTCCCCTCTGACCACGGTGCAGGCGGTTCTCGCGCCAGTTCAGTTCGCGGTCTTCCTGCTCAGCGTCGGCTTCGTGCTGCACTACCTGATCACCGGGAACGGCCTTACCGCAGCGACCGCATCCATCGTCGTGAAGACGATCGCGCTGTACGCGATCATGATCACTGGCGCGATGTGGGAAAAAGACGTGTTCGGGCGTTATCTTTTCGCCCCGGCGTTCTTTTATGAAGACGCCTTCTCGATGCTGGTGATCGCGCTGCACACCGGCTACCTGGCGGCGCTGCTCACCGGCTATGTCAGCACGCAGAATCAGATGCTGATCGCGCTGGCCGCGTATGCCGCATACCTGTTCAACGCGATTCAGTTCCTTATGAAACTTCGTGCGGCGCGGCGGGAAGAAGCCCGCTGGCCGATCCGCGTCGGCTCTGCGGCGGGCGCGCGCGGATGACCCCATCGCTGTCCGCCGACCTCACCGGGCCCGTTGCCCCGGTGCTGCGCGAACGCGGGCAGCGCGAGGTGTTCTGCGGGCTGACCGGTATCGTCTGGCTGCATCGCAAGATCCAGGACGCATTCTTCCTCGTCGTCGGTTCGCGCACCTGCGCGCATCTTCTTCAATCGGCAGCTGGCGTGATGATCTTCGCTGAGCCGCGCTTCGCGACGGCGATCATCGACGACCGCGATCTCTCCGGGCTTGCGGACGCCAATGCCGAGCTCGACCGGATGGTGGAGCAGCTGCTGGCGCGGCGGCCGGACATCAAGCTGCTCTTCCTGGTCGGCTCCTGCCCGTCGGAGGTGATCAAGCTCGATCTTTCCCGGGCTGCCATGCGCCTGTCACAGCGGTTTGCGCCGTCGGTGCGCATCCTCAATTACTCCGGAAGCGGCATCGAGACGACGTTCACGCAGGGCGAGGACGCCTGTCTCGCCGCGCTCGTGCCGCTGCTGCCCAAGTCGGACGCGCCGGCGCTGCTGGTGGTGGGCGCGCTCGCGGATGCGGTGGAGGATCAGCTGCGCCGGAGCCTGGCCGCACTCGGCATCGCGCAGGTCCATGTCCTGCCGTCGCGCAGCGCGATGGAACTCCCGCCCGTCGGCAGCGGCACGCGCTATCTTCTTGCGCAGCCCTTCCTCGCCGACACGGCGCGCGCGCTTGAGGGGCGGGGCGCCCGCCGGATTCCCGCGCCCTTCCCGTTGGGCGCCGAGGGTACGCAGCTTTGGCTGCGCGCCGCAGCGCAGGCATTCGGCGCGAACATGGCGACCGTGCGGGCCGCCACCGCGCTGCAGGCGGAACGCGCCGCCGCCGCGCTGGCGCGCATCCGGCCGGCGCTGGAGGGCAAGCGCGTCTTCTTCTTTCCCGACTCGCAGCTTGAAGTGCCGCTCGCGCGCTTCCTGCACCGAGAAATGGGGATGCAGCTCGTCGAAGTCGGGACGCCCTATCTGCACCAGCAGCATCTCGCCGAGGAACTGGCCCTGCTTCCGGCCGATACGCGCCTGAGCGAGGGACAGGACGTCGAGCGGCAGCTCGACCGGTGCCGCGCGGAGCGGCCGGATCTGGTGGTATGCGGGCTGGGACTTGCGAATCCGCTGGAGGCCGAGGGGCTGGCGACCAAATGGTCGATCGAGCTCGTCTTCACGCCCATCCAGGGCTTCGAGCAGGCCACCGACCTTGCAAATCTGTTCGTCCGTCCGCTGGACCGGCGGACAAGGCTGAGGGTGTAGCGTGCAGCTCGCGATGTGGACCTACGAGGGGCCACCGCATGTCGGCGCGATGCGCATCGCCACCGCGATGATTGGCGTGCACTACGTGCTGCACGCCCCGCAGGGCGACACCTACGCGGATCTGCTGTTCACCATGATCGAGCGGCGCGATCGCCGCCCGCCGGTCACCTACACGACGTTCCAGGCGCGCGATCTCGGCGGCGACACTGCAGGCCTGTTCCAGAACGCGCTGCGGCAGGCCTACGAGCGGTTCGACCCGCAGGCTATCCTGGTCGGCGCGTCCTGCACCGCGGAACTGCTGCAGGACGACCCCGGCGGCCTTGCCCGCGCGCTCGACCTGCCGGTGCCGGTGGTTCCGCTGGAGCTTCCGTCCTATCAGCGCAAGGAGAACTGGGGCGCGGCGGAGACCTTCTATCGCTTGGTGCGTGCGCTCGCGCAGCCGCGAACGCGAGAGAAGGGTGGCCGCCCTGTCTGCAACATTCTCGGCCCCACGGCTCTCGGCTTTCATCACCGCGACGATGTCGTGGAGATCAGGCGCCTGATCGAGCGCCTGGGCATCGATATCGGCGTCGTGGCCCCGCTGGGTGCGAGCCCCGCCGATCTCGCCCGCATCGGCGAGGCCGATTTCAACGTCGTCCTGTATCCCGAGATCGCGGGAACCGCGGCGACTTGGCTGACGCGCACATTCGGCCAGCCCGCGACCAAGACCGCGCCCCTGGGCATCGGCGCGACCCGCGACTTCGTGGCCGAGGTGGCGGCACTCGCCGGCGTCGATCCGGCGCCGGTGCTGAACGGCCAAGCGGCTCGGCTGCCCTGGTATTCGCGGTCGGTCGACTCGACGTATCTGACAGGCAAGCGCGTCTTCATCTTCGGCGACGCGACCCATGCCATCGCCGCAGCGCGCATCGCGCGCGAGGAGCTGGGCTTCGATATCGCCGGGCTTGGCACCTACAGCCGCGAATTCGCCCGCGAACTGCGCGCCGCCGCCGCGGAGCATGGCGTGGAGCCGCTGATCACCGACGACTACCTGGCGGTGGAAGCCGCGATCGCGGAAGCGCATCCCGACCTCGTGCTGGGCACGCAGATGGAGCGGCATGTCGCCAAGCGACTCGGCGTGCCCTGCGCGGTGATCTCCGCGCCAATGCATGTGCAGGACTTCCCTGCCCGCTATTCGCCGCAGATGGGGTTCGAGGGCGCCAACGTGCTCTTCGACACCTGGATCCACCCGCTGATGATGGGGCTGGAGGAGCACCTTCTCTCCATGTTCCGCGGCGACTTCGAGTTCCACGAGGGCGCGGCCCCGTCGCATCTGGGCGCCGCGCACGCGGACGCGCCGCCAGTGGTTTTGCCAGCAAACGCCGGGCAGAGCTGGTCGCCGGAAGCGGAGCAGGAACTGGCGCGCATTCCCTTCTTCGTTCGCGGCAAAGCGCGCAGGAACACCGAACGTTTCGCCGCCGATCGCGGCGTGGCGCAAATCACCATCGAGACGCTGTACGATGCCAAAGCGCACTTCAGCCGCTGACGCGACTCCTCTTCGCGTCGTTTTCGTCACGATGGACAGCCATCTGGCGGGCGCCCTGGCTCATGCGCAAACCGCGCTGCGCCGGGAGATCCCGGGGCTGGAACTGTCGATGCACGGCGCCGACGAGTGGGGATCGGACGCCGCCGCACTGGCCGCATGCCGCGAGGCGATCGCCGGGGCGGACATCGTAGTGGCGGCGATGCTTTTCCTTGACGAGCATATCCAGGCGGTGCTGCCGGCGCTGACGGCGCGGCGCAATGCCTGCGCCGCGATGGTGTGCTGCCTGTCGGCGGGCGAAGTGGTGCGGCTGACGCGCATCGGACGCTTCGATATGGCGACCGAGGCGCGCGGCGCGATGGCGATGCTGAAGCGGCTGCGCGGCATCCGGTCCGGCAACGCATCGAGCGGCGCCGGCCAGATGCGGATGCTGCGCGAGTTGCCGCGCCTGCTGCGCTTCATCCCCGGCACCGCGCAGGACATGCGGGCCTACTTCCTGGCCATGCAATACTGGCTGGCGGGTTCTCAGGAAAACATCGCCAACATGGTGCGGATGCTGGCGTCGCGCTACGCCGGCCGCACCACGCGCGCGGCAGCCGCGCCGATCCAGTATCCCGAATTCGGGCTGTATCACCCGCGCGCCGCCGCGCGGATCGTTTCGCGCGCCGAGGACCTTCCCGCCGGAGGCCGCGCCGGCACCGTCGGATTGCTGATCATGCGGTCCTATGTGCTGGCCGGGAACGCGGCGCACTACGACGGGGTGATCGCGGCGTTCGAGCGGAAGGGGCTGCGCGTGATCCCGGCCTTCGCGAGCGGGCTGGATCAGCGGCCCGCGGTCGAACGCCACTTCATGAAGAACGGCAAGGCCTGCGTCGATGCCGTCGTGTCACTGACCGGGTTCTCGCTGGTCGGCGGCCCCGCCTACAACGACTCGCAGGCGGCGGGCGAACTGCTCGCGACGCTGGACGTGCCGTATGTTGCCGCCCATCCGGTCGAATTCCAGACCATCGAGCAATGGGATGCCGATGCGCGCGGGCTGACCCCGGTCGAGGCGACGATGATGGTCGCGATCCCGGAACTGGACGGCGCGATCTGGCCGATGACCTTCGGCGGCCGCACGGACGGCTCGCGCGAGATGTCCGCGCATCCCGAGCGCGCCGAGACCCTGGCCGACCGCGTGGCAGCGCTGGTGACGCTGCGGCGCAATCCCCGCAATGAACGCAAACTCGCTGTCGTGCTCTTCAATTTTCCGCCGAACGGCGGCGCGACCGGGACGGCGGCGTATCTGTCGGTGTTCGAGTCGCTGCACCGGACTCTGATCGCGCTGCGTGCGAGCGGCTGGCGTGTCGATGTGCCGGCTTCGGTCGATGACCTGCGGACGCGGGTGCTGCAGGGCAACGCCGCGATGTATGGCGCGGCGGCGAACGTCGCGGCGCGCATCCCGGTGGACGATCACGTGCGCCGGCAGCGCTGGCTGGGCGAGATCGAGGCGCAATGGGGCCCCGCGCCCGGGCGCCACCAGACCGACGGAACCAGCCTGCAGGTGCTCGGCGCATCGTTCGGCAACGTCTTCGTCGGCGTGCAGCCAGCCTTCGGTTACGAGGGCGACCCGATGCGGCTGCTGTTCGAGCGCGGCTTCGCGCCGACGCATGCCTTCGCCGCCTTCTACCGCTGGATTGCCGAGGATCTCGGCGCGCACGCGGTACTGCATTTCGGCACGCATGGCGCGCTCGAGTTCATGCCGGGCAAGCAGGCGGGAATGTCGGGGGCGTGCTGGCCCGACCGCCTGATCGGCCATCTTCCGAACTTCTACCTGTACGCCTCGAACAATCCGTCCGAGGGGTCGCTGGCGAAGCGCCGCTCGGGCGCGACGCTGATCAGCTACCTGACGCCCGCCATCGCGCGCGCGGGGCTGTATCGGGGGCTGGCGGATCTGAAGGGATCGCTGGATCGCTGGCGTGCGCTGGAGCCCGGCGCCGCGCAGGCGAGCGACCTTGCCTCGCTCATTCAGGCGCAGGCCGCGGAAGTGGAACTCACCTCCGCGACGCCGGCCTGGGGCGACCGGGCGGCCGATGAGATCGCGGGCCTGGTCACGTCCCTTGCCGAACTCGAGCAGACGCTGATCCCGCATGGCCTTCATGTCGTCGGCGCGCCGCCTGGCCCGACGGAGCGGGCGGAGATGCTGGACGCGGCAGGGATCGTGGACCATGACCGCCGCGCCACGCTCGATGCGCTGCTGGCCGAGGACAATGAACTGCCCGCGCTGCTGCATGCGCTGGATGGCGGATATCTTCGGGCCGTGCCGGGCGGCGACCTGCTCCGCAATCCCGACGTGCTGCCCACCGGCCGCAACCTGCACGGCTTCGACCCGTTCCGCATCCCGAGCACCTTCGCGGTGCAGGACGGCAAGCGACAGGCGGACCGCCTGCTCGCGTGCCACATGGCCGAGGCGGGGGCGGTGCCGGAGACGATTGCGATCGTCCTGTGGGGCACCGACAATCTGAAGACCGAGGGCGGCCCAATCGCGCAGGCGCTGTGGCTGCTCGGCGCCGAGCCGCGTCACGACAGCTACGGCCGCCTGTGCGGCGCGCAGCTTGTGCCGCTGGAGCGGCTTGGCCGGCCGCGCATCGACGTGGTGACAACGATTTCCGGCATCTTCCGCGATCTGCTGCCGTTGCAGACAAGGCTTCTGGCCGAGGCTGCCTTACTGGCCGCCTCGGCCGACGAGCCCGACGAGCAGAACTTCGTCCGCAAGCACGTCCGCGCGCTGCAGGAGAAGCAGGGCATGAGCATCGAGCAGGCGGCGCTGCGCGTGTTCGGCAACGACGACGGCGCCTACGGCGCGAACGTGAACCAGATCCTGGATCACGGCGCGTGGCGGGACGAGGACGAGCTTGCGGAAGCCTTCGTCCGCAGGAAGGGATTCGCCTACGGCATGAATGGCCGCCCGCAGCGGCAGGACGCCGTTCTGACCGACCTTCTCGGCCAGGTGGAAGCGACCTACCAGAACCTCGACTGCATCGAACTCGGCGTCACCACGGTCGATCATTACTTCGACACGCTCGGCGGGTTCAGCCGGGCGGTGCGCCGCAGCCGCGGCGTCGGGCCGCAGGTCTATATCGGCGATCAGACCCGCGGCGACGGCGCGGTGCGGACGCTGGCCGAGCAGGTCATGCTGGAGACGCGAACCCGCGCGCTCAATCCGAAATGGTACGAAGCCCTATTGGCGCACGGCTACGAAGGCGTCAGGCAAATCGAGGCACATGTGACGAACACGCTCGGCTGGTCGGCGACGACCGGCGAGGTTGCTCCCTGGGTGTACCGCAAGCTGAGCGAGACCTACATCCTGGATCCAGAGATGCGCGAACGGCTCGCCGAACTCAATCCGGCGGCATCCGCGAAGATCGCGAACCGGCTTCTGGAAGCGCATGAGCGCAGCTACTGGGCGGCCGATGCAGGCATGCTGGATGCGCTCCGGCGCGCCGGAGAAGAACTTGAAGACAGGCTGGAAGGTCTCTCAGTGGGAATGGCGGCATGACGCATATCGCGCGCAAAGGGACCGGACGCGGCGACGGCGAGGGGAGCGTGCAGGTGCAGCTCGACCCGTCGGTTCGCATCGAAGGCGCCAAGGTGTTCGCCGTCTACGGCAAGGGCGGGATCGGCAAGAGCACGACCTCGTCCAATCTCTCGGTCGCCTTCTCGCGGCTCGGCAAGCGCGTGCTGCAGATCGGCTGCGATCCGAAGCACGACTCCACCTTCACGCTGACGAAATGCCTGATGCCGACCGTCATCGACGTGCTGGAGAGAGTTAACTTCCACACCGAGGAATTGCGGCCCGAGGACTTCGTCTTCGAAGGCTACAACGGCGTGCTCTGCGTCGAGGCGGGCGGGCCGCCGGCCGGCACCGGATGCGGCGGCTACGTGGTGGGCCAGACCGTCAAGCTGCTGAAGGAGCACCACCTGCTCGAAGACACCGACGTGGTGATCTTCGATGTGCTGGGCGATGTGGTATGCGGCGGCTTCGCAGCACCCTTGCAGCATGCCGAGCGCGCGCTGATCGTGACGGCCAACGACTTCGACTCGATCTTCGCGATGAACCGCATCGTGGCGGCGATCCAGGCCAAGGCGCGCAACTACGATGTGCGGCTGGGCGGCGTGATCGCCAACCGGTCGGTGGGCACCGATCAGATCGACCGCTTCAACGATCGCGTCGGACTGCAGACGCGGGCGCATTTCCGCGACCTGGACGTGATCCGGCGGTCGCGGCTGAAGAAGTCAACGCTGTTCGAGATGGAGGCATCGCCGGAACTGGCGGCGGTGCAGGCCGAATACATGCAGCTTGCCGAAACGCTGTGGGCGGGCACCGATCCGCTCGTGGCGACGCCGCTGAAGGATCGCGAGATCTTCGACCTTCTGGGATTCGACTGATGCCGACGCTGACCTACATCGAGCGCCGCGGGCAGCTTGAAACCTATTTCGACCGCACGGCGCTGTCGGCTTGGGCGCGCCTGACCTCGGACGCGCCGCTCGGGCGCATCCGCGCGACCGTCCGTGCGGGGCGGGACGGGATGCGCGCGACGCTGCTGGACTGGCTGCCGGCCGACCTGACCGGACGGCGCATCCTGGATGCCGGCTGCGGCACCGGCGCACTTGCGGTGGCCGCGGCGCGGCGCGGCGCGGAGGTCGTGGCCATCGACCTGTCGCCGACATTGGTGGAACTCGCGCGCGAACGCGCGGCGGGCGAGCCGGGCGTGACGTTCCTATCGGGCGACATGCTGGACAGCGGCCTTGGCGAATTCGACCACATCGTGGCGATGGATTCGCTGATCCACTACCGCGAGCCCGACATGGCGCGCGTGGTGGGAATGCTCGCGGCGCGGACGCGCGCCTCGATCCTGATGACCTTCGCGCCGCGCACGACGCTGCTGGCGATGATGCACATGGCCGGGCGGCTGTTCCCGCGATCCGACCGGGCGCCGGCGATCGAGCCGATCCGGGCCGAGCGCATGCCGCGCCTGCTGGCGATGGACGGCTGGGCGCCGGGCCGCAGCCATCGCATCGCGAACGGCTTCTACATCTCCCAGGCGTTCGAGCTGGTACGCGGATGAAAGCACAGCGCGACAGGCTTGCGCTGAGCTGGACGCGGATAGGCACGCGCTTCCTGCCGTTCGCGGATGCCGCGACGACGGAACTGCCCCTGTCCCGCCTGCTGCGCCTGTCGCTGTTCCAGGTGACGGTCGGCATGGCCGTGGTGCTGCTGATCGGAACGCTGAACCGCGTGATGATCGTCGAGCTGGGCGTGCCGGCCTGGCTCGTCGCGGTGATGGTCGCGCTGCCGCTGATTTTCGCGCCCTTCCGCGCCGTGGTCGGGTTCCGTTCCGACCATCACCGCTCGGTGCTGGGCTGGCGGCGGGTTCCCTACATCTGGATGGGCACGCTGCTGCAGTTCGGCGGGCTCGCGATCATGCCGTTCGCGCTGATCGTGCTCTCCGGCGACACGCACGGCCCCATCATCATCGGCCAGGTCGGCGCGGCGCTTGCGTTCCTGCTGGTGGGCGCGGGGCTGCACACGACGCAGACCATCGGCCTCGCTCTCGCGACCGACTTGGCGCCCCCGCACGCGCAGCCGCGGGTCGTTGCGCTCCTGTGCACGATGCTGCTGGTGGGCATGGCGGTCAGCGCGGTGATCTTCGGCCTGCTGCTGCGCCCGTTCAGCGAAATCCGGCTGATCCAGGTGATCCAGGCGGCGGCCCTCACGACCATGGTGCTGAATGCGATCGCGCTGTGGAAGCAGGAGCCGCGCAACGCGGTGCAAACCTCCGAAGAGGAGCGTCCCGGCTTCGGCGCGGCGTGGCGTGCCTTCGTCGCCTCCAGCGGATCGGTGCGGCAGCTCGTCGCCGTCGGGCTGGGCAGCGTCGCGTTCAGCATGCAGGACATCATCCTGGAGCCGTATGGTGGCCAGATCCTTCATCTGCCGGTGAGCGCGACGACGACGCTGACCGCGATGCTGGCCTGCGGCGGCTTCGTGGGCTTCGTCGCGGGCGCCAAGGCGCTTGGGCGGCGCATCGACCCGTACCGGCTTGCCGCGGCGGGCGCGCTGACCGGCATCGGCGCCTTCGTCGCCGTAATCTTCGCCGCACCGTTCCACTCCGCGCTGCTGTTCGCCGCCGGCGTCGCCCTGATCGGCTTCAGCAGCGCGCTGTTCGCCGTGGGCACGCTGACCGCATCGATGAATGCCGGACGCGGCGGGCAGAACGGGTTGGTGCTGGGCGCCTGGGGCGCCGCGCAGGCCTTCGCCGCGGGCGCGGCCATCGCGCTCGGCGGCCTGCTGCACGACGGCGTGAGCGAGCTGGCGGCGCGTGGCTTCCTGGGCGAGGCGCTGGCCGTTCCCGCCACCGGCTACGGCTTCGTCTATCTGACCGAAGTCCTGCTGCTGTTCGCAACGCTCGTTGCGATCGGACCGCTTATCCGCATGCGCGAGGCCGCCGGCCTCACGCTTTCCCCGTCTCTCATCCTGCCGAGGTGATGCTATGCCGGCTGGCGCCATAACAGGCTACATCGACGTCGCACAGCTGACGCTGTACGCGTTCTGGCTCTTCTTCGCGGGGCTGATCTTCTATCTGCGCCGCGAGGACAAGCGGGAGGGCTATCCGCTCGACTCCGACCGGGGCGGCGGCGTGGTGGTGCAGGGCTTCCCGGCCATGCCGAGCCCGAAGACCTTCCTGCTCGCGGACGGCTCGTCCGTCATGGCGCCGCGGGTCGAGGCGCCGCAGGGCCCGATCGCGGCGGTGCCGGTCGGCCCCTGGCCGGGCGCCCCGCTGCAGCCGACCGGCAACCCGATGACCGACGGCGTCGGCCCCGCCGCCTATGCGAACCGCGCCGACCATGCGGAGCTGACGTCGTCCGAGGGCGTGCCGATGATCGTGCCGCTGCGGGCCGATCCGCGCTACTTCCTGGCCGCCGAGGACCCCGACCCGCGCGGCTTCGCGGTGATCGGCGCCGACAAGGCGGTGGCGGGAACCGTGACCGATCTGTGGATCGATCGTTCCGAGGTCGTGGTCCGCTACGTCGAGATCGCGCTCGCGAACCAGGCGCGCACGGTGCTGGTTCCGATGACGCTGGTGCGGGTGCTGGGCGACCGCAGGCAGCTTTCGGTGAAGTCGGTGACGGCGGCGCAGTTCGCCGACGCCCCGGCGATCAAGAACCCGGAGTCGATCACGCTGCTGGAGGAGGACCGGATCTCCGCCTACTTCGCCAGCGGGCACATGTACGCGACTCCCGCGCGGCTCGGTCCGGTGCTGTGAGAGAGCACGACAACGAGCCGGTCCGGGGACTGCCCGAGGCCCTGCCGCACGGCGAGACGATCCTGTGGCAGGGCGCCCCGGACTGGCGGCGCCTAGTGCGCTCGGCGTTGCATCTGGGCGCCGTCGGCCTATGGTTCGGCGTATTCGCAGTCGCCCGTGTCGTCTCGGCGGCGATGACCGCGGAGCCCGTCGCCTCCGCCGCCAAGGCGGTGCTGTGGATCGCGATCCCCGGCTTTCTGGCGGCGGCGATCCTGTGCGGCTTCGCCTGGCTGATCGCCCGCACGACGCTCTACACGATCACCAACCGCCGCGTGGTGCTCAGGTTCGGGATGGCGTTGCCGAAGACGGTCAACATTCCCTTCGCTCAGGTGGAGCAGGCCGATGTGCGGCGCTTCGACGCGCATGCCGGCGATATCCGGCTGACCCTGTCGCCGACCGCCCGCGTCAGCTACCTGATGTTCTGGCCGCATGTGCGCACCGCGCGCGGGCGGACGGGCCCTGCCCTGCGCTCGGTGCCCGACGTGGACCAGGCCGCGCTGGTGCTGGGCCGCGCCCTGGCGCTTCAGGCCGACCAGCCCGCGCCGCTGTCGCAGATCAGGATCGTGCGCGGCCACGAGGACGCCCCGGACACGGCGGTGGCAGCAGCATGAGCGCGGCGCGGCAGGCGGATTCATTCCCCCGCTTCCCGCTGTTCGGCGCGGGAGCGCTGATCGCGTTGACGATCGCGGCCGCGGCCTTCGCGCCGGTCGAGCGCCTGGTGCCGCAGACGCGCCCGGTGGCCGAGCGCATGCTGCGGTTCGAGGACCAGCCGGATGGCGGCGTTGCGGTGATCGACGCCTCCACGAAGCGCAAGATCGCCGTCTTCGCCCCTGGCACGAACGGCTTCGTCCGCGCGACGCTGCGCGGCTTCGCACGCGAGCGCCGGCGCGACGACGGGGGACCCGCCGCGCCGTTCCGTCTGACGCGCTGGGCGGACGGGCGGCTGACGCTGGCCGACCCGGTCACCGGCCGGCACGCCGAGCTGGAGGCCTTCGGGATCGACAACGAGCGACCCTTCGCGCAACTGCTGACCGCGGGAGAGCCACGATGATGAGGCGCCTTCGCACCATCGACGTTCCCTGCACGATCGAGATCGAGCAGACGCCGGAAAGCCTGCACGCGCATGCCATCCCCGAGGACGTGGAGATCCGGCCCGGCGACACGGTGATCGTGCAGGGGGTACCGGACTCAATCCCGCGCGACGGCAGGATCACGGTTGCAGCCCGGGCCACGGTCATCCGGGCCAGCTGGCCGGAACGGCTCTGGGCGGAATGGAGCGGCCTGCTGGAGCTCACCCAGCTCTACGAGGTGGGATTCGACGCGAAGGAGCAGCACCCATGACAAATTTCAAACCGACGCCAAATGCCGCGACGGAGATGGCGCGGCAGGACACGGTGCTGACGCCGCGGTTCTACACCACTGACTTCGCAGCGATGGACAGGCTGGACGTGACCCCGGTCCGGGCACAGTGGGACGAGCTGATGGAGGAGTTCGCGCGCGACGCGAACAAGGGCCATTTCGTCCGTACCGACGAGTTCGACGTGGACCTGGATGCCCTGCCGCCCGAGCTGCGGGAGGAGTTCCTGGAATTCCTCATCAGCTCGGTGACCGCCGAATTCTCCGGCTGCGTGCTGTATGCGGAAATCCGCAAGCGCATCAAGAACCCCGACATGAAGCAGCTTTTCGCCTACATGAGCCGGGACGAGGCGCGTCACGCCGGCTTCATCAACGATACCCTCAAGGGGTTCGGAGTCGGCGTTGACCTGGGGTTCCTGGCGCGGGCGAAAAAGTACAAATACTTCCAGCCGAAGTTCATCTTCTACGC
The DNA here is from genome assembly GCA_018240635.1 of Pseudomonadota bacterium. Classification (GTDB taxonomy): domain Bacteria; phylum Pseudomonadota; class Alphaproteobacteria; order Acetobacterales; family Acetobacteraceae; genus JAFEFJ01. The sequence goes on along the minus strand of JAFEFJ010000002.1, from coordinate 20,781 downwards.
GACGTATCTTTCGGAGAAGATCGGCTACGCCCGCTACATCAGCATCTATCGCGCGCTGGAGCGTCACCCGGACCGGCGCTTCCATCCGATCTTCAAGTGGTTCCGGGAGTGGTGCAACGACGAGTTCCGGCACGGCGAGGCATTCGCGCTCATCATGCGCGCCAACCCCGAACTCCTGACCGGCGTCAACAAGCTGTGGATCCGGTTCTTCCTGCTCGCGGTCTTCGCGACGATGTATGTGCGCGACCACGCCCGGCCGGCGTTCCACGAGGCGCTCGGCGTGGACCCGACGGACTACGACTTCCAGGTCTTCCGCATCACGCAGGAGATCAGCAAGCAGGTCTTCCCGGTCACGCTGGACCTCGACCATCCGGCCTTCCATGCGGGGCTTGAGCGGCTGCGCGGGATCACGGTGAAGATGGGCGCGCTGCCCAAGGGCGGCGTGATGACAAAGCTGCGCCGCCTGGGGCTGCAAGCCGCCGCGGCGGGGACGTTCCTGCGGCTGTTCATGCTGCGCCCCAACCGCGCGCCGCTGCCGCAGCAAATCCGGATGGCGCCCGCGTGGTGAGCGGGCTCGTCCAGTACGGGATGCCGGCGACGCTGGCGATGTTCCTCTGGTGGTTCGGCACCGGGGCGGTGCTCTGCGCCGCTCGCGGGCGCCAATCGACCTTCCCCGTGGCGATGGCAAGCGCGACCGCGCTGGCCGCAGCGGGACTAGGAGGCATCGCCTGGAGCGCCGGATCGGCCACGACGGGGGGCGCCTATACGGCTTTCATCGGCACCATGCTGGTCTGGGCCTGGCTGGAGGCGACCTTCTACCTCGGCTACGTCACCGGGCCCCGGCGGCACGCCTGCCACCATGGCTGCTCGGGCCTGCGCCATTTCGGCCATGCCCTGGGCGTCAGCCTCTACCACGAGCTGGCGATCGTCGGCGCCGTGGCGATCGTCGCCGCGCTGACCTGGCACGCCCCCAACCGGCTCGCGCTGTGGACGATGCTGGTGCTGTGGACCATGCATGAAAGCGCCCGGCTGAACGTGTTCCTGGGCGTGCGCAACGTGAGCGAGGAGTTCGTCCCCGCGCACATGGCGTTCCTGCGCAGCTTCCTGCGCCGCCGGCCGATGAATCCGCTGTTTCCGGTCTCGATCGCGCTGGCGGGCGTCGCCGGGATCGCGCTGATCCGCAATGCGGCGGTGGCCGGGACGCCGTTCGAGACCGCTTCCGCCACGTTCCTGGCGGCGATGACGACGATCGGCTTCGCCGAGCACTGGTTCCTGTTTCTGCCGATTTCCGCCGAGACGCTCTGGTCCTGGACTGCCCGCCGCCCCTTGCGGGGCGACGTGGCCCGCACGCTAGGAGGACACGCATGAACTACGAAGCCTTCTTCGAAGAGCAGCTGCAAGGCCTCCATCGCGAGGGCCGCTATCGCGTGTTCGCCGATATCGAGCGCACAGCGGGCGCGTTCCCGAACGCGAAGCATCACCGGCCGCAGGGCGCGCACAACATCAAGGTGTGGTGCTCGAACGACTATCTGGGGATGGGCCAGCACCCGGCGGTGCTCGCGGCGATGCACGAGGCGCTGGACCGCTGCGGCGCGGGCGCGGGCGGGACGCGCAACATTTCGGGCACGAACCACGCGCATGTCGAGCTGGAGCGCGAACTTGCCGACCTGCACGGCAAGGATGACGCGCTGCTGTTCACCTCGGGCTATGTCTCGAACTGGTCGAGCCTGGGTACGCTGGCCTCCCGCCTGCCCCGCTGCGTGGTGCTGTCGGACTCGATGAACCATGCCTCGATGATCGAGGGCATCCGCCACAGCCGGGCGGAGTGCCGGGTGTTCGCCCATAACGATCCCGCCGACCTGGACCGCAAGCTGCGCGACATCGAGCCGGGGCGCGCGAAGCTTGTCGCGTTCGAGAGCGTCTACTCGATGGACGGGGACATCGCGCCGATCGCCGAGTTGTGCGACGTGGCCGAGGCGCATGGCGCGATGACCTATCTGGACGAGGTCCATGCGGTGGGCCTCTACGGCGCGCATGGCGGCGGCATTTCCGAGCGCGACGGCGTGGCGCACCGGCTGACAGTGATCGAGGGCACGCTGGCGAAGGGCTTCGGCGTGATGGGCGGCTACATCGCCGCGTCCGCGGCGCTGTGCGACTTCGTCCGCAGCTTCTCCTCGGGCTTCATCTTCACCACCGCCCTGCCCCCAGCGATCGCGGCCGGCGCGCTGGCGAGCGTGCGTCACCTGAAGCAGAGCAACGTGGAACGCGCGCGCCAGCAGGAACGGGTGATGCGCCTGCGCCGGGCGCTGGACGCGGTCGGCGTGCCGCACTACCGCAACCCCAGTCACATCGTTCCGGTGATGGTGGGCGACCCGGTGATCTGCAAGCAGATCAGCGATGTCCTGATGGACGAGTTCGGCATTTATGTGCAGCCGATCAATTATCCGACCGTTCCGCGCGGTACCGAGCGGCTGCGGATCACGCCGAACCCGTCGCATACCGACGACGACATCGCGGACCTGGTGGGCGCATTGACCGAGATTTGGTCGGCGTTCAGTCTCCGCCCGGCCGCCTGAGAAGCGATCGGGCAGTCCGCGGCGGTCGTGCCGGCCCTCGGATCGCCGCGGGAACGGAAAGGCTGGCAGCAGAAAACGGACGAAGGGAATTCGCAAGTGAGTGAGAATAGGGTCTCCAAGCCTTCCAGGCGCGGCATGCTGCAGGCCGGGCTTGCCATCGTGGCCGGCGCCGCGATCGCCGATCAGGCCATGGCGCAGGACGCGCAGAAGATCGACAAGAAGCTGGTCATGTATCAAGAACAGCCCAAGGACGGCCAGCACTGTGCGATCTGCGCCCAGTTCATGCCGCCGAACGCCTGCAAGATCGTGGCCGGCGAGATCAACCCGAACGGCTGGTGCGCAGCCTTCGCTCCGAAGGCCTAACGCATGGGCGCCGTGCCGCAGCTGCCTGAGGCGGCGCCGGCACGGCGCCGTGCCGGCTCCCCCGCCGTGAAGCCCCAAGCCGTGAAACCCACCGCCGCGAAGCCCACCGTCGTTGAGGATGTCGCCGGCGCGGACGGCGCCATCGATACCCGCGCGCCCGTCTATCCCTTCACGGCGATCGTGGCGCAGGAGGAGATGCGGCGCGCGCTGCTGATCGCCGCCGTCGATCCGGGGATCGGCGGCGTGCTTGTGCTGGGCGACCGGGGGACGGGCAAATCGACGGCGGTGCGCGCGCTCGCGGCGCTGCTGCCGAGCATTCGAGTCGTCGCGGGCTGCCGTTACAACTGCGATCCGAATGCCGCGCGCGGCCTGTGCGAGGAGTGCCGCGAACGCCGTGGCGCGCTGCGGGCGGAGCGCGCGCCGGTGCCGGTGGTGGACCTGCCGCTCGGTGCGACCGAAGACCGGGTGGTGGGCGCGCTCGACCTCGAACGCGCGCTGGCGCGCGGCGAGAAGCGGTTCGAGCCGGGACTGCTGGCGCGAGCGAACCGCGGGTTTCTCTACATCGACGAGGTGAACCTGCTGGAGGACCACCTCGTGGATCTCCTGCTCGACGTGGCGGTTTCAGGCGAAAACGTCGTCGAGCGCGAGGGCCTGAGCGTGCGCCACCCGGCGCGCTTCGTGCTGGTCGGCAGCGGCAACCCCGAGGAGGGCGAACTCCGGCCGCAGTTGCTCGACCGCTTCGGCCTGTGCGTCGAGGTGCGCACGCCGACCGATCTTGCCGTGCGCGTCGAGGTGATCCGCAGGCGTGCCGCCTTCGAGCGCGATCCCGAGGCGTTCGCCGAAGGGTGCCGTCTGGCCGAGGAGAAGCTGCGGCGGCGCATCGTTGCGGCACGGGCCGCGCTTGCCGACGTGACGGTGCCGGACGAAATCCTGGAGCACGCCGCGCGGCTCTGCATCGCCCTCGGCACCGACGGGTTGCGGGGCGAACTGACGCTGATGCGCGCGGCGCAGGCGGTGGCGAGCCTGGATGGCTGCGACAAGGTGACGCTTGCCCATCTGCGGGAAATCGCGCCGGCGGCGCTGCGGCACCGGCTGCGGCGCAACCCGCTCGACGATTCGCTCGCCGGCGCGCGCGTGGAACGCGCAGTGAGCGAACTGTTCGACGGATGAACGACGCCGCTCTCGCGGCGGCGCTGTTGGCCTGCGATCCTGCCGGATTGGGTGGCGCGGTGCTGCGCGGCCCGCCCTGCCGGGCACGCGATGCGTGGCTCGCGCTGCTGCGCGGCCGGATGGCGCCGGACGCGCCATACCGCCGCCTTCCCACGCATATCGGCGACGACCGCCTGCTCGGCGGCATCGACCTTGCGGCGACGCTCGCGGCGGGCCGCCGCATCGTCGCTCGCGGCCTGCTCGCGGATGCCGATGGCGGCTGCATACTGATCCCGATGGCGGAGCGGATCGAGCCGGGACTGGCCGCGCGGCTGTGCCTGGCGCTGGACGCGGGCGAGATCGTGGCGGAGCGCGACGGGGTGAGCATGCGCTGGCCCGCCCGGTTCGGCGTGGTGGCTCTGGACGAGGGCATCGAGGACGAGGGCGTGCCCGAGGCGCTGCGCGACCGGCTTGCGTTCCATCTGGATTGCGACGGGGTTGAGATCGACGAAGCGGAGACGCCTGCCCTGTCCGTGCGCCCGCAATCGGTGACGGTGCCCGATGCGCTGGCGGAGGCGTTGGTCGGCGCGGCGCTGGCACTGGGCATCACCTCGCTGCGCGCGCCGCTGCTCGCGGTGCGGGCGACGCGCTGCATGGCGGCGCTGGCGGGGCGGGTGGTTGCGGACGAAGCCGACGCGGCCGCCGCCGCGCGGCTGGTGCTGGCCCCGCGCGCCCAGGTGCTGCCGAGCGCTACGCCGGAGGAAAGCGACGCTGCCGATCCGCCGCCGGAACCGCCCCCCGAAGGCGAAGGCGAGAGCGAACAGGAGAGCGAAGCGCAGGAGGGCACGCCGTCCGAGATCGTCCTGGATGCCGCCGTGGCGGCGCTTCCCGCCGATCTGCTGCGCAACCTGCAGGCGGGGCGCGGCGCGCGCGCGCCGGCCGCGACGCGCGGGCGGGCGGGAGCGACCCAGGTGGGCACGGGACGCGGCCGGCCGATCGGCACCCGCGCCGGACAGCCGCGCGGCGGCAACCGGCTGGCCGTGGTGGACACGCTGCGCGCCGCCGCGCCCTGGCAGGCGATCCGCAACGGCGCGGCAGAGGGTCGCGGCGACGCGAAGGTCGCGATCCGGAGCGAGGATTTCCGCATCCACCGCCTAAAGCACCGCACCGAGACGGCGACGATCTTCTGCGTCGATGCCTCCGGCTCGGCGGCGCTGCACCGGCTGGCGGAAGCGAAGGGCGCGGTCGAGATCCTGCTCGCGCGCTGCTACGCGCGGCGCGATCAGGTCGCGGTGGTGGCGTTCCGCGGCACCCGCGCCGAAACGGTGCTGGCCCCGACCCGGTCGCTGACGCGCGCACGCCGCGCGCTTGCGGGCCTGCCCGGCGGCGGCGCCACGCCGCTCGCATCGGGCGTGGGGACGGCGTGCGACCTTGCGGCGGCGGCACGCCGGCAGGGACGGTCGCCGATGATCGTGCTGCTGACGGATGGGCGCGCCAATGTCGGGCTGGACGGCGCGGGGGGTCGCGAGGCGGCGGAGCGCGACGCGCTGGAGGCGGCCCGCAAGGTGCGCGCGGGCGGCATCGACGCCTTGCTGATCGACACCGCGCCACGGCCGCATGCCTTCGCGCAACGCATCGCGGAGGCGCTTGGCGGACGCTACCTGGCGCTGCCCTACGCGGATGCCTCCGCCCTGTCGCGCGCCGTGGAGGCGAGCGCCGGCCGCGCCCGATGAACGGCAAGCCTGTCTGGGAGCGCGACGGACGGGACTGGCCGAACCGCGAGGCGAGCCGCTTCGTGCAGGCGGGCGGACTGCGCTGGCATGTGCAGGTTTCGGGTTCCGGCCCGGCGGCGCTGCTGCTGCACGGCACCGGGGCATCGACCCATTCCTGGCGCGATCTGGCGCCGCTGCTGGCCCGCCATTTCACGGTGATCGCGCCCGACCTTCCCGGCCACGGCTTCACCGCCACGCCGCCGGCGGCGCGGCTGTCGCTGGACGGAATGAGCTGGCTGCTTGCGCAGTTGATGGCTGCGCTCGGCGTCTCGCCCGTTCTCGGCATCGGGCACTCGGCGGGCGCGGCGATCCTGGCGCGCGGGTCGCTGGATGGGCGCATCACGCCGGCGGCGCTGGTCAGCATCAACGGCGCGCTGCTGATGCTGCGCGGCCTGCCGGGCTCGCTTTTCGCGCCGCTGGCCCGCACGCTCGCGCGTACCTCACTGGCCGCGCGCCTGTTCGCATGGCGCGCGGGCGATCCGGCAACGGTCGCGCGTCTGCTCGACAGCACCGGATCGCGAATCGATCCCGTGGGCGCCGCGCTGTATGCGCGGCTTGCACGTTCGCCGGGCCATGTCGCCGCCGCGCTCGGCATGATGGCGAACTGGGACCTGCGGGCGCTGGAGCAGGATTTGCCGCGCCTTGCCGGGCCGATGCTGCTGATGACAGGCGACAAGGATGGCACGGTGCCGCCCGCCGAGGCGCGGGAAGTCCTGCGGCTGGTGCGGGGCGCGTCCGAGGTCGTGCTGCCGGGCCTCGGGCATCTGGCGCACGAGGAACGGCCCGAGCGGACCGCCGCCGAAATCGTGCATTTCGCGCGCGCGCATGGCTTGCTCTCTGGCGCGGAGTGTCAAGCCTATGATACAGTCGAACGATGCCTGATGGATTGACACTTGCGGGGACGCTGATAGCCGTCGATGCGGCGCGCACGCCCCATGCGGTGGTCATCGGAAGCGGCTTCGGCGGGCTTGCCGCCGCCGTGCGGCTGGGCGCGCGGGGCTATCGCGTCACCGTGCTGGAGCGGCTCGACGCGCCGGGCGGACGGGCGTTCGTGCACCGGCGCGACGGTTTCACCTTCGATGCCGGCCCGACGATCATCACCGCGCCTTTCCTTCTGGAAGAATTGTGGGCGCTTTGCGGGCGGCGGCTTGCCGACGATGTCGAGTTGCGGCCGCTGACGCCGTTCTACCGGCTGCGCTTCGACGACGGCGAGACGTTCGACTACTGCGGCGATCCCGACGCGATGCGCGCCGAGGTGGCGCGGCTGTCGCCCGGCGATGTCGAGGGCTTCGAGCGCTTCATGCGCCTGAGCGCCGAGACATGCCGCATCGGCTTCGAGCAGTTGGGGCATGTGCCTTTCGCATCCTTGCGCGACATGGCGCGGATCGCGCCCGGACTGATCCGGCTGTCCGGCTACCGCAGCGTGCACGCGATCGTCGCGAAGCATATCCGCGACCCGCGGCTGCGCACGGTGTTCAGCTTCCATCCGCTGCTGATCGGGGGAAATCCGTTCAGCGCCAGCGGCGTCTACACGCTGATCCCGCATCTGGAGCAGCGCTGGGGGGTGCATTGCGCAATCGGCGGGACCGGGGCGCTGGTGCGCGGACTGGCCGGCCTGATCGCGGGCCAGGGTGGGATGGTGCGCTGCGGGGCCGAGGTTGCCGAGATCGAAACCGACGGGCGCCGCGCGACCGGCGTGCGGCTGGCATCGGGCGAGCGAATCGCCGCCGACATCATCGTTTCGAACGCCGATGTGAGCTGGACCTACAGCCGGCTGCTGCCCTCGGTCGCGCGACGGCGCTGGACGGACCGGCGGATCGAGCGGGCGCGGCATTCGATGGGCCTGTTCGTCTGGTATTTCGGGACGAAGCGGCGCTATCCGGATGTGGCGCACCACACGATCCTGCTGGGTCCGCGCTATCGCGAACTGCTGGACGACATCTTCGACCGCAAGGTGCTGGCCGAGGATTTCAGCCTGTACCTGCATCGGCCCACGGCGACCGATCCCTCGCTCGCGCCCGATGGCTGCGAGACGTTCTACGTGCTTTCGCCCGTTCCCAACCTCGCCTCCGGCACCGATTGGCGCACGGCCGCCGAACCGTACCGGCAACGCATCGCGCGCTATCTGGACCGCACCGTTCTTCCCGGCTTCGAGGACAGCATCGTGACGTCGTTCACCACCACCCCGCTCGATTTCGAGCAACGGCTGCTGGCCTATCGCGGCTCCGCCTTCGGCTTGCAGCCGGTGCTGACGCAAAGCGCATGGTTCCGGCCGCACAACCGGAGCGAGGAAGTCGAGCGGCTGTTCTTCGTGGGCGCCGGGACGCATCCGGGCGCGGGGGTGCCGGGCGTGCTGTCCTCGGCGCGGGTTCTCGACCTGGTTGTGCCCCATGCTGCCGCACTGGCCTGAGCGCGGCTTCGCCTCGCCCGCCGATCTGGCCGCCTGCCGGGCGGCGATACGGACCGGCTCGCGCAGCTTCCACATCGCATCGCGCCTGCTGCCAGAGCGGGTGCGCGGCGCGTCGATCAGCCTTTACGCATTCTGCCGCCTGGCCGACGACACGCTCGACGAAGGCTCCGATAATGGCGGCAGGGGCAGCAAGAAGGCGGCGCTCGACCGGCTCTCGGCGCGGCTTGCGCGCATCTATGCGGGCCGGCCGGCGGACTTCCCGGCGGACCGCGCCTTCGCCGACGTGGTGGCGCGGTTCGCCATCCCCCCTGCCCTGCCCGAGGCGCTGCTGGAAGGCTTCGCGTGGGATGCGGAAAGCCGGCGCTATGCGACGCTGGCCGACGTGGAGGCGTATGCGACGCGCGTCGCCGGATCGGTCGGCGCGATGATGACGCTGATCATGGGCGTGCGCGACGCATCGGCGCTGGCGCGCGCCTGCGACCTGGGCATCGCGATGCAGCTGACCAACATCGCCCGCGATATCGGCGAGGATGCGCGCGCGGGGCGCTGCTACCTGCCGCTGGCGTGGCTGGAGGACGCAGGCGTCGATGCCGATCGCTTCCTCGCCGCGCCCGCCTATACGCCGGCCATCGCGGCGGTGGTGCGGCGGCTGATCGAGGCGGCCGGCGCCTTTTACGTGCGCGCGGCTCCCGGCATCGCGGCGCTTCCGTCCGATTGCCGACCGGCGATCCACGCCGCGCGGCTGCTGTATGCCGATATCGGCCGGATCGCCGCCGGACCGGATTTCGATCCGGTGGCGCGCCGCGCGGTGGTGACGGGCCGACGCAAGGCAGGGCTGCTCGCGCGCGCCGTCGGCGGTTCGCTTGCTCGCCGGCAGCCCGACACCGCGCCCGCGGCGCCGTCGGCCGCGTATCTGGTGGAAGCCGCCGCGTCGCTTCCGCCCACGCCGCCGCCCGCCCCTGCCCCCTGGCTACGGCTGGATCATCAGCTGCTGTGGGTGTGCACGCTGGTGGAGCGGCTGCGGCGCGCCGAGCAGACGGCCGCCGATCCGGTCGGCACCGGCTGAGCCGATGCTGAGCAGCTTGGTTCGCTGGGAATGGCTGCTGTTCGAGGGTTTGGTGCTCGGCTGGGCGGTGTGGGAATTGCTTTCGTTGCGCAAGTACCGGGATCAGGACCGCGCCGCGAAGAAGCAGCCGCCGCCCCCGCCGCCGCCGGAACCCTGAGCCTCAGCCCCGGCGCGGCATCCGGAACGACAGCATCGCTTGCACCAGGGGCGCGCGGAACCGGTTCAGCGACAGCATCTCGTGGACCGCCGGCCCGCGATCCGTCGCGAGGACCGAGCGGGCGTAGAACGGCGTGTCCTCCAGCGTGCGTTCGACGCGGACGCCGCCATCGCCGCGCGTGGCGCGGCCGAGGCCCCACAGCGTGCGGCGAAGCGTGCGCCAGGGCGGAGGCGCGATGTGGCTGACCTCGCCGCTTGGATCGTAGCGCAGGGCGAGGCCGCGCGCCGTGCCGTCGCGGCACGCGACGTCGTAGAGCACGGTCGTGGTGCCTTCCGAATCCTGCTGCCGGCTCCAGCTCCAGTGCAGGAAATCCGATTCCAGCGGGGCCGCGCCTGCGTTGGTATCGAAATAGGCGTTCCCGGACCAGCGCAGCGATGGCGAGTCGAACGAAACCTCGGCGCGGGCGCTGGGTGCCAGCGGCATCCAGCGATGGCGCCCGGCCGGATCGAGCGCGTAGGACGCCCGGCCTAGTGCGGACGGATGCAGGACGATCAGCCCGCGCAGGCGCGTGGGGAACGGCACGGTCACTTCGTCGATCGAGATGGACAGACGGCCGTCCTCCCACGACATGCCGCTCCCGCCGATGCGAATGAAATCCTCGTCGCGCGAAAGGGCGGACGCGCCGCGCTCAGTCATCGCCCAGCGCTTGCCGCGCGGGCCATAGAGAACGGCGTTCACCGCGCAGTAGCGCTCGGCGGGGACGGATGCCGCGCCGCGCCGGCGGCGGGCCCAGGCGTAGTAGGGCGAGAAGACGCTGCCGATGAAGACGATGATGGTGAGCGCGTGCGCGCCGTCGTCGCTCAGCGCATCGACGTACCACCAGGCGTAGCCGCCGGGTGGAACCGGCGCGTCGAAGCGAGGTCGGCCAGCAGGCTCTCCGCCGCCATCCGGCCCGACAGCGCCGCCATCGGCACGCCCGGACCCGGATGGACGCTGCCGCCCGCCAGATACAGGCCCGGCAGATTCGTCCGGCTCGCCGGGCGCTTGAACGACTCCGCCCAGCCATGCAGCGCCCGGCCGTAGAGCGCCCCCTGCGTCTCGGGGAACATCGTTCCGAACTCCATCGGCGTCGTTCGCCGCACCGCTTGCGGAGGCGCCGCGATCTCCAGCCCCGCACGTTCCAGGCGCGCGAATGTCGTTCTCTCGCATTGCTCGATCTCCGGCCCTGGGATGGGGCATGGCGGCGCATTGACCAGACAGAAGAGACGTTCGGCGCTTTGCGGGGCGCAGCCGCCGCCGTCGCGGTCCTGCGCGCAGACATAGATGGTGGGATCGGCCGGCAGGCGGTTGCGCGCGAAAATATCGGAAAACTCGGCGGCGTAGTCGGTGGCGAAGAACACGTTGTGCCGCGACAGCGGAAAACCGCGCGTGGAGGCGCGCATCGACCAGGTGACCGCCGAGAGGGAGCGCGCCGCATCGCGCTGGGAGGGAACGGCGCGGCCTGCCTCCGCGCCGAACCGGCCCGCGGACACCGCGCGGATATCGGCGTTGCAGATCACCGCATCGGCTTCGATCCGCTCGCCGTCCGCAAGCACGACACCGGCGGCGCGGCCGTTGCGGATGGCGATCGCGTCGACCTCTGTTTCGGTGCGGATCCGCGCGCCGGCCGATTCGGCAAGGCGCGCGAGCGTGGCGGGCAGTGCTGCCATGCCGCCTTCGACCGACCACACGCCGCGCTGTTCGACATGCGCGATGAGCATCAGCGTCGCGGGAGCGTCGAAGGGGGATGCGCCGCAATAGGTGGAATAGCGGCCGAACAGCTGCAGCAGCCGAGGGTCGCTGAAATTGTCCTTGAGCGCGCGCCACAGCGAGGTGAAGGGCGACACGCCGAGCAGATTCACGAGACCGCCCAGCCCCGCTTTGCGCGCGAGCGACAGCGGCGTTGGCGCGGGAGACTTGATGAACGCGGTTTCGAGCGTGCCGTAGATGCGCCGCGCGCGATCGCAGAAGGCGCGGTAGCCGGCGGCTTCGCGCGCGCCGGCGAAGGCGCCGATTGCATCGGAGGAGCGGCGTTCGTCGGCGAACAAGTCGAGCCGCTCCGTCGCGCTCCATGCGTGGCGCGCGAGGATGTCGAGCGGGCGCAGCGTGAGGACATCGTCGAGCCGCATTCCGGCATCGGCGAGGAGTTCGTCGAACACCCAGCGCATGGTGAACACGGTGGGCCCGCTATCCACGGCGGCGCCGCCGGCATCGACGGTGCGGATCTTGCCGCCGATGCCGGCGCGATCGAGCAGCGTCACGCGCAGCCCGCGCGCCGACAGCAGGAACGCGGCGGCGAGTCCGCCGATGCCCGCTCCGATCACCACGACGCGGGGTGGGCTCATGAGATCATCGCGCCGGGTTTCCCATTGACTTGAATGTCAGTACTGCATGACACTTTGAGTGACAATAAGAGTTGACACTCGGAGGACGCCGGATGGACGCCGTAAGCCGGATCGAGCGTGCCTTGGAAACTGCGCTCGGGGATGCGGGAGCGGCTGGCGCGCCGCCCCGGCTGGCCGCCGCGATGCGGCACTCGGTGTTCCCGCGCGGTGCGCGCATCCGTCCGCGGCTGTGCCTGGCGGTAGCGCGCGCCTGCGGCGACGACGCGCCCGAACTGTCGGTGGCCGCGGCGGTGGCGATCGAACTGATGCACTGTGCATCGTTGGTGCATGACGACCTGCCCTGCTTCGACGATGCGGCGACGCGCCGCGGCAGGCCGACGGTTCACAAGACATTCGGCCAGGATATCGCGGTGCTGGCGGGCGACGCGCTGATCGTGCTGGCCTTCCAGACTCTGGCGCGCGCCGCGCGGCTCGCGCCGGCCCGGCTTGGCGAGGTCACGCTGATCGTGGCCGAGTCGGTCGGGATGCCCTGCGGGATCGCCGCCGGGCAGGCCTGGGAAAGCGAGCCGGCGGTCGATCTGGCGCGCTATCACCAAGCGAAGACGGGATCGCTGTTCGCGGGCGCGACGCTGGCGGGCGCGGCGGCGGCGGGATCGGCTTCCGTCGATTCGTGGCGGCTGCTGGGCGAGCGGCTGGGCGAGGCGTACCAGGTCGCGGACGATCTGCGTGACGCGATTTCCGACGAGGCGGAAATCGGCAAGCCGGTCGGCAAGGACCGCGCGCTGGGACGGCCGAACGCGGTCGCCGCGCTTGGGCTGGCCGGTGCGGTGGAGCGGCTACGAGTGCTCGCGGATGCCGCGGTGGCGGCGGTGCCGGATTGCCCCGGCGGCGCGGAGTTGCGCTCCGTGATCCTCTCCGAAACGCGCCGCCTGATGCCGGCGCGGCTGCCGGCGCACGCTGCGTGAGATGACAGCTGCCGCGCCGGCGGTGTTGTCCTCGGCGCGGGCCGGCTGGCTCGACAGGCTGCTCGCCAACCCACGGTTCCGCCGTCTTGCCACGGCCTTTCCCCTGACGCGCCCGATTGCGCGGCGGCATTCGCGCGCTCTGTTCGATCTGTGCGCGGGCTTTGTCTATTCGCAGATCCTGCTGGCCTGCGTGCGGCTGCGGCTGTTCGAGATCCTGGCGGAAGGCGCGCAGGGCACGGCGGCGCTTGCGCCGCGACTCGGCCTGACCGTTTCTGCGACGGAGCGGCTGCTGCGGGGCGCGGCGGCGCTCGGGCTGGTCAAATCCGCGCGCGGCGGCCGCTACAAGCTGACGGCGCTGGGCGCGGCGCTGATCGGCAACGACGGTGTGACGGCGATGATTGCGCATCACGCGATGCTGTATGCCGATCTCGGCGATCCCGTGGCGCTGCTGCGCGGCGGAACGGCGGAGGGCGCGCTGGCGTCGTTCTGGCCCTATGCGACAGGCGCCGCGCCGGCAGCGCTGCGCGACGATCAGGTCGCGTCCTATTCCAAGCTGATGGCGGCCTCGCTTCCGATGGTCGCGGAAGAGATTCTTGCCGCCTACGACTTCACCCGGCACCGCTGCCTGTTGGATCTTGGCGGCGGCGAAGGCCGGTTCCTGGCCGCCGTCGCGGCACATGCGCCGCAATTGAAACTGATGTTGTTCGACCTGCCGGCGGTGGCGGCGCGCGCCGCTTCGGTGGTGCCGAAAGCATCGGTCACGGGCGGCGACATGCGCCGCGACTCGCCGCCGCAGGACGCCGACATCGTCACGCTGATCCGAGTCCTGCACGACCACGACGAGGAAGAGGCGCTGGCGATCCTGCGCACCGCCCGCGCGGCGCTGCCGCAAGGGGGCACGTTGCTGATCGCCGAGCCGATGGCGGGCGTGCGCGGCGCGGAGCGCATGGGCGATGCGTATTTCGGCTTCTACCTGCTCGCGATGGGCAGCGGCGCGCCGCGCACGGCCGATGAAACCGCGGCGCTGGCGCGACAAGCAGGGTTTTCGCGCGTCCGGACGCTGCGCACGCGCACGCCCATCATCACCAGCATCATTGTTGCCACATGACACTGATGGCGCCTGTCGCGACATGTCTTCGTGTTAATTGGTCTTGACATGCCAATGAGTAAGGATAGGTTGACATCTGGGGGAGTACCCATGGAAACGACCGCGGTGGTTATGCACGCGCCGGAACAGCTATCGTTCAGCAGGGTTCAGCTCTGTGAGCCGGCGGAAAACGAGGTCGTCGTCGACGTGACCTGCAGCGGCATCAGCGCCGGAACCGAGCGCCTGTTCTGGACGGGGCGGATGCCGTCGTTTCCGGGCATGGGCTACCCGCTGGTGCCGGGATACGAGTCGGTGGGCCGGATCGCCCAGTCCGGCCAGCGGGTGTTCGTCCCCGGCGCGCGCTGCTTCGGGCCCATCCGCGGCCTGTTCGGAGGTGCTGCGGCGCGACTCGTGGTGGCCGAGGCGCGCACGGTGAAGCTGCGTGACAGCGAGGCCGACGAGCACGGCGTCCTGCTCGCCCTCGCGGCGACCGCCGCGCATGCGCTTTCGTTGGAAGGCGCGCGCCTTCCCGATCTGATCGTGGGGCACGGCGTGGTGGGGCGCCTGATCGCGCGCATCGCCATCGCGCTCGGCGCGCCGCCGCCGACCGTGTGGGAAAACGCGCCGCTGCGGCACGACGGCGCGGAAGGCTACACGGTGGTTGCACCCGATACCGATCCGCGGCGCGACTATTATTCGATCTACGACGCGAGCGGCGCTGCCGGCCTGCTCGACACGCTGATCGCCCGCCTCGCCCCCGGCGGCGAGGTGGTGCTGGCCGGTTTCTACGCCGAGCCCCTCTCGTTCGCATTCGCGCCCGCCTTCATGCGCGAGGCGCGGCTGCGCATCGCCGCCGAATGGCGGCCCGACGATCTCGCCCTCGTCCGGCGTCTGCTCGACGAAGGGAAGCTGTCGCTCGACGGGCTGGTGACGCACCGCCGTCCGGCCGCAGCGGCGGAAGAAGCCTACCGCATTGCCTTCGGCGATCCCGCCTGCCTGAAGATGGTGCTCGATTGGAAGGGCCACGCATGAACGCCGCTGTCGAACCCGTCGCGCCGTCCGAGAGCAAGACGCAGATCATCGCGATCTACGGCAAGGGAGGGATCGGCAAGAGCTTCACGCTTGCGAACCTCAGCTACATGATGGCGCAGCAGGGCAAGCGCGTGCTGCTGATCGGCTGCGACCCCAAGAGCGACACCACGTCGCTGCTGTTCGGCGGACGCAGCTGCCCCACCATCATCGAGACGTCTTCGCGCAAGAAGGCAGCCGGCGAGTCGGTCGCCATCGGCGATGTTTGTTTCAAGCGCGACGGCGTCTTCGCGATGGAGCTGGGCGGCCCCGAGGTGGGGCGCGGCTGCGGCGGCCGCGGCATCATCCACGGCTTCGAGCTCCTGGAGAAGCTCGGCTTCCATCAATGGGATTTCGACTACGTCCTGCTCGACTTCCTGGGCGACGTGGTGTGTGGCGGCTTCGGCCTGCCGATCGCGCGCGATATGTGCCAGAAGGTGATCGTGGTCGGCTCCAACGACCTGCAATCGCTGTACGTTGCGAACAACGTCTGCTCGGCGGTCGAGTATTTCCGCAAGATGGGCGGGAATGTCGGCGTCGCCGGCTTGGTGGTGAACAAGGACGACGGCACGGGCGAGGCGCATGCCTTCGCAGCGGCGGCCGGCATCCCGGTGCTGGCGTCGATCCCTGCCGACGACGACATCCGCCGCAAGAGCGCCAACTACGAAATCATCGGCAAGCCGGGCGGGCGTTGGGCGAGCCTGTTCGAGGAACTGGGCATGCAGGTCGCGACCGCGCCGCCGCTGCGCCCGACGCCGCTGACGCAGGACAAGCTGCTCAACCTGTTCTCGAGCCAGGCGGTGGGGCGCGACGTCGTGCTCGATCCTGCGACCATCGCGGACATGTGCGCCACGGCAACGATCGAGAAGCCCTCGCTCGAAATCGTCTACGAGGGCGTGTGATGCCGGACGGCAGCGATCATGGCTGTCACGGCGGGCGCGAGACGCTGCTGGCCGCCGCCGCCGCGGCGGGCAAGGCGGAGCAGATGGAAAGCCTGCTCGCCACCTATCCGCGCGGGCCGCACGATCAGCCGCAGTCGATGTGCCCGGCCTTCGGCAGCCTGCGCGTCGGGCTGCGGATGCGGCGCGTCGCGACGATCCTGAGCGGCTCGGCCTGCTGCGTTTACGGTCTGACCTTCACATCGCACTTCTACGGCGCCCGCCGGACGGTGGGATACGTGCCGTTCAACTCCGAGACGTTGGTGACCGGCGCGCTGTTCGAGGACATCCGCAAGGCGGTCCGGGAAGTGGCCGACCCGGCGAAATACGATGCGGTGGTCGTCATCAATCTGTGCGTGCCCACCGCGTCCGGCGTGCCGCTCGACCGGCTGCCGAAGCAGATCGACGGGGTGCGCATCATCGGCATCGATGTGCCCGGCTTCGGCGTGCCGACGCATGCCGAAGCGAAGGATGTGCTGGCCGGCGCCATGCTGCGCTACGCGCGCACCGAGGCCGAGCGCGGGCCGGTCGCGCGCCCGCGGGCGCTTTCCGGCGACGACGGTCGCATTGCGTTGATCGGCGAGCTGTTCCCCGCCGATCCGATGGGCGTCGGCGCGATGCTGGCCCCGATGGGGCTCGGCATCGCGCCGCAGATTCCCGCGCGCGAGTGGCGCGACCTGTACGGCGCGCTCGACTGCGTCGCCGCGGCGGCGGTGCATCCGTTCTACACAGCATCCGTGCGCGAGTTCCATGCGGCCGGGAGGCCCGTCGTCGGCTCGGGTCCGGTCGGCGTGGAGGGTACCGACGCGTGGCTGTCCGCGATCGGCGCCGCCGCGAATGTTTCCGCCGAACGGATCGACGCCGCGAAGGCTGCCGCCCTTCCCGCGATCCGCAACGCGCTGGCGGCCAATCCGATCAATGCCCGCATCACCGTCGCGGGCTACGAGGGATCGGAGCTGCTGGTCGCGCGCCTGCTGATCGAGGCGGGCGCCGAGGTTCCCTATGTCGGCACGGCCTGCCCGCGCACCGAATGGAGCGAGGTCGACCGCGCCTGGCTCGCGGCGCACGGCGCGCATGTGCAGTACCGCGCCTCGCTCGAGCAGGATGTCGCGGCGATGCGCGAGGTGCGGCCCGATCTCGCGGTGGGCACGACACCGCTGGTGCAGGCCGCAAAGCAGGCTGGAACGCCGGCCGTGTATTTCACCAACATGGTTTCCTCCCGCCCGCTGTTCGGCGCGGCGGGAGCCGCGGCGCTTGCCGGCATCGTCGCGGCGCAGACGCGCGGGCGCGAGCGCTTCTCTCAGATGGTGGGTTTCTTCTCGGGCGTCGGCACCGGAGAGGCCGCCGGTTACGGATGGAAGGACGTTCCGTCCGATCCGCCGGGCCTGCGCGATCGCATGCGCAAGATGCGCGAAGCGCGGCAGCGGGCCAACGAAGCGGTGGGCACGTAGCGATGCTGGTTCTCGATCACGACCGGGCGGGCGGCTACTGGGGCGCTGTCTACGCGTTCACCGCGGTGCGCGGCCTGCGCGTGGTGATCGACGGGCCCGTGGGGTGCGAGAACCTGCCGGTGACGGCGGTGCTGCACTACACCGATGGGCTGCCGCCGCACGAGCTGCCGATCGTGGTCACGGGACTTTCCGAAGACCAGCTTTCGATGACCGGCACGGAGGATTCGCTGCGCCGGGCGGCCGCGACGCAGGATCCGGATCTGCCGGCGGTGGTGGTGACGGGCAGCATCGCCGAGATGATCGGCGGCGGCGTGACGCCGGAAGGCTCCAACCTGCTGCGCTTCATCCCGCGCACGATCGACGAGGACCAGTGGCAGAGCGCGGACCGCGCAATCAACTGGCTGTGGACCGAGTTCGGCGCCAAGCGCGCGCGCAAGGCGAAGCCCCGCCCCGAGGGCGCGAAGCCGCGCGTCAACCTGATCGGGCCGATCTACGGTACATTCAACATGCCGTCGGACCTCGCGGAGATCCGGCGCCTGGTCGAGGGCATCGGCTGCGAGGTGAATCTGACCTTCCCGCTGGGCGCGCATGTGGAGGACATCCCACGCCTGGCCGAGGCGGACGTGAATGTCTGCCTCTACCGCGAGTTCGGCCGCAAGCTGTGCGAGGAACTCGGCAAGCCGTATCTGCAGGCGCCGATCGGCGTGTTCGCGACGACGAACTTCCTGCGCAGCCTGGGCGAGCTGACCGGCCTCGATCCCGAGCCGTTCATCGCGCGCGAGAAGCACACGACGATAAAGCCGGTATGGGACCTGTGGCGCAGCGTCACGCAGGACTTCTTCGCCTCCGCGCCGTTCGCGGTGGTGGCGACCGAGACCTACGTGAAGGGGCTGCGCCGGTTCCTGGAGGAGGAGCTTGGGATTCCCTGTGCCTTCGCCTTCGCGCGCAAGCCGGGCGAGAAGACCGACAACGCCGCGGTGCGCGAGGCGATCCGCACCAGCCACTCCCTTGTTCTGTTCGGGTCCTACAACGAGCGCATGTATGCCGCCGAGTGCGGGGCTCGGTCGATCTACATCCCCGCATCCTTCCCCGGCGCGCTGATCCGCCGCGCGACTGGCACGCCGTTCATGGGCTATGCGGGCGCGACCTACGTGCTGCAGGAATACTGCAACGCGCTGTTCGACGCGCTGTTCCACATCCTGCCGCTCGGCACCGACCTCGACAAGATCGACCCCACGCCGGCGCGCGAGCCGCTCGCGTGGGACCGCCGCGCCCTCGAACGTCTCGAGGAGAAGGTTTCCGCGGAACCTTTCCTGCTTCGCATCTCGGCCGCCAAGCGCCTGCGCGAAAGCGCGGAGCATGCGGCCCGCGCCGCCGGCGCGACCGAGGTGACCGAAGCCCGATTGCAAGCGGAGGAGCAGGCATGACCGCCCTTCGCGCCCCCCCTCGTTCCCGACCGGCTGTGCCGCGCGGGGCGAGCCGTGGCTTCCAAACCCACGGCGATACCTCTGCGAGAGATCGCGGGGGCTACCGAACGGAGTGCTCTGGAGGTTCAAGAGATGTCTGACAGAACGACCTCGTCATCGGGGTTGACGGAAGCGGAGGCGCGGGAGTTCCACCGCATCTTCATGACGAGCTTCATTGCGTTCGTCATCGTTGCAGTCATTGCGCATATCCTGGCTTGGCAATGGCGGCCATGGCTCCCCGGCCCCAAGGGCTACACGTCGCTGCTTGACGGTGTGGCCTACGTCAAAACGTTCCTGGCGTAGGAGGCGCTGACATGTGGCGTATCTGGCTGATCTTCGATCCGCGCCGTGCTCTCGTGGCGCTGTTCATCTTCCTGTTTGTTCTGGCCCTGCTGATCCACTTCATCCTGCTCAGCACGGACCGGTTCAACTGGCTCGAAGGACCGCGCGCGCATGCGAGCATCTCGCAAATGGCTCCGCTCCCGCCGTCTGTGACGCGGTAGCGACGCTGAGAGGGGCGGGACGGAGAGGGGCTTGCATGCCCGGCTCCGTCCCCCTCGATCCCGCAACCGGGGGAGGCATGTCCGCCAATGGCGATGCTTAGTTTTGAAAGAAAGTACCGCGTTCGCGGCGGAACACTCCTGGGGGGCGATCTATTCGACTTCTGGGTCGGGCCGTTCTACGTGGGCTTCTTCGGGGTAACCACGGTCTTCTTCTCGCTGCTCGGCACGGCCCTGATCGTCTGGGGCGCCGCGATCGGCGGGACGTGGAACATCTGGCGGATCAACATCGCTCCGCCCGACCTGAAATACGGGCTCGCCCTGGCGCCGCTTGCCGAAGGCGGGCTTTGGCAGATCATCACGGTCTGCGCAATCGGCGCCTTCGTGTCCTGGGCGCTGCGGCAGGCGGAAATCTCCCGCAAGCTGGGCATGGGGTATCACATTCCCGTCGCCTATTCCTTCGCGGTGCTCGCCTACGTCACGCTGGAAGTGATTCGTCCGGTGCTGCTGGGCGCCTGGGGAAATGGCTTTCCCTACGGCATCATGAGCCACCTCGATTGGGTGTCGAACACCGGCTACCAGTATCTGCACTTCCACTACAATCCGGCGCACATGCTGGCGGTGTCGTTCTTCTTCACGACGACGCTGGCGCTGGCCCTGCACGGATCGCTGGTGCTGTCGGCGATCAATCCGCCGAAGGGCGAGCCGGTGAAGACCGCCGAGCACGAGAACACGTTCTACCGCGACACGATTGGCTACTCGATCGGCACGCTCGGCATCCACAGGCTCGGCCTGTTCCTTGCCCTGAGCGCGGCGTTCTGGAGCGCCGTCTGCATCGTCATCAGCGGACCGTTCTGGACGCGCGGCTGGCCCGAGTGGTGGAACTGGTGGCTCAGCCTGCCGATCTGGAATGCAGGATCCTAGACATGACCGAGTATCAGAACATCTTCACGCGGGTTCAGGTGCAAGGGCCCACCTACGCAGGGGTGCCGCTGCCACCCGGCGACTGGGCGCGGTCCAACAAGCCGTTCTTCTCGCACCTGTTCGGAAAGTTCGGCGACGCGCAGGTCGGACCGATCTATCTCGGCCGCCTGGGCCTGGCGTCGCTGATCTGCGGCTTCATCGCCTTCGAGATCATCGGGCTGAACATGTGGGCGTCGGTGAACTGGAGCCCGATCCAGTTCGTCCGTCAGCTGCCCTGGCTTGCGTTGGAGCCCCCCGCGCCAGGCTACGGGCTGCGCCTCCCGCCGCTCAACGCGGGAGGCTGGTGGTTGATGGCCGGCTTCTTCCTGACGGCATCGATCCTGCTATGGTGGGCGCGCATGTATACCCGCGCACGTGCGCTGGGGCTGGGCACGCACACCGCCTGGGCCTTTGCGGCGGCGATCTGGCTGTATCTGGTGCTGGGCTTCATCCGGCCGCTGCTGCT
>JAFEFJ010000029.1 GCA_018240635.1 Pseudomonadota bacterium | reverse complement strand
AGCAGGCTGTTCAGGTAGCCCTGGTCGTTGAGGATCGCGAGCCACACCAACCCCGCCGCGAGGTCGGAGATGCCGAGGGGGATCGACCAGACCCACAGCAGCACGTCCCGCCCGCGCTGCACATGGCGCAGCATCATCGCCATGCCGAGCGCGAGGCAGAGCTGCAGCGGCACCGCGAGGACGACGATCTTCAGCGTGTTGGCGAGCGCGTCGCTGAAATTGAGGTCGTCGGCCATGCGGTAGAAATTGCCGAGGCTCCAGCCGCCGTCCGCCTTGAACGCCAGCGCGATGGTCTGCACCAGCGGCACGACGAACAGCACGCCCAGAAACAGCGTCGCCGGTGCGATCAGCAGATAGGGCAGGGGACCGGCGCGGCGCATGGCGCGGTAATCGCCCCTATTGGACCGGGCAGGGACCTTTGCTCGGCGCATCCGGCGTCCAGCACGGCGCGCCAGAGGCGTCGATGACGCGCTTCAGCGCCTCGGCCTGGCGGTCGAGCACGGCGCGCACCGGCTGGCCGCGCAGCACGATCAGCTGGAACGTATCCAAATATACCTTGTCGAACTCGCCGCCATGCGTTCCGAGGCCCACCGGCAGAAGGCTGGCGATCGCATCCTTCGCGCCCTCGGTTTCCGCGATGGCGGCGGCGGCGGCCTTCACGCCGGGATCGAGGTCGGATGGCAGCTCCGCCTTCACGACGGGGAAGAAGCCGACGGCGCGCGCGGTGGCGATCTGTGTCTCAGGTTTGGTCAGATAGTCGATCAGCGCGGCGGCGCCCTTCGCGTCCGGCGCGTCCTTCGCGATGGCGAGGCCGGCGAGCACCGGCATGTAGCCGCGCCCCTTCGGACCGGCGGGCGCGGGGAAGGCGACGAAGTCGTTGGGCTTCTGGCGCAGCGCATCCAAGAGGCGCGCGACATGGTCGAAGGCGATCCACACATCGCCCGACAGCAGCGGCTCCTGCATGAAGTTGTAGTTGGTGGAGTTGGGATTGACGAACTTCCACATCGCGGCGAACTGCGTCCACATCGCCTCGGCCTCCGGCGAGCGGAAGGGCGTGACGACGCCGCCGGTGAAGGACGGATAGAGGAAGCCCTCGAAGAAGCGGTGCATCAGGCCGCTGGGGCCGGCGGGGAAGCCCAGCAGGCGGCGGCCGGTTTTTTCCTGCACCGCCTGCGCCCAGGCGGCGAGCTGCGCGTAGGTGAGCGCGTGCAGATCGGCGCCTGCCGGCAGGTATTGCAGCGCCTGCTTGTTCGCGACCATGAAATAGGTCGCCTGCATCCACGGGATGTACATCTGATGGCCGGTGCCGAACTTGCCCAGCGCCATCAGGTCGGCGGGGAAGCCGCGCCCCTTCAGCTGCGCGGCCAGATCGTCCACCGGCACCAGGCCGTTGATCGGCAGCAGCGGCTGCAACTCGCCGTGCAGCGCGCCGATCAGGCTGATCGTGTGCGTGCCGCCCTGCTGCTCCGCCTGGATGCGCACGGGAAGCTGCGCGGGCTGCTCGGGGATGTAATCCACCTTGCCCGCGTAGTTCTTCAGGATGACCTCGCGCATCTTCTGCGCTTCCTCCACGGGACGCAGCTGCGTCGAGAGGAACACGGTGCTGTCGGCCGCGCGGGCGGCCGGGGCGGAGAGGGCGGCGAAGCCGGCCGCAGCCAGGAGCGACAGGCTAGCGGCGCGGAAGGTTCCTTGTTTCATCGTTTGCTCCCTTGGAGGATTTGTTGTTCGCGGGCGCTGCGGCGCCTGCGTTGTACGTGTTTCCGGCGGCATCGCTGGGCGCGGGACCGTCGGAGGCGCGGGCGATCAGCCGCGCCTGCCAGATCTCCGAGAAGCCGGCGGCATCGGCGCCGCCCAGCAGCGCGAGCAGGATCGCCGCGAGGCGCGCGCCCATGCGGTCGATCGGCTGTTCGAGCGTGGTGAGCGGCGGATCCGTGTAGGCCGCCACCGGCAGGTCGTCGTAGCCGATTACGGAGATGTCGCGCCCCGCGCGAAGCCCCGCGGCGGCGGCGGCGTGCAGCGCGCCGACGGCGAGCCGGTCGGTGCCGCACAGCACGGCAGTCGGCGGCGCCGGCGCGCGCAGCATCGCCTCCATCGCGCGGAAGCCGTTCTCCTCGGTGGGTTCGGCATGCGCGAGCGGACCCGGTTCGAGCCCCGCGTCGTCCAGCGCCGCGCGCCAGCCGTCCTGGCGGTGATGCGCGAACATGTAGGTCTCGGCCGCGTTGATCAGGCCGATGCGGCGATGGCCGAAGCCGATCAGCCGGGCCGTGGCGTCCAGGAACGCGGCTCGTCCGTCGATATCCAGGTGCGCGTAGGGGCGCGTCTCCTCGGTGCGCCCGTGCGTCACGAACGGCATGCCGCTGTCGATCAGGTAGGCGATGCGGTCGTCCCGGCGGCGGGTTCGGCCCAGGATGATGCCGTCCACGCGGCGGTCTTCCACCATGCGGCGGTAGGCGCGCAGCTCGTCCGTGCCGGGGCGCGCGGTGGCGACCATCAGGTCGAGCCCGGCGGTCTGCAGCGGCGGCCCCACGGCGGCCAGCAGGCGCAGGAAGAACGGATCGTCGAACTGGCCTGGCCCGGCGGGCAGCACCACCCCCACGGTCTCGCTGCGGCCGCTTTTCAGCCGCCGCGCGGTGAGGTTGGGGCGGTAGCCGATGCGCGCCGCCTCCGCCTCCACCCGCGCGCGGGTCGCCGCCGCCACGTCCGGGAAGCCGCCGAGGGCCCGGGAGACCGTGGTGACCGACAGGCCGAGGCTGCGGGCGATGGCGGAGAGGGACAAAACCGGCTTCCAAAACGTTTCGGATCGCCGAAACCTATGTCATGGTGACATCCCCGGTCAATCGGGAACGTTTTGGGCTAGGGTGGCCGGGCCAAGGCCGGACAAGGAGAGAGCGATGGCGGAAGCGGGCGTGACGGGCAGCACCTACGCGGTCGGGCAGGCGGACACGCGGCCCTGGGGGGACTGGCGGGTGGTGGATTGCGGTCCCGGCTTCGTGGTGAAGCGCATCCGCGTCACGCCCGGCCATGTGCTGTCGCTGCAGCGCCACAAGCACCGCGCGGAGCAGTGGATCGTGGTCGCCGGCACCGCGCGCGTCACCCGCAACGACGAGGTGTTCGACCTGCATCCGGGGGAGGCCGCGCGGATCGGCCTCGGTGACATCCACCGCGTCGCCAATCCCGGGACCGACACCCTGGAGTTCGTCGAGGTGCAGACCGGCGCGCTGCTGTCGGAGGACGACATCGAGCGGCTGGAAGACCGTTACGGACGGGCGCCTTAGCGGCTTCCCAAGCTGACACGAATCGGCTTCATTCTGACGCGATTGACAGGCCGGTCCGATTGCCGGACGGCCCGGGGGAGTTCAGCCATGATCAAACGCAACCTTGCCGCAGCCGGGATGATTGCGCTCGCCGCGGCGGCGGTGGGCGCCGTGCCGTCGCCTGCCGGGGCCAAGACGCTCGTCTACTGCTCGGAAGGTTCGCCCGAGAACTTCAATCCGATGCTGAACACCACGGGCACCACCTTCGATGCGAACCGGCCGATCTACCAGCGGCTGGTGGCGTTCACTCCGGGCACCACGAAGACCGAGCCCTCGCTCGCGGAAAGCTGGGACATCTCGGCCGACGGCAAGACGATCACCTTTCATCTGCGGCATGGCGTGAAGTGGCAGTCCAACAAGGACTTCACCCCGACGCGCGACTTCAACGCCGACGACGTGATCTTCTCGTTCGAGCGGCAGTGGAAGGACAGCAACCCGTACCACAAGGTTTCCGGCGGCGGGTACTCCTACTTCGGCGACATGGACCTGCCGAAGATCCTGTCCTCGATCGACAAGATCGACGACTACACCGTGCGCTTCGTGCTCAACATGCCGCAGGCGCCGTTCATCCCCGACATGGCGATGGATTTCGCGTCCATCCAGTCGAAGGAATACGCCGACGCGCTGCTGAAGGCGGGCAAGCCCGAGCAGATCGACCAGGTGCCGATCGGCACCGGCCCCTTCGAGCTGCAGCAGTACCAGCGCGACAGCACGATCCGCTACCGCGCCTTCAAGGATTACTGGGGCACGAAGCCGCACATCGACACGCTGGTGTTCTCGATCAACAAGGACCCTGCGGTGCGGCTGGCGAAGCTGCGGGCGAACGAGTGCCAGGTGATGTCGTTCCCGAACATCGCCGACCTGCCGGCGATCCGGGAGGACAAGTCGCTGCAACTGATGGAGCAGCCGGGGCTGAACATCGGCTACCTGGCCTTCAACGTGCAGAAGAAGCCGCTGGATGACGTTCGGGTGCGCAAGGCCATCAACATGGCCATCGACAAGAAGGCGATCCTGGCGGCCGTCTACCAGGGCGCCGGCCTGCCGGCGAAGAACCTGATCCCGCCCACCATGTGGTCCTACAACGATCAGGTGCAGGACTTCCCGTACGACCCGGCGGCGGCGAAGAAGCTGCTGGCCGAGGCCGGCCTGCCTGACGGATTCGACACGGATCTGTGGGCGATGCCGGTGCAGCGCCCGTACAACCCCGACGCGAAGCGCATCGGCGAGCTGATGCAGGCCGATCTCGCGAAGGTCGGCATCAAGGCGAAGATCGTCAGCTACGAGTGGGGCGAGTACCGCAAGCGCGTGCAGGCGGGCGAGCACATGATGGCGCAACTCGGCTGGACCGGCGACAACGGCGATCCGGACAATTTCTTCTCGCCTCTGGCCAGCTGCGCGGCGGCGCGTCCGGGCGGCGGCAGCTCCACCAAGTGGTGCAACGAGAAGTTCGACGCGCTGATCCAGAAGGCCGCGACGCTGTCCGACCAGGCGGACCGCGCGAAGCTCTATGAGCAGGCGCAGGTCATCATGCATGAGGACGCGCCCTACTTCCTGATCGCGCACTCGGTCGTGTTCATGCCGATGCGGGCCAACGTGGTGGGCTACAAGATGAGCCCGTTCGGCGCGCACGACTTCGCCAACGTCGACTTGAAGTAGGCTCCGCCTCACCCGGAGGCGCGGCGATGCTGCGCTACCTGCTGCGCCGGATCGGCATGATCGTGCCAACCTTCGTGGCGGTCACGTTCCTGAGCTTCATGCTGATCCGGCTGGTGCCCGGCGATCCGATCGAGGTGCGCGCCGGCGAACACGGCGTGCCGCCTGAGCGGCTCGCCGAGTTCCGCCATCAGTTCGGCCTCGATCAGCCGCTGTGGAAGCAGTTCCTGGACTACGAGGCGCAGCTTCTGCACGGCGATTTCGGCACCTCGATTGTCACGCAGGATTCGGTGCTGCACGCCTTCTTCCAGCTTTTCCCGGCGACCATCGAGCTTTCCGTCTGCGCCATCCTGTTCGCGGTGCTGGTCGGGATGCCGCTCGGCGTCATCGCGGCAGTGAAGCGCGGCTCGGGCTTCGACTACGGGCTGATGGGTATTTCCGTCACCGGCGCCTCCATGCCGATTCCGTGGTGGGGCCTGATGATGATCCTGATCTTCTCCGTGGCGCTGGGCTGGACGCCGGTGTCGGGGCGGATCAGCGACGCCTATTTCATCGACCCGGTGACGGGCTTCATGCTGATAGACTGCTGGTGGTCCGACGATGCCGGCGCCTGCACCTCGGCCGCGAGCCACCTGATCCTGCCGACCATCGTGCTGGGCACCATCCCGCTCGCGGTGGTGGCGCGCATGACCCGCTCGGCGATGCTGGAGGTGCTGAGCGAGGACTATATCCGCACGGCGCGCGCCAAGGGGCTGGGCGGGCTGCGGGTGGTGGTGATCCATGCGCTGCGCAACGCGCTGATCCCGGTGGTGACGGTGATCGGCCTTCAGGTCGGCTCCCTGCTGTCGGGCGCGATCCTGACGGAGACGATCTTCTCCTGGCCGGGCGTCGGGCACTGGCTGATCGAATCGATCCAGCGGCGCGATTACCCGGTGCTGCAAGGCGGCACGCTGCTGATCGCGACGCTGGTGATGCTGGTGAACCTGGGCGTCGATATGACCTACGGCTTCCTCAATCCGCGGATTCGCCGCTGATGAGCAGCACGGCCTCGGCCCCGGTGCAGGCGACGGGCGCGGCGGCGCGGCCGATGCCGGGCACGCTGCGCCTGTTCTGGCGCAGCTTCGCCGAGAACCGCGGTGCGGTGCTGGGGCTTTCCATCACGCTGGTGCTGATCGTCGTGGCGCTGCTGGCCGACGTGGTGGCGCCGCATTCGCCCATCGAGCAGTTCCGCGACAACTTCCTCACGCCGCCGGTGTGGGCGCAGGGCGGCACCGCGCGCTTCCTGCTGGGCACCGACGATGTCGGGCGCGACATCCTCTCGCGCCTGATCTTCGGCGCGCGGCTGTCGCTGCTGATCGGCATCGCCGTGGTCGCTCTGTCGCTCGCGGTCGGCACCGTGCTCGGCCTGCTTGCCGCCTTCGCGGGCGGCTTCGTCGATGTCGCGATCATGCGGATGATGGACATCGTGCTGGTGTTCCCGAGCCTGCTGCTGGCCATCGTGATCGTCGCGATCCTGGGGCCGGGGCTGTTCAACGCGATGATCGCGGTCGCGATCGTGACGTTGCCGAGCTACACGCGGCTGACGCGCGCGGCGGCGCTGTCGGAACTCGCGCGCGATTACGTGACCGCGACGCGCTGCGCGGGCGCGGGGCCGCTCAGGCTGATGTTCAACACGGTGCTGCCGAACTGCGTGGCGCCGCTGATCGTGCAGGCGACGCTGGGCTTCGCGACCGCGATCCTGGATGCCGCGGCGCTGGGCTTCCTCGGCCTCGGCGCGCAGCCGCCCACGCCGGAATGGGGCACGATGCTGGCCGGCGCGCTGCAGTTCTATCAGCGCGCCTGGTGGGTGCTGGCCTTCCCCGGCCTCGCGATTCTGCTGACGGTGCTCGCCTTCAACCTGTTCGGCGACGGCCTGCGCGATGCGCTCGATCCGAAGCTGAGGCGCTGATGCCGCTGCTGGAAATCCGCAACCTCTCGGTCGAGTTCCCGACCGCGCGCGGCGTCTTCCGCGCCGTCGATGGCCTGGAGATGACGCTCGACGCGGGCGAGATCCTGGGCGTGGTGGGGGAATCGGGCTCGGGCAAGAGCGTCACGATGCTCGCCGTGATGGGGTTGATCCCGTATCCGGGCCGCGTGCGCGCCGACGTGATGCGCTTCGACGGCACCGACCTGCTGGGCCTGTCGCCGCGCCAGCGCCGGTCGCTGGTCGGCAAGGACATCGCCATGGTGTTCCAGGAGCCGATGACCTCGCTCAATCCCTGCTACACGGTGGGATGGCAGATCGGCGAAAGCCTTCGCGCGCACAACGCGGTGCCGAAATCGGCGGTGCGCGACCGGGTGATCGAACTGTTCCGCCAGGTCGGCATCCCGGCGCCCGAGACGCGGCTGCGCGCCTTCCCGCACCAGCTTTCCGGCGGCATGAACCAGCGCGTGATGATCGCGATGGCGATCTCCTGCAATCCGCGCCTGCTGATCGCCGACGAGCCGACAACGGCGCTGGACGTGACGATCCAGAAGCAGATCCTGGACCTGCTGATCTCGCTCCAGCGCGAGCGTGGGATGGCGCTGGCGCTGATCACGCACGATATGGGCGTGGTCGCGGAGACCGCGCATCGCGTGCAGGTGATGTACGCCGGCCAGATGGTGGAGGAGCAGCGCACCGACGCGCTGTTCGCCGCACCCCGGCACCCCTACACCGCCGCGCTGCTCGATGCGCTGCCCGAGCGCGCGGTGGGCCATGCGCGGCTGCCGACCATTCCCGGCACCGTGCCTGGCATCGACGACCGCCCGGCGGGCTGCCTGTTCAATCCGCGCTGCCGGTTTACCACCGAGCGCTGCGTGGCCGAGCCGCCGCCGCTCGCCGGTCCCGCAGGCGCCCGGGCGCGGTGCCACTACCCGCTCGATGCACCCGTCGCGGTGACGGCATGACCGACGCGGTACTGATGGAGGCGCGCGACTTGCGCCGCCACTACGCGGTGGGCGGCGGCATGTTCGGCAAGCGCGGCACGGTGCGCGCGGTGGATGGCGTGTCCTTCACGCTGGGCGCGGGCGACACGCTGGCGATCGTGGGCGAATCGGGCTGCGGCAAATCGACGCTCGCGCGCATGGCGACGCTGATGGAGCCCCCCACCGAGGGCGAATTGCTGATCGACGGCGCGCCCACCGCCAATGCCGACGCGCAGGAGCGCCGGAAGCTGCGGCTGTCGGTGCAGATGGTGTTCCAGAACCCCTATGGCTCGCTCAACCCGCGCAAAACGGTGGGTGCGATCCTGGAGGAGCCGCTGATCATCAACAAGCGCGGCGACCATGCGGCGCGGGTCGCGGCGGTGCGCGCGATGATGGCGAAGGTCGGCCTGCGCGAGGATCAGTACGGGCGCTATCCGCACATGTTCTCGGGCGGGCAACGCCAGCGCATCGCGATCGCGCGCGCGCTGATGCTGAACCCCCGCGTGGTGGTGGCCGACGAGCCGGTCTCCGCTCTCGACGTCTCGATCCAGGCGCAGGTGCTGAACCTGCTGATGGACCTGCAGGACGAATTCCGCCTCGCGTATCTTTTCATCAGTCACGATCTGTCGGTGGTGCGCCACATCGCCCGCGAGGTTCTGGTGATGTATTGCGGCCGTCCGGTGGAGCATGGCGCGAAGGAAGCGATCTTCGCCCAGCCGCGCCACCCCTATACGCGGGTGCTGCTGGCCGCCACGCCCTCGGCCGACCGGCGCGCCCGTCCCGTCGCCGAGCCAGTGCGCGGGGAACCACCCTCGCCGCTCGCCCCGCCGCCGGGCTGCGCCTTCGCCTCCCGCTGCCCGCACGCGACGGACAGGTGCACCGCCGAGCGCCCGGAACTGCGGGAGGTGGACGGTCAGCGCGTCGCCTGCCATCACGCCGAGGCTATCGGCTGAACCAACCACAAAACGAGGAACCGCCACGATGAAACATCCCTGCGATCTCTCGGGCCGGGTCGCCATCGTGACCGGCGGCAATGGCGGCATCGGGCTCGGCATGGCGCGCGGCATGGCGCGCTGCGGGGCCTCGGTGGTACTGTCGGGGCGGAACGCCGGCAAGGCGAAGGACGCGCTCGCAGCACTCGCCGAATTCGGCGGCGATCACCGGTTCATCGCGGCGGACGTGACGAAGGAAGCCGACTGCAAGGCGCTGGTCGATGCGACCGTCGCCGCCTATGGCCGGCTCGACATCCTGGTGAACAACGCGGGAACTTCCGTGCGCAAGCGGCCGGAGGTGCTGAGCGAGGCCGAGTGGCATCTGGTGATCGACACCAACCTCACCTCGGCGCTGCTGTGCTCGCAGGCCGCCTATCCGGCGCTGAAGCAGGCGGGGGGCGGCAAGATCATCAACACCGGGTCGATGATGTCGCTGTTCGGCGCGCCCTACGCGGTTGCCTACGCGGCGAGCAAGGGCGGCATCGTGCAGCTCACGAAGTCGCTCGCCTCGGCCTGGGCGGTAGACAACATCCAGGTGAACGCGGTGCTGCCCGGCTGGATAGACACCGACCTGACGCGCGGCGCGCGCCAGCAGGTGGAGGGGCTGCACGACCGGGTTCTGGCCCGCACACCGGCGGGGCGCTGGGGCGAGCCCGACGACATGGCGGGGATCGCGGCGTTCCTGGCGGGACCAGGCTCGGATTTCGTGACCGGCGCCGCCATCCCGGTGGATGGCGGGTTCTCGGCGATCACCTGACAGACGACGCCCCGGCGGTGGCCGGGGCGCTTCGCCTCAGTCCTCGGACTCGTCGCCGCCGTTCAGCCCCTCGACGTGCTGGATGACGCGGTTAAGCGTCTTGTGCAGCGTCGCCCATTCGGTGCGCGAGAGGCCGGCGGCGACCTGGGTTTCCAGCTCGCGCGCGAGCGGGACGAGATTCTGGTGCACGCCCACGCCCTTGCGCGTCAGGCGCAGCACGCGGGCGCGCCCGTCGGTGGGGTCCTGCGTCTGCTTCACAAGTCCGCGCGCGACGAGGCTTGCCGCGGCGCGGCTGACCTTCACCTTGTCCATCGCCGTCATCTCGCCGACCGCGCTCGGCGAGGCGCTGCCGACGCGCCCCAGCACGGCCAGTAGCCGCCATTCGGGGATCGACAGGCCGAACGCCTCGTCGAACCGCCGGGCGAATAGCCGGGACACCCGGTTAGCCGACACCGATAGGCGGTACGGCAGGAAGTCCTCCAGGTGGAAGTTCTCGCCGACGATGTCGGCTGTCGCGGCTTCGCTGCGTGTTCCCGATCTCATTGCAAACGATCCATGTTCTGCCAGTAATTCCAGGGATACCACCACCTATGCACCGGGCCTGAACCGGAGCGCACCCGCATTGTTAGATATGAAGCGATCGGCATACGAAAAGGGGGCTGCCTCGCTGCGGGTGGGAGAGGGAGAATCCAATCGACTCGCCGGAAACAGGACTCCAGGAGTCTTTAACTTGGTGTATCGGGGCCGCGCGCGCGGGTCAATGCCGAAATCGCATCTCGGCGCGCCGATTCGGGCCGTTCATCCGGTCGTTATGATACCAAGGGCAGAAGGTTGCGTCGGGATGGGGCGGAATGTCTGACGAACAGGATGGTGCGCGGGCGGCGGGGCAATTCGACCTGCGCAGCCCGCCGCCCGGATTCCTGGACGATCCTTACCCGCTCTATCATTTGCTGCGGTCCCACGATCCGGTGCGCCGGATGCCCGACGGGTCCCTGTTCCTCACGCGACATGCCGATCTCGTGCGGGTCTATCGCGACGCCGGCACGTTCAGTTCGGACAAGCGGGCGGAATTCGCGCCTAAATTCGGCTCCGGCACCCCGCTCTTCGCGCACCATACCGGCAGCCTCGTCTTCAACGATCCGCCACTGCATACACGCGTGCGCCGGCTGATCGTGGGCGCCCTGACCGTGCGCGCAATCGCGGCGATGGAGCCCGCGCTGACCGCGCTGGTGGACGGCCTGCTGGATGCCGCCGAGTCGCGGGGCCAGATCGATGCGATCGAGGACTTCGCCGCGGCCATCCCGGTCGAGGTCATCGGAAACCTTCTCGACGTGCCGCACGCGGACCGCGCGCCCCTGCGCGGCTGGTCGCTCGCGATCCTGGGCGCACTGGAGCCGAACCCGACCGCCGCGCAACTCGCCGAGGGCAACCGGGCGGTGGATGACTTCGTCGCTTATCTACGCGTGCTGGTCGCCGACCGCCGGCGCTCCCCCGGCGATCCGGCAAAGGACGTTCTGACCCGGCTGATCCAGGGCGAGGACGGCGATCGCCTGGACGAAGCGGTATTGTTGCAAAACTGCATCTTTATCCTCAACGCTGGACACGAAACCACCACCAACCTGATCGGCAACGCGCTGGAGGCGCTGCTGCGCTTCCCCGCCGAGCGCGCCCGCCTGCTGGCCGAGCCGGACCTGATCCGCAGCGCGGTGGAGGAATTCCTGCGCTTCGAAAGCTCGAACCAGCTCGGCAACCGCATGGCGACGGCGCAAATCGAGATCGGCGGCGTGGCCGTGGCACCTGGCACGCCCGTGACGCTCTGCATCGGTGCCGCGAACCGCGATCCGGCGGTATTCGCCGATCCGGACCGGCTGGACCTGGGCCGCGAGCCGAATCGCCATCTGGCGTTCGGGCTCGGCGTGCATCAGTGTGCAGGCCTCACGCTGGCGCGGCTGGAGGCGCGCGTCGCGATCGGCCGCTTCATGGCGCGCTTCCCGCGATACGAGGCCGCGGGGCCGCCGGTGCGCGGCGGCCGCGCGCGCTTCCGGGGCTTCCTGTCTCTGCCAATGAGGGTGACATGAGCGAACTCAGCTACCTCTCCGGCTTCGGCAACGAATTCGCCACCGAGGCCATCGCGGGCGCCCTGCCCGTGGGCCAGAACTCCCCTCAGCGCCCGGCCTTCGGCCTGTACGCAGAACAGCTCTCGGGTACGCCCTTCACTGTGCCGCGCCACGCCGCGCGGCGCACCTGGATGTACCGCATCCGCCCATCGGCGCGGCATCCCACCTACCGGCGGATCGAGGCCGGGCTGCTGTGCGGCCCGCTGGCGGAGCCGACGCCGAACCGGCTGCGCTGGGACCCGTTCGCGCTGCCCGATGCGCCGACCGATTTCGTCGCGGGCCTGGCCACGCTGGTCGCCAACGCGCCGGCCGGCACCACCGACGGCATCACGGTGCATGTCTATCGCGCGAACCGCTCCATGCGCCGGGTGTTCTGGAGCGCTGACGGCGAGTTCCTGATCGTGCCGCAGCTCGGCCGCCTGCAGCTCGCGACCGAGCTCGGCTGCCTGGAAGCGGCGCCCGGCGAGATCGTGGTGATCCCGCGCGGCCTTCGCTTCCGCGTCGGCCTGCCGGACGGCGCCTCGCGCGGCTATGTGTGCGAAAACCACGGTGCCGCGCTGCGACTGCCCGATCTGGGGCCGATCGGATCGAACGGGCTGGCGAACCCGCGCGACTTCCAGACGCCCGTCGCCTGGTATGAGGACCGCGACGAGGCGACGGAGGTGGTGCAGAAATTCATGGGCACGCTGTGGGCGGCGGAGTTCGATCACTCGCCGCTCGACGTGGTGGCGTGGCACGGCAACTGCGCGCCCTACAAATACGACCTGATGCGCTTCAACGTGATGGGTAGCGTCAACTACGACCATCCCGATCCGTCGATCTATACGGTGCTGACCTCGCCCACCGACACGCCGGGCCGCGCCAACGTGGATTTCGCGCTGTTCGCGCCGCGCTGGCTGGTGGCCGAGCACACGTTCCGCCCGCCCTGGTTCCACCGCAACGTGATGAACGAGTTCATGGGCCTGATCCACGGCGTTTACGACGGCAAGGCGCGCGGCTTCTCGCCGGGCGGCGCATCGCTGCATAGCTGCATGAACGCGCACGGGCCGGATGCGGCGGTGACTGAGCGGGCGATGGCTTCGGACCTCGCACCCGAGAAGACGGCGAATGCGCTGTCCTTCATGTTCGAAACCAGCCAGGTGCTGCGGGCGAGCCGCTGGGCGCTCGATCTGCCGGAATTGCAGCCCGACTACGATGCCTGCTGGGACGGACTTCCCAAGATGTTCACGGGGCGCGGCGCATGAGCTTGGCCGTGCCAGCCTTCGGCCGCCGCGCGCTGCTGGGCGGCGCGGCGCTCGCCGCCGCCCCCGCGATGCGTCTGCGCGCGCAGACCGCGGCGCCGGTCAAGATCGGCGTGCTGACCGATGCCGGCGGTCCCTATGCCGACAGCGGCGGCGTGGGCTCGCGCCTCGCGGCCGAAATGGCGGTGTCTGATTTCGGCGGTGTGGCGTTGGGCGCGCCGGTGCGCGTGGTGATGGGCGACACGCAGAATAAGCCCGATGTCGCCGCCGCGCTCGCGCGCACCTGGTTCGATTCGGATGGCGTCGATGCGGTGACCGACCTGCCGGTCACGCCGGTCGCGCTCGCCGTGCTGCAGGTGGCGAAGGAGAAGACGCGGACGGTGATGATCACCGCCTCCGCGATCAACGAGTTCACCTCCAAGCTCTGCACCCCGGTCAGCACGCACTGGGCCGACGACGTGCACGCCATGACCACCGGCACCGCGCGGCAGGTGGTGGCCGGCGGCGGCAAGAGCTGGTTCTTCGTCACAGTCGATTTCACCTTCGGCAAGGCGTTGGAGGCGGCGGCGACGCAGGTGATCGAGGGCGCGGGCGGCAAGGTGCTGGGCCACGCCTATTTCCCGATCGGCAACACCGATTTCTCCGCGCAGCTCGTGACGGCTCAGAGTTCCGGCGCGCAGGTGATCGGACTGGCGGCCGTGGGCAACGATCAGGTGAACGCGATCAAGCAGGCATCGGAGTTCGGGCTCACGCGCGGCAACGGCAAGACGCTGGCCGGCTTCCTTGTCTACATCACCGACATCCATGCGCTCGGCCTGCCGATGGCGCAGGGGCTGACGCTGAGTTCCGGCTTCTACTGGGATCAGACGGAAGCATCGCGTGCCTTCGCCAGGCGCTTCTTCGCGGAGCGGAAGGCGATGCCGACGCGCAACCAGGCATCGGTGTATCTGGCGACGCTGCATTTCCTGAAGGCGATGGCGCAGGCCGGCACGCGCGATCCGCTTGCGGTGGGCAAGGCGATGCGGGCGCTGCCGGTGGATTATTTCGGGCGTCCCGCCTCGGTCCGCGCCGATGGGCGGGTGCTGTACGACGTGACGCTCTACCGGGTGAAGGCGCCGGGCGAGAGCCGCGCCCCGTGGGATTACTACGCGCCGTTGGCGACGCTGCCGGCGGCCGAGGCGTTCCTGCCGATGAACCCCGCCTGCGCCTGACGGCGACGCAGGACGGGCCCGCCCCGTCCTGCGCCGTCGCGCTCAGAAGCTCAGGATCACGTCGGCGCTGATGAGCACGGAGTTGTTCGTGCTCTTGGTGCCGCTCAGGTTGGAGTTGAAGGGGTTGGTGCCGTTCAGCGCGGTGTCCCACCGGAGTTCGGGCCGGATCGCGAGGTTCGAGATCGGGGCGGGCACCGTCGGCTTGTAGGTGAAGCCGAGCGTCAGCGCGCCGTAGGTGGTCTGGCCGCCGCCGATGACGGTGGCAGGGAAGCCGCCGAGCGCGTTCACCGGACCGAGGCTGTTGGGGAAGGCCGCGACGAAAAAGCCGTTCTGGTCGCGGAAGACCTCGGCACGGGCGTTCAGCGTGATCTGCTCGTTGTACGCATAGGACACGTACTGCGCCGCGCCGTAGCCGTCGGCCTTGAAGTAGTCGTCGTGGATCCATGCCGCCTCGGTCACGAACGTCAGCGACGGGGTCGCCTTGTAGGTCACCACCACGTCGTTCTCGTAGCGGTAGCAGCAATCCGCGTTCGGGAAGGCGCGCGCCGGCGTTTCCGGGCCGAAATGCGTCAGGCCGAGGACGGTCAGGTTGCCGTCCAGCAACGTCAGGCCGAAGCCCGCCATGCCGGCGGCCGCGGTGTTGTTGTCGCCGTTCGCGCCGAACGTGGTATTCACGCCGCTATCGGCGCCGCCGTAGATGTCGATGTTCGGGGTGAGGTGCACCACCGCGTAGCCGCCCGACTGCTTGAAGGGCAGCGCGTAGTTGAAGATGTAGGAGTGCGTGTAGAACGGGTTGGTGGAGGGATCGATCGTCTCGTAGCCAATCGGCGTGGCGAACAGGCCGAGCTTGAAGTCGATGCCGCCGTCCGTCAGCCACGGCGTGTGGATCTGCACGTTGGCCTCGACGAGATCGACCTGGGTGCGCTGGTTGGTCACGTAGTCCCAGATGCCCAGGTAGTGGGTGTAGCGGGCATCGGTGCCGTACATGCCCTGCAGCTTGAATCCGAAGTCGTAGCCTGTGGCTTTCGAATCGAGCGGGCGCGTGGCGGTCAGCAGGAGCTGGTTCAGGAGCACGCTGTTCGAGCGGTCGGTGAAGGACTGGCCGAAGTTCAGCCCGTCGCCCGGGCTGTAGGGATTGATCACCACGCCGGCATCGACCTGGGCGCTGAACTTCAGCGTGTCGAACCACGACGCGGGCGTGGCGGGGGCGGCCGCCGGGGCCGCGGCAGCGGGGGCGGCGGCGGGAGCGGTCTGCGCCGCGGCGGGTTGCATGGCCGATAAGGCGCAGGCGGCGGCGATCGCCGCGGCGGCGAATCCGGATAGGCGTGGTGTCGGCAGGATGAACGGCATCACGTGGTCTCCAAACCTTCGAGAGCGCGGGCCTCCGGCCCGCTTCATTGCGTACAGCCTATTATTCTTAAATCGTACCGTAATCGGCACGGAAATGCTGTTGCTGGCAGGACAAGATCATCGGGTACCGGTTGGAATTCCATTCCGGCCGGAGCGGCCGGCGATAAGCGGGTCGTAAAGTCGGGGCCGGGCGGAGCAGCTCCGCCCGGCCCTCAGGTACGTCTCAGAACAGCTGCTCGCCATGCAGCGAGAGGTCGAGGCCCTCCCGCTCCTCATCGGCGGCGACGCGCAGCCCCACGACGGCGTCGGTGATCTTCAGCAGGATGAAGCTGAGCACGCCGCTGTAGACCAGCGTCACGATCACCGCGACGACCTGGCTTTCGAACTGCGCCACGCCGCCGATATAGACGCCCTGCGGCGCGTCCTTGGTGGCGGTGAACGGCCCGAAGGCGAACACGCCGGTCAGCAGCGCGCCGACGATGCCGCCGGTGCAGTGCACGCCGAACACATCCAGGCTGTCGTCGTATCCCAGCATGTGCTTCAGGCTGGTGGAGGCCCAGTAGCAGATCACGCCGGCAGCGATGCCGATGATCAGGGACGGGCCGGGCAGCACGAAGCCCGAGGCGGGGGTGATGGCGACGAGGCCCGCGACCGCGCCCGAGATGATGCCCAGCACCGAGGGCTTGCCCTTCGTGGCCCATTCGGCGAAGGCCCAGGCAAGGGCCGCGGCGGCGGTGGCGATCTGCGTCACGGCCATCGCCATGCCGGCGCGCCCGTTGGCGGCGACCGCCGAGCCCGCGTTGAAGCCGAACCAGCCCACCCACAGCAGCGAGGCGCCGATCACGGCGTAGGCGAGGTTCCAGGGCGCCATGTTTTCCTGGCCGTATCCGACGCGCTTGCCGAGCACGAGGCAGGCGACGAGGCCCGCGATGCCGGCGTTGATGTGCACGACCGTGCCGCCAGCGAAGTCAGCCGCGCCCGGCAGGCCGAACACGCCGCCGCCGATCCAGCCCGTCGGCGCCCAGACCCAGTGCGCGATGGGCGAATAGACCAGGATCGACCACAGCGTCATGAAGATGCAGAGCGCGCTGAACTTCATGCGGTCCGCGAAGGCGCCGCAGATCAGCGCCGGCGTGATGATCGCGAAGGTCATCTGGAACATCATGAAGACGGACTCGGGAACGGTCTGCGGCACCGCGCTGTCCAGGCCCGCGCCGAGCACGAAGGGCTTGTCCCAGTTGTCGCCGAAGCCGTTCAGGAAGAAGCGCGACAGGTCGCCGATATAGGCGTTGCCGTTGGTGAAGGCCAAGCTGTAGCCGATCACCATCCAGATCACGGTGACCAGGCAGCAGATGGCGAAGGACTGCATCAGCGTCGCCAGCACGTTCTTCTTGCGGACCATGCCGCTGTAGAACAGCGCGAGGCCGGGGATCGTCATCATCAGCACAAGCGCCGTGGAGGTCAGCATCCAGGCGGTGTCGCCGCTGTCGATCTTTGGGGCGTCGTCGGCGAAGGCGGGCGCCGCGGCCAGCAAGGCGGGCAGCGCGAAGGCCAGGCCCTTGAAGGCGCGCCGCGATGGGCGAAGTCCAATCATGTCGTTGTATCCCTTTTCGGTCTTTCTTGATCCGGTGACGACCCGGCGAGCCGGAGCGGATCGGGGAGGCGGGACGGCGGCGCGGTCAGAGCGCCTCGGCATCCAGTTCGCCGGTGCGGATGCGCACCGCGCGTTCGAGATCCAGAACGAAAATCTTGCCGTCGCCGATCTTTCCGGTATGCGCGGCCTTGGCGATCGCCTCGATCACCTGGTCCGCCATGTCGGAAGCGACCGCGACCTCGATCTTCACCTTCGGCAGGAAGCTGACGTGATACTCTGCCCCGCGGTAGATCTCGGTCTGTCCCTTCTGCCGGCCGAAGCCCTTCACCTCGGAGACGGTCAGGCCTTGCACGCCGAGCGGCGTCAGTGCCTCGCGCACGTCGTCGAGCTTGAAGGGCTTGATGATTGCCATGATGAGCTTCATGTCGATGGCCCTGCCTTCCTCTGCCTCTGCCGATCCGCCGCCGGAGCGGAGCGCTGCTCCGGCGACGGCGGCCGTAACAGGTGCCAATCAAGAACCGTGCCGGAACGGCGCGTCAGGCGCCCGGCGCAGCGTTTTTTTTCGGCGGCAACGCGGCGGTTTCGCGCGCGCCCTCGCGGCGCCGCGAAAGGCGGGAGAAGCGTCTGCCCACGGCCTGGGCAGGCGGTTACTTTTGCGGCAAATGAAACCGAGACGCGGTTTGCGCGACGCGCCTCGCGGGGCGGGACCGGGCGCGGGGTGCGAGCAAGAAAAAACCCGTCCACCGTGAGGGTGGACGGGCGTTTTCCAGGCTCAAACGCGAGGCGGTATCAGACCGAGTAGTACATTTCGAACTCGACCGGGTGCGGGGTGTGCTCGAAGCGGTACACCTCGTTCCACTTCAGTTCGATGTAGCTTTCGATCTGATCGGTGCTGAACACGCCGCCCTGCAGCAGGAAGTCGTGGTCGGCGGCGAGCGATTCCAGCGCCTCGCGCAGGCTGCCGCACACCGTCGGGATGCCCTGAAGCTCTTCCGGCGGCAGGTCGTACAGGTCCTTGTCCATCGGGTCGCCCGGATGGATCTTGTTCTTGATCCCGTCGAGCGCGGCCATCGTCAGGGCCGAGAACGACAGGTAGGGGTTGCAGGTCGGGTCCGGGAAACGCACTTCGACGCGCTTCGCCTTCGGGTTGGTGGTGTAGGGGATGCGGCAGGACGCGGAACGGTTGCGCGCCGAGTAGGCGAGCAGCACCGGCGCCTCGAAGCCCGGGATCAGCCGCTTGTAGCTGTTGGTCGACGGGTTGCTGAACGCGTTGATCGCCTTGGCGTGCTTGATGATGCCGCCGATGGCGTACAGACACAGCTCCGACAGGTCGGCGTAGCCGTTGCCCGCGAACAGCGGCTTGCCGCCCTTCCAGATCGACAGGTGGGTGTGCATGCCCGAGCCGTTGTCGCCGTAGATCGGCTTCGGCATGAACGTGGCGGTCTTGCCGTAGCTGTGCGCGACGTTGTGGACGCAGTACTTGTAGATCTGCATCTGGTCCGCCATCGTCACGAGCGAGCCGAACTTGGTGCCCAGCTCGTGCTGCGACTGCGCCACCTCGTGGTGGTGCTTCTCGATCGGCAGGCCCATCTCGCCCATCGTGGAGAGCATCTCGGCACGCAGGTCGCTGTCGCCATCGACCGGCGGCACCGGGAAGTAGCCGCCCTTCACCGAGGGGCGGTGGCCCATGTTGCCCTCGGGGTACTCCTTCAGCGAGGAGCCCGGGCCTTCGACGCTATCGAGCTTGTATGTGCCGTAGTTGCCGCCGGTGCCGAAAGTGACGCTGTCGAAGATGAAGAACTCGGCCTCGGCGCCCACGAACACGGTGTCGCCGATCCCGCTCGACTTCACGTAGGCCTCGCACAGCTTCGCGGTGGCCCGCGGGTCGCGCGCATAGTACTGGCCGGTGGACGGCTCGATGATGTCGCAGAACAGGATCAGGCTCGGCTTCGCCGCGAACGGGTCCATGACCGCCGTGGCCGGATCGGGCATCAGGATCATGTCGCTCTCGTTGATCGCCTTCCAGCCGGCGATCGACGAGCCGTCGAACATGATGCCGTCGCGGAACGCATCCTCTCCCATCGTGGAGACGTGCTGCGCCGTGTGCTGCCACTTGCCGCGCGGATCCGTGAACCGCAGATCCACGTATTCGACGGAATGCTCCTTGAGCATCTCCAGCACCTTTCCGACATCGCCGGTGGAGCTGGTCGAGGCCTTCTTCGCCATCCTGTGTCCCTTATCCTCACTGTGGTCCGGCACGCCCGCCCCGTCCCTTCCGGGACCGGCCGGACGCGCCTTTCTGCCGGCGCCGCGCCTCGCGACGCCTGTTTCAACGATGCCCGCCGGGGGCGGCGGGCATTACGAAATCGAACTGCCGTTCGGGGCGGCCGCGGCGCGGCCCGGGCGGGTGCGCCGCTGCGTCAGGTCAGATCGCGTCCTCCCCGCGTTCGCCGGTTCGGATGCGGATCACCTCCTCGACGGAGGAGATGAAGATCTTGCCGTCGCCGATCCGGCCGGTCCGGGCGGCCGCGATGATCGCCTCCACCGCCCGCTCGACAATGCTGTCGTCGCAGATCACCTCGATCTTCACCTTCGGCAGGAAGTCCACGACGTATTCGGCGCCGCGGTACAGCTCCGTATGTCCCTTCTGCCGCCCGAACCCCTTCGCCTCCACGACTGTGATGCCCTGCAGCCCGACCTCGTGCAGCGCCTCCTTCACCTCGTCCAGCTTGAACGGCTTGATGACGGCTTCGATCTTCTTCATGTGGCGTCCAAAGCCCGGTGATCCCCGGGCCCCCCTTGTCAGGCTGCCCGGACGGCCGAACGGCGGCGTGGCAGCGCCGGAGGTTTGCACGCGGCGTGCCACCGGGCAATGGACTGCGCGCCGCCCGCGCGCCCCCCGCGCCGCCCGCCGGAGTGCCTTCGTTGTGGGCTAACGCGGTCGTGAGGTGACCCCCAATTAGGCAGGAGGAAGGGCAGGCATGCCCCGATTTCTGTTGCCGTTCCGGCGGTTTGACCCTATCACCCGCCGCCCGATTTCCGGCGTCGGGCGGCCCTGCCGCCGCCCTTACGGCGCGCCGGAACGCCGCCCGACCCCGGCTCAGCCCACCGCCCTTTCGCGCGATAGGAGGCACTTCGGATGAAACCAGTGAACGCGCTGCTGTCCGCCACCGGCACCACCGTGTTCACGGTCATGTCCGCGCTCGCGCAGAAGCACAACGCGATCAATCTTGGCCAGGGCTTCCCGGACACCGACGGGCCCGAGGACGTGGTGCAGGCCGCCTGCGACGCGCTGAAGGACAACCGCAACCAGTATCCGCCGCTGACCGGCGTGCCGGAGCTGCGCAAGGCGGTCGCCGCGGCGAACGCGCGTTTCTACGGTCTGACGATCGACCCGGACACCGAGGTGGTGGTCACCTCCGGCGCCACCGAGGCGATCACCGCCTGCCTGATGGCCCTGGTGAACCCGGGCGACGAGGTGGTGCTGATCGAGCCGCTGTACGACACCTATCTGCCGGTGGTGAAGATGCTGGGCGCCACGCCCCGCCTCGTGCGCCTGTCGCCGCCCCACTGGGAACTGCCGCGCGCCGAGCTTGCCGCCGCCTTCGGGCCGCGCACCAAGGCGATCCTGCTGAACACGCCGATGAATCCCACCGGCAAGGTGTTCACCACCGCCGAACTGGCCTTCATCGCCGACCTGATGCTGCGCCACGACGCCTACGCGGTGTGCGACGAGGTGTACGAGCACCTGACCTTCGACGGCTGGAAGCATATCCCGCTGATGACGCTGCCCGGCCTGTTCGACCGCTGCCTGCGCGTGGGCAGCGCGGGCAAGACCTTCTCCCTCACCGGCTGGAAGGTGGGCTATGTCAGCGCGCCCCGCGCCGTGGCCGGGATCGTCGCCAAGGCGCACCAGAACCTCACCTTCACCACCGCGCCCAACCTGCAGCGCGCGGTCGCCGTGGGGCTGGCCAAGGACGACGCTTATTTCGCGGGCCTCAGCGCCGGGCTGCAGGCCAAGCGCGACCGGCTGGCGGCCGGGCTCGCGGGGCTCGGAATGGGCGTGCTGCCGACCCGCGGCAGCTACTTCATCACCGCCGATTTCGCCCCCCTTGGCTTCGCGGGCGACGACGTGGCGTTCTGCCGCCACATCACCGAAGCGGCGGGCGTGACCGCCATCCCGGTCTCGGCCTTCTACGAAAGCGAGGCGCCGCGCCACTACGCCCGCTTCGCCTTTTGCAAGCGCGAGGCGCTGCTGGACGAGGCGGTGGTGCGGCTGTCCCGCCACTTCGCCCAGGCGGGCCGCTCGGCGTTGACGCCTACGGGCTAGCGTCCTACACCGCGCGGCTGACGGAACCGGTGGCGGGCGTAGCTCAGATGGTAGAGCGCCAGGTTGTGGTCTTGGATGCCGTGGGTTCGAGTCCCATCGCTCGCCCCAGGTTCTCCGTCTTCCCTTAGCGGACGATGCGCGTCGCCGGCGTGATCCTGGCCGGCGGCGAGGCGCGGCGGATGGGCGGCGGCGACAAGCCGCTGCTCGACCTGGGCGGCCGGCCGATGCTGGCGCGCATCCTGGACACGCTGGAAGCCGACCTTCCCGACATCGCGATCAGCGCCAACGGCGATCCCGCCCGCTTCGCGCCCTTCGGCCACCCCGTGCTGAACGACGGCGAATTCGCGGGGGAGGGGCCGCTGGCCGGCGTGCTGGCGGGGATGGACTGGGCGGCGGCGCTCGGCTGCGCGGCGGTGCTGACCGTGCCGGGCGACGCGCCCTTCGTGCCGCGCGGCCTGCCCGCCCTGCTGGCGCCGCCGCCTGCCTGCATCCTGCATGGCGGGCAGGTGCAGCACCTGGTCGCGCTCTGGCCGGTGCTTGAGCGCGGCAGCCTGCGGGCGCTATTGAGTACTACCAGTGAGCGCCGGGTCGCCGCTTTCGCGACGCGGATCGGGATGCGCCATGTCGCGTCGGGCGGCGGGGGGGCCGATCCGTTCGTCAACGTGAACACGCCCCACGACCTCGCGCTGGCACGGCAACGGGCGGAGGAAGGCGATGACGCTGACCGTGGCGATCGGCGGGCTGGGGGCGATCGGCCTGCCGCTGGCCCGCGCGCTGGATGACGGCATTCCCGGCCTGCGGCTGATCGCCGCGGCGGCGCGGGACCACGCCAAGGCGGCCTCCGCCACGGCGCGCTTCCGCGCCCCACCGCGCCTGGTTCCGCTGCCCGAGCTGGCGGAAGCTGACATCGTGGTGGAAGCCGCGCCCGCCGCCGTGTTCGAACAGATCGCGCTGCCTGCCGTGGAGGCGGGGCGCATCTTCGTGCCCGTCTCGGTGGGCGCGCTGCTGCCGCGGATGCATCTGGTGCGCATCGCGCAGGCAAATGGCGGTCGCATCGTGGTGCCGACCGGCGCGCTGCTGGGCCTGGATGCGGTGCGCGCGCTGGCCGAGGGCCAGATCGACCGCGTGACGCTGTGCACCCGAAAGCCGCCTCTCGGCCTCCTCGGCGCGCCTTATCTCGTGAAGCACGGCATCGACCTGAGCGACGTCCGCACGCCGTTGCGCGTGTTCGCGGGCAACGCCATCGACGCGGCGCAGGGCTTTCCGGCCAACGTGAACGTGGCGGCGGCGCTGGCGCTGGCGGGGATCGGTCCGATGCGCACCGAGGTGGAAATCTGGGCGGACCCGATGGTGACGCGCAACGTCCACACGATTTCGGTGGAGGCGCCGGCGGCGCGGCTTTCGATGACGATCGAGAATGTGCCGAGCGAGGATAATCCGCGCACCGGGCGCATCACGCCGCTATCGGTCGTTGCCTGCCTGCGCGGCCTGTCGTCCACGCTGAAGGTGGGCAGCTAGCCCCGCTCGCCACCTCTGGCACATCGCGTGCTAGAAAGCGGTTCGTTCCCCGCCCAAGGCTGCAAGGATCAGGAATGCACCGCTTCGTTCTCGCGCTCTGCGCGCTCGTTCTGTCGCTCGGCATCTCGCAGGCGCGCGCCGCCGACGATGTGGTGATCGGCGCGATCTACCCGATGACCGGCAATTCCGCGCCGATCGGCGCGGACGCGAAGGCCGCGCTGGAGACGATTTCGGAGATCATCAACGGCCAGCACGCGCCGATCCCGATGCTGATGGGCAAGGGCGGGGGACTGCCGAACCTGGGCGGCGCGAAGATCAGGATCATCATGGCGGATCAT
Source organism: Pseudomonadota bacterium (assembly GCA_018240635.1). Classification (GTDB taxonomy): domain Bacteria; phylum Pseudomonadota; class Alphaproteobacteria; order Acetobacterales; family Acetobacteraceae; genus JAFEFJ01. The sequence goes on along the minus strand of JAFEFJ010000029.1, from coordinate 855 downwards.
CAGAACGATCCGCAGAAGGCGCGCGCCGAGGCCGAGCGGCTGATCACGCAGGAGCATGTGGTCGCGCTGATCGGCAGCTACACCTCGGCCACCGCCGCGACGATCAGCCAGGTGGCGGACCGCTATGAGGTGCCCTACCTGGCGATGGACAACTCCTCGCCCAGCCTGAACAAGCGCGGGCTGAAGTGGTTCTTCCGCACCTCGCCGCACGACGAGATGTTCACGCAGGCGATGTTCGACTTCTTCAAGGCGATCGGCGAGAAGACCGGGCAGAAGGTGAAGTCGGTCGCGCTGATCTACGAGGATTCGATCTTCGGCAGCGATTCCTCGGCGGTGCAGAAGCAGCTCGCGGAGGCGAACGGCATCACGGTCGCGGCCGACCTGCGCTACCGTGCGGGCTCGCCGTCGCTGTCGGCGGAGGCGAACCGGCTGAAGGAGGCGAACGCCGACGTGGTGATGCCCTCCAGCTACACCAACGACGCGATCCTGCTGCTGAAGGGCATGGACGAGATCGGCTACAAGCCGCACGCGATCATGGCGCAGGCGGCGGGCTTCCAGGAGCAGGCCTTCCTGACGGCGGTGGGCCCGCTGGCGGAAGGCGCCATGAGCCGCTCGTCCTTCGCGCTGGATGCGGTGAAGGCGCGGCCGGCGATCCCGACGGTGGATGCGCTGTACAAGGCGAAGGCCGGCAAGGACCTGAACGACAACACCGCGCGGCAGGTGACGGCGGTGCAGGTGCTGGCCGATGCGATCAACCGCGCGGGCTCCGCCGATCCGGACGCGATCCGCAAGGCGCTGATCGCGACCGACGTGCCGGGCGATCAGCTGATCGTGCCGTGGAAGGGCGTGAAGTTC
>JAFEFJ010000299.1 GCA_018240635.1 Pseudomonadota bacterium | reverse complement strand
AACCGAATTTTCCGGCGGGCCAAAAATAATCACCAATTTTCGGGAACGCCACCAAATGGTTTCTGTGTACTCAGGGGTAATTCGGCGAGTGCCGGGCTGAACAGCCGATATCGACCGCCTGTCCAGCCGAACAATTCAGCACGCGACGCCGACGCGCCGCATGCCCAAGGGAATTCTGACGTCATGTCGATGACGCTTCGATTTGGTGATGATACGACCGAGTCCGCCGGGGATGCCCAGCCGCCCGAGGCCGAGCAGCGGATGCGCCGCGCGCTCGGCCTGCTGCCGGGCAGCACCGCCCGCCAGCGCAACCGCGGCGGCGAAGGCACCGTGATCGTCGAGCACCGGGGTGAGCATCGCGGCGACCACCGTCCTGGCGGCGAGCGCCATGCCGAGCGCGGGGCACAGGCGGCGGTGAACCGCGTCGCGCAGGCGGAAGCCGCGCTTGCCGCCGAACGGGCCGCGCGCGAGCAGCTGGCGCGCCAGTTGCGCGATGCCGAGGCCGCCCTGCGCGAGGCGCAGACCAAGTGGGGCCATGCCGAGCTGGCGCGCAACGAGGCCGTGGAGGCGCTGGCCGCCGAACGCGCCGCGCGCGAGGCCGCCGAGGCGCAGCTTCGCGAACTCACGGCCGCGCCGCCTCCCGCCCGCGCTCCGCGCCGTGCGGCCCAGCCGGCAGCCGCGGCCGAGGCTGAGGCTGAGGCGCCGCCCCGCAAGCGGCGCGGCCGTCCGCCGGGATCGAAGTCCAAGCCCCGCGCCGCCGCCGAGACGCTGGCGGAGAACGACAACGCCGACGACCTTGAAGGCGCCGTCGCGTGGTGGGAGCCCGGCTGGCAGGACAAGTTCGCGCGGAAGTAGGAGGCGCAGGCCGGCAGCCCCCACCCCGGTCCCTCCCCACCAGGGGGAAGGGGGATTGCGGTGCCCTAGGGCATCGCGTCCAGGATCGCCTTCGCGAAGTCGGGCCAGGTTTCGATGCGGGGGCCGGTGGCCGCCGCCTCCGGCATCGGGGCATCGCGCGAGGCGAGCAGGTCCGAGAGGGCTTGCCCGAGTTCGGCGGTGTCCGGAGCGCAGAGGCGGCCGAGCGGATGGTCGCGCACCTGCTCGGCCAGGCCGCCCACGTTGGTGGCGACGATGAAGCGCCCCGCGGCGACCGCCGCCGCTGCTGCGCCGCTCTGGCTCGCTTCGCGGTAGGGCAGCACCAGCGCGTCGGACCAGGCGATCAGCGCGCCGATCTCCTCCTCCGGCACCCAGCGGTTCTCCACCGTGACGCCCGGCAGGGCGCGCAGCGCGTCGAGCGCGGGGTCTTCCGGCCCGCTGCCGACGATGCGGGTTTCCATGTCCCCGCGCGGGCCGAGCGCGGCCAGCGCCTCGCCCAGCAGGTCGAGCCCCTTGTAGGGCAGCAGCCGGCCGAAGAAGAGCAGGCGCAGCTTCCCGCCATGCGCGAGCGGCGGCGGCGGGACCGGCCCGAAATGGCGCGGCGGGTGGCGGATGACCGCGACCGGCACGCCCGGCCCGCGGCCTCCGGCGGCGCGGGCGATGCCCTGGTCGCGCAGCCGGCCGGCGACGTGCTGGCTCATGGTGACCAGCAGCGCGGCGCGGCGCGCGACGATGCGTTGCAGCCGCACCATCGCCTGGTGGATGTCGCCGGGATGCGGGTCGGCGTCGTGGACCACGAGCGCGAAGGGCACGCGGATCAGGCGGAGCGCCGCGACCATCAGCAGGTCGATCGGACCGGCCATCGCGCAGACCGCGAGATCGGGCCGCAGCTTGCGCAGCTTCCGGGCGAGCCAGGGCACCATGACCGGGGCGGAGGCGAGGCGGAGGGCGAAGCCCGCGAGCCCGTCGTAGGTGGGAACGGCGAGGGCGCAGGCGGGCGGGTTGGGCGCGGCCAGCACCTCCGCCCGGTCGGACAGCGAGAGCAGGCCGGTCACGCCGGGCAGTTCGTCCATCGCCTCGGCGATTTCCACCGCGATGCGCGGGCCGCCGCCGCGCTTGCCCCATTGCCAGACGAGGACGTTCATGCAGGCAGGTCCATGCCGATGCCGCGCAGGGCGGCGGCGAGCGGCGCGGCACCGAGGCGGGTGTGCGCCATCGCCCGGCCGCGCGCGCCGAGGGCCGCGCGCTCGGCGGGATCGTCGGCGAGGCGGCGGAGCGCGGCGGCGGCGTCCGCAATGTCGGGATCGGCCCAGAGCGCGCCCGGCGCCTCGAACACGCCGCGCGGATCGCGGGCGGGGATCAGGCGGTGGGCGATCAGGGCGGCGGAGGTGCCGTCCATGAAGTCCATGTTCCCGGACCAGCCGGTGGCGACGACGGGGATGCCGAGCAGCATCGCCTCGGCGGGGACGAGGCCGAAGCCCTCGCTGCGGTGGAGCGAGAGCACGATGTCGGCCGCGCGGGTGAGCGCGTGGCGGTCGGCCTGCGGCAGGTCCGTGGTGTCGATGCGGATGTTCGCGGCCCCCGCGGCGGCCTCGCGCAGCCGGGCGAAATCGGCGGGGAAGTGGCCGGGATGGCCCACCTTCAGCAGCAGGAGCCGGTCCGGCCGGTCGCCGAAGGCGGCGCGGAAGGCGGCGATGGCGCCGAGCGGGTTCTTCCGCTCGAAGGACGAGGCGAGGTTGAAGGACACCAGCACCACCATTGCGTCCGCGGGCAGGCCGAAATCGGCGCGGCCGAGGGCGGAGGGCGCGGGCGGCGCGGCGGCGAGCGGGTGCGGCACGACGCGGACGCGGCCGGGGGCGAGCGCCTCCAGCGCGGCGGCGGAGAAGCGCGAGGGCGTCCAGACCTCGTGCACGAAGCGTGGGGCGAAGGCCCATTCCGGGGAGGCGGCGGGCAGTTCCCAGGCCCAGTAGCCGATGATCCGGCGCCCGCGCGCCGTGCCCGGCGTCAGGCCGCGCAGCACATGCGGCAGCAGCGGCGCGTTGACGTGCAGCACGAGCGGCGCGGCGGGGGGCGGCGGCGCGAGGGGCGCGGCCGGGCCGCCGCCGCCAGGAAGCATCGCGCCGATGTCGAGCGGCACCGTGGGCAGGCCGAGGCCGCCGAGTGCTGCCAGCATCAGCCGCGCGCCCTCGCCGAGGCCCGAGGTGCGGGAGAGTTCGCCCGCCACCGCGACGGCCTGCGCGGGCGGCGGCGGGGCGGGGTCGATGGCGGGCGCGCGCCAGGCGGCGGCGCGGGCGAGCAGCATCCGCCGGCGGCGCGCCGGCAGCAGCCGCCACAGCCGGTGCGCGAGGGGCAGCGCGCGCGCCGGCGCGGGGGGATCAACGCTCACGCGCGCGTTCTGGCGGCGGACGGGGCGCGGTGCAACCCGCCAGCGCGGGAAGCGCGGCCCCGTTGCCCGGCGCAACGAGCCGTATAGGATTGCGGGATGCTTCCGCGCCCTGCCGCGCCTGGTGCCCCATGTCACGGACCGCGTCATGGCGCGGTCCCGCCGGTGCGCGCGCGCCGGGCCCAGCCCCGCTGACCGGCCGCGCCGCCGCAATGCCGTCTTCCGCCCGACAGCCCCCCCTGCCGGCGTTCGAGGTCCGCCTGACGGCGCCCGACCTGAAGCCGTGGCTTTCGGGCAATGCGGGCGTGCCGGGGTTCCATACGCGCGAGGGGCGCGGCGCGGGGCCGCATGTGGTGGTGCTGGCGGCGATGCACGGCAACGAGATCGCGGGCGCCATCGTGCTGGACCGGCTGCTGCGCGCCGGGCTGCGGCCGCTGCGCGGGCGGCTGACGCTGGGCTTCGCGAACATCGACGCCTATGCGCGCTTCGATCCGCGCCAGCCCACGCTGTCGCGCTTCGTGGACGAGGATCTGAACCGCGTCTGGGACCCTGCCGTGCTGGACGGGCCGCGCCAGTCGGCGGAGCTGGCGCGCGCCCGCGCGATGCGCCCGCTGATCGACACGGCGGACGTGCTTCTGGACCTGCATTCGATGCTGTGGCCGTCGGACCCGCTGCTGCTGTGCGGCGCCGCGCCGCAGGGGCGGGCGCTGGCCGCCGGGATCGGCACGCCCGCGCTGGTGGTGGCCGACGAGGGGCATCTGGGCGGCCGGCGGGTGATCGACTATCCGCGCTTCCTGGAGGGCGGCCGCGCCGCGACGCTGGCCGAGGCGGGGCAGCATTGGCGGCCCGAGACCGTGGCGGTGGCGCTGGACTGCGTGGCGGGGCTGCTGCGGCACCTGGGCATGGCGGCGGACGACGATCCCGCGCTGCCGCCGCCGCCCGCGCAGCCCCCGGCGCAGCGGTTCGCCCGCGTGACCGAGCTGGTGACGGCGGCGACCGCCTCCTTCGCGTTCGTGCGGGAGTTCCGAGGCGGCGAGGTGGTGCCGGAGCGCAACACGCTGATCGCGCTGGACGGCGAGCGCGAGGTCCGCACCGCGCACGACGACTGCCTGCTGGTGATGCCGAGCCTGCGCCCGAGCCGCGGGCATACCGCGGTGCGGCTGGCGCGGTTCGAGGAGGGGTGACGGGGGCCGGCTCC
>JAFEFJ010000298.1 GCA_018240635.1 Pseudomonadota bacterium | reverse complement strand
CAAGAACTATTCGTCCTGGTCGCTGCGCGGCTGGCTGCTGACGCGGATGGCCGGCATTCCGTTCCAGGAGAAGGTCGTCTCCGCCAACGATCCGGCAGCGCGCGAGGAACTGCTGCTGCGGTCGTCGTCGATCCTGCTGCCCTGCCTGATCCATGACGGGCTGTCGGTATGGGACACGCTGGCGATCGCCGAATACCTGAACGAGATGAAGCCCGAGGCGAAGCTGTTCCCGGACGACCGCGCGGCGCGGGCGCGCTGCCGCTCGATCTCGGGCGAGATGCATTCCGGGTTCAGCGCGCTGCGCTCGTCGCTGCCGATGAACATCCGCAGCCATCGCCCAGGCTTCACCGTCTGGTCGAGCGCGCAGGCGGATATCGACCGCGTCTGCGCGCTGTGGCGGGAATGCCTGGAAACCTGGAAGGGCCCGTACCTCCTAGGCAAACGGCTGTCGGTGGCGGATGCGATGTACGCGCCGGTGGTCACCCGCTTCGTCACCTACGACGTGAAGCTGGATGCGGTGTGCGGCGCCTATGCGAAGCAGATTCTGGCCTGGGACCTGATGAAGGAATGGATCGCCGCGGCGAAGGCCGAGGCGGACGAGGTGTCGGAACTGGAAGTGGAGTTCTGAGCCGTTCGGTGGGCTGAAGCCCATCCTACGAATGCGCGGTTGTAGGGTGGGCCTTGGCCCACCGTTTGGAGGCTACGGGCTGGGGGCGCCGCCGCCGACCGTGCTCTGCGGGCCGCCTGGGCTGAAGCGGCCGATGTTGCCGAACAGCTGCTGCATGAACGACGCCTCCGTGCCCGGGGACGGCGTCGTGCGCGAACTGATCGTCGTGGGCAGCGAATCGCCCTTGTCCAGCTTCTCGATGTTCTGCAGCACGCCCTGCTGATTGAACGTCAGGATCACCACATTCTGCGACAGCACGCCGGGGACGCGGGCGATGCGCTGGCGCGTCACCTGGCTGATGTAGAGCCAGCGGTTGTCGTCGAAGGTCGCCTTGGCGGTGGGGGTGCCGAGCAGCGCCTGGACATCCGCGCGCGTGGAGGTGCCGGGCACCAGTTCGCTCAGCGAATCGGGATCGACCTTGTTGCCGCGGTTGATCGGCTGCGCCTCGAAGAAGCTGCAGCCGGCGAGCAGGAACAGGGCCGCGAGCAGGGCGAGGCGGCGTGAGGCTGGCGCGTGCAATCCGTGGTCCCCGTTCATCGTGCGGGCGCGGCAGATCGGCCGGGGGCCGCGGAACCGGATTGACCGGGCAGGCCGAGCCGCTATCTGAGCGGGGTGCGTGTCATGCCGGTGCGGCGGTGTCAATCGGCTCGCGGCGGCGGGATCCGCCCGGCCGCATGACGCACACGGACCGGACGCGAAGGGATCGGAACGGATGGGCGGGATTGCTGGGCTGTTCGGGCTGCGCCGCCGGGACCCGCACGAGCGGGCCGGCTTCCGCCTTTATGGCGCGGCGGTGGCGGCGGCGCGGGCGCCCCGGTTCTACGCGGCGCTCGGCGTGCCGGACACGCTGGACGGGCGGTTCGACATGGTGGGGCTGCACGTCTTCCTGCTGATCGACCGGCTGCGCCAGGCGGAGGCGCCGGGCCCGGCGCTCGCGCAGTCGGTGTTCGACGCGATGTTCAGCGACATGGACCAGAATCTGCGCGAGATGGGGGTGGGCGACCTGACGGTGGGCAAGCGCGTGCGCGCGATGTGGGAGGCCTTCCACGGCCGCTGCGCCGCCTATGAGGGACCGCTCGAAGCCGCGGATGCGGCCGGGCTCGCGGTGGTGATCGCGCGGAATGTCTGGCGCGGCGCCCCGCCGCCGCCCGGCGCTTCCGAGGCGCTGGCGCGCGAGGCCCGCGTGCAGCAGGCCCATCTGAAGGCGCAGCCGCTCGCCGCCTTCGAGAGCGGCGCCGTGGCCTTTCTGTCCGATCCGTCCGCGGCGGAAGCGGCGTGAGCGCCCCGCAGGCGCCCGAACTGCACCGACCGGTTCCGGTCCGCCGCGTCGGCCCCGACGGGCTGACGGTGACGGTGGAGGCGAGCGCGGCGGAGTGCGCGGCGATCGCGGAACGGATGCGGCTGCCCGCGGTTCTGGCGCTGTCCTGCCGCTTTGACCTGCGCCCCGGCCTGCGCGGCGTGGTGGAGGCGACAGGGCGGCTGCGGGCGCGGGTGGTGCAGGTATGCGTCGTCTCGCTCGACGAGTTCGAGGCCGCGGTCGCCGACGATTTCGCCATCCGCTTCGTGCCCGAGGGCGAGGAATCGGACGACGACGACCCGGAGGCGGCGGACGAGGCGCCGTATCAGGGCGACGCGATCGACCTGGGCGAAGCCGCGGCGGAGCAGCTTGCGCTCGCGCTCGATCCCTATCCGCGCAAGCCCGGCGCCGAACTGCCCGAGGGCCACGAGGCCGCGGGCGATCCGCGCCTGGCGGCGCTCGCGGCCTGGCGGGGCGGGAAGACGCCGCAATGAGCCCCTGAGATGGCGCGCGGCGGACCCCGGCGGGCGGATCAGCCATGCCCGCTTAGGATGTGTCGCGCCAAGCGGCATCCCTTGCGACCGAGGGGGCGCTCTGCTAGACGGCGCGGCTTGTGTTTTCGCCAAATTGTGAGCGGATTCCTTGCCGTTCGGCAGGGCCGTCCGTTCACGCAGACCGGAGGGACGCAGTCCCATGGCCGTACCGAAGAGAAAGACCTCGCCGTCGCGGCGGGGAATGCGCCGCAGCCACCACGCGCTGACGGCCGAGGCGTATGCCGAGTGCGGGAATTGCGGCGAGCTGAAGCGGCCGCATCACGTATGCAGCCATTGCGGCCATTACGACGGCCGCGAGGTGGTGGCTGCCGGCAAGACGCTGAAGACCGCGATCCGCGCCTGACGGCGCGGGCGCGCGCGCCGGGCACTCGACGATGAGCGGGGGGGTCTACACCCTGGCGGTCGATGCCATGGGCGGCGACAGCGCGCCCGGCATCGTCGTGGAGGGACTGGCGCTCGCCGCCGAGCGCCACCCGTCAGCGAAGTTCCTGCTGATCGGCGACGAGGCGCAGATCGCGCCGCTTCTGGCCCGGCACAAGCGGGCGGCGGCGGCCTGCACGGTGCGGCATACGCCGGACGCGATCCCGAACGAGATGAAGCCGACCGCGGCGCTCCGGATGCGCGGCGCGAGCATGCGGATGGCGATCGACGCCGTGGCGCAGGGCGAAGCGCAGGGCGTGGTGTCGGCCGGGAACACCGGCGCGCTGCTGGCGTTGGCGAAGATCGTCGTCAAGACGCTGCCCGGCATCAACCGGCCGGCGATGGCGGCGATCGGTCCGTCCGCGCGGGGCGACGTGGTGATGCTCGATCTCGGCGCGAACGTGGCCTGCGACACCCGCAACCTCGTGGAGTTCGCGGTGATGGGCGACATGTTCGCGCGCACCGTGCTCGGCCTCACGGCCCCCTCGATCGGCCTGCTGAACGTGGGGTCCGAGGAGCTGAAGGGCGACGACCGGGTGCGCGACGCGGCCGAGGTGCTGCGCGCGAGCTTTCTGGCCGCCCAGTTCCACGGCTTCGTCGAAGGGCACGACATCGCGGCCGGTACCGTGGACGTGGTGGTGACGGACGGCTTCACGGGCAACGTCGCGCTGAAGACCGGCGAGGGCGCGCTGAAGCTGATGAGCGACCTGCTGCGGCAGGTCTTCCAGGGCAGCCTGGGCGGCAAGCTCGCCTACCTGCTGGCGCGCCCCGGCCTGGACCGGCTGCGGGAATGGCTCGACCCGCGCAGCTACAATGGCGCCGTGATGCTGGGGCTGAACGGCGTGGTGGTGAAGTCGCACGGTGGCACCGACGGCCAGGGCTTCGCCCATGCCGTGGACGTGGCGATGGACATGGTGGTGCACCGCTTCAACGACCGCATCCGCGACGGGCTGGCGCGAATCGTCGGATTGAACAGTATTGGTGCTGGCTCCGGGCTCGCACCCGCCATCGGCCAATAGGCGCCAGCCGAGCCCAGGATAACCAGCATGACGATCAGATCGATTCTTGCCGGGGTCGGCGCGTATCAGCCCAGGCGCGTGGTCACGAACGACGAGCTCGCCGCCCGGCTGGAGACCTCCGACGCCTGGATCCGCGAGCGCACCGGCATCCGCCAGCGCCATGTCGCCGCCCCCGACGAGACCTGCGCGGCGATGGCCGTGGAGGCGGCGAAGGGCGCCCTGCGCACCGCCGAGGCCGAGCCGGACGAGGTGGACGCGATCATCCTGGCCACCACGACGCCCGACCAGGCCTTCCCGGCCAGCGCGCTCCGCGTCCAGGCCGCACTCGGCGTCACCAAGGGGTTCGGCTTCGACATCTCCGCCGCCTGCGCCGGGTTCATCTACGCGCTGTCGGTGGCCGACGGGATGATCCGCGCCGGCCAAGCGCGCGGCGTGCTGGTGATCGGCAGCGAGGTCTATTCGCGCATCCTGAACTGGCAGGACCGCGGCACCTGCGTGCTGTTCGGCGACGGGGC
>JAFEFJ010000297.1 GCA_018240635.1 Pseudomonadota bacterium | reverse complement strand
CCCCCCGTCTTTGGTTGCGTGCGCAAGGAATACGTGCACGGCCCGCCCGCGCGCGCCGTGACGATCGGTGGTCAGCCCTTCCGCAGCACCAGCGCGGTCCAGTTGCCCTCGGGAAACACCGCCTCCAGCGCCATTCCCTGCCGCCGGTGCGCGGCCAGAACGTAGCGCGCCTGTTCCGCCAGCAGCCCCGCCAGGATCGCCCGCCCGCCGGGCGCGAGGTGCGCCGCGAGGTGCTTCGCCATCCCCGCCAGCGGACGCGCCAGGATGTTCGCGAACACCAGGTCGAACGGCGCGGCGCGCGCCAGCGACTTGTCGCGCCAGCCGTCGGACAGGCGGCAGCGCACCAGCCTGCCGACGCCGTTCGCCTCCGCGTTCTCGGCCGCGACGCGGACCGAGAACGGGTCGATGTCGGTCGCCAGCACCGGACGGTGCAGCAGCCGCGCCGCGGCGATCGCCAGGATGCCGGAGCCGGTGCCCAGATCCAGGATGCGGCGCGGCTTCGCATGCGCGACGCGCTCCAGCGCGCGCAGGCAGCCGCGCGTCGAACCGTGCTCGCCCGAGCCGAACGCCACGCCCGCATCCAGCACCAGCGCGATGCGCCCCGGCGCGGGCGCGGGCGGCAGGTGCGTCCCGCGCACCACGAAGCGGCGGCCGATGCGCTGTTCGGGGAACGCGGCGGCGGTGCGGGCGAGCCAGCCGCCGGCTTCGGTCGGCGCGCGCACGGGTTCGGCCAGCACGCCGCTCAGCATCTCCGCGATGCCGAGTGCGCCGGACAGTTCCCGGTCCTTCTCGCCGACCGGCTTCACGCCCTCGACGCGCCAGGTGCCCGCCGCCTCGTCGCGGAAGAAGCCGACCGAGACGCAGACGCTGGCGATCGCCGCCTCGTAGGCTTCCAGCGCGTGGTCGGGAACCTCGACCGACACCGTCTCCAGCGCCGGCGCCCTATGCCTCATGCTCCAGTGGGCCTCATGCTCCGGTGGGCCTCATGCTCCGGTCAGCGCGCGGGACGCGGGCGGCCGATCGGCGCGGCGGGGCGGCGGCGCGCGGCGCGGGCCAGGCGCTGCACGCCCGCCACCTGCTGCGCGATGTAGCCGCCGCTCACCATCGCCTCCGGCGCGCCGGGATCGCCGGTCTCGACCTTCTCGCGGCTGAAATCGGCGGTGCGGAACAGCATGTCCCACCAGGGCAGCACCGCGCCGTAGTTGCAGCTCCGCTGCCCGGCCGCCAGCACGCCGTGATGCGCGCGGTGGAAGCGCGGCGAGATCACCAGCCGCTCCCCGATCGCGCCGAAGGACAGCCGCGCATTCGCGTGCGACAGGCTTTCGATGAAGCGCAGCACCAGCACCAGCAGCGGGAACTGCATCGGCGGCACGCCGATCAGCAGCGCCACCGCGCCGAACCACAGCGCGGCGATCAGGTCGTCCAGCAGATGGTTGCGGTCGTCCGACCAGAAGGTCATCTGCTTCTGCGCGTGATGCAGCGAATGCAGCGCCCACCACCACGCGAAGCGGTGCGACAGCCGGTGCCTCCAGTAGTCGGCGAAATCGAGGATGATTGCGTAGGCCACGAAGGTCAGCAGCGGGCGGCCGAGCAGCGCCGGAAACAGCCGCTCCAGGGTGGGGGGCACCCAGCCCTGATCCGCCAGCCAGCCGTTCAGCGCCACCTGCACCTGGTAGAACAGCACGAAGGTCACCAGCGGCAGCACGCCGACGCGGGAGATGACCGTGTAGATCATGTCCACGATCACCGCCTTGTTGTCCGGCCAGCGTTCCAGCGGGCGCCAGCGCTCCAGCGGCATGCAGATCGCGAAGGTGGCGGCCACCTGCACCGCGCCGTACACGGCGAACAGCGCCCAGCCGTAGGACAGATCCTCCCACTGCATCAGCCCGACCTGATAGAGCAGCGGCAGCAGCAGGTGTTCCTGCAGCCAGCCCGCGGCGAGGTCGAACGGGTCCTGCATCGCAGCCCTACTCGACGTGCGTGTTCAGGAAAATGCCGTGCGGCGACCGCCCGACATCCACGGTTGCGTACTCGCCGGTGCGCGGATCGAGGACGGCGACCTTCTCGGCGAAGCGGCGGGTGATCCACAGCCGCCCGTCGGGCGCGAAGTCGATGTCGTCCGGCCCGCCGGGGATCAGGTAGGTGCGGATCGGCTTCAGCGTCACGGCGTCGAGCGAGATGGTGGTGCCGCCGACGCGGTTGTTCACCCAGACGATGCGCTGGTCGGGCGAGAGGAACAGGTTGTGCGCGCCCTTGCCGGTGACGATGTGGCGGACGACGCCGCCATCGACCGGATCGACCATCGCCAGCGCGTCGGTGCCCATGTTGGCGACCAGCAGGTGGTTGTCGTGCCACAGCACGCCCGCCGGGGTCTTGCCCACCGGCTTCTCCCAGACCACCGCGGGACGGTTCAGGTCGATCGCCGCCAGGCTGTCGGTGCCCTGCAGCGAGACATAGACCATCGAACTGTCGGGCGCGTAGGCCATGTGGCTCGGCATCGTGCGCAGCGGGAAACGCTTGATCAGCGTCATCGTCCGCCCGTCGTAGATATCGACCTGGTTGCGGGCGAGGCCGTTGACGGTGAAGAACCGCCCGTTCGGGGAGAAGCCGATCTGGTAGGGGTCGGAGACCGGCTGGCGCTTCTTCACCTCCGCCGCGATGGGGTCGATATAGAGCAGTTCGTTGCCAACGGTATCGCCGACCAGCAGGGTCTTGCCGTCGGGCGTCAGCGCCACATGGTGCGGCTCGCGCAGGACGGGGATGCGGCGCAGTTCCTTGAGGCTCGCCATGTCCACGACGCTGATCGAGGCGCCGGCGGAGTTGATGACGAAGGCCAGCGGCCTGAACGGCGGAGCGGCGGATTGCGCCGTGGGCGCGGCCGCGAATAGGCGCGGCGCGGCGAGCGGCAGCAAGCCTGCGGCGAGAGCGGCGGCGGCGGTGCGGCGGCGGATTCTCGACATGACAGCAACTTCGGCCACGGCATTGCATTATTACGCCAGATTGCGCGCTGCGTCATCCGGTTCCGTCGGCGGCACGTCATGCGCCGCGCGCACCTGCTGCGCCTCCAGCGCGCCCCGCGCGAAGACCGCCGAAACGAAGGTGAACAGCACGCAGGCCGAGGTGGAGATCAGCACGTTGTCGGTCGCCGCATGGGCGGCGAAGGCCAGGAAGACCAGGCGCATCGCCGCGCGCTCGGGCCGGGCCAGGCAGGCGGTGTGGCTCCGCGCCCAGGCGGCGAACAGCAGCACCAGCAGCCCCAGGCCGAGCCAGCCGCCCTCCACGCGGATGCGCAGATACTCGTTGTGCGCGGCGAAGGTGCCCAGCAGCCGCGCCACGTCGCTGTCCTGCGGGATCACCGCGTTGCCCGCGCCGACGCCCCAGCCCAGCCAGGGCGAGCGGTCCGCCGCCCTCTCGAACAGCGGCCACAGGATGTCGCGGCCCGAGAGGTTGCCCGCCTCGTTCGACAGCACGTTGAACAGCCGCACGCCCGCAAGCTCCCCCGCCAGCGCGAAGGCGAGCGGCAGGATGGCGGCGACGCCCAGCATCAGCCCGAGCCGGCGGCGCCAGGGGAAAGCCGGGGCGGGCACGAACAGCAGCGTCAGCCCGCACACCAGCGTGCCGTAGATCAGCGGCGCGCGCGCGCCCGTCGCGACCAGGATGGCGAAGTTCGCCAGCAGCAGCGCCACGTCCCGCCGCCGCCCCTCGCGCAGCAGTTCGATCAGCGCGGCATAGGCGCCGGTCAGGCAGAACCCGGCCAGGAAGGCGGGATGGCCGAGGGCGGCGAGCCGCGCCCCCCCCATGTCCACGAACAGCGGCCTGATGCCCGCCGCCGCCAACACCGCGCCCCCGGCGACGGTGATCAGCGGGATCAGCCGCGCCATGCCGATGATGGCGCGCGCCCAGGGGATCGACAGCGCGCTGAAGGAGAAGGCGAAGGGCGCGACCGAGCCGACGAGGGAGCGCAGGCTGTCGGCCGGCGTCAGCCCCGGATGCAGCCCGTGCGCGAACCCCGCCACCGCGATGGCGGCGAAGCCCAGGCCGGGGTTGAACGGATCGGCACGCGGCCCGAAGCGCAGGATGCACAGCGCCACCAGCGCGAGCTGCGCCGCCTTCACCCCCGCGATGATCGCCTGGTAGGCGGCCGGCCCCATCAGGTCGCCCAGGAACATCTCCGGCGTCGATCCGGCCAGCAGCAGCCAGCCCGCGCAGAAGCCCACCGTGTGGCGGAACGCAAGGAACCCGACCGAGACGGCGGCGGCACATGCTAGCAGCGGCCAAAACCACGCCGGCGCCAGCATCGCCGCCGCAGCCGCGGCCAGCAGAAACCCCGCCCCCGCCGCGCGCACCGCGCCCGAGAGATCGGATCCCGAAAAGCCGCTCCGGAGGCCGGCCATGCGCCCGGTTTACGCGCCGGCGGCGCGGCGCTGTATCGGGGCTTTCCCGTATGCTAAAATAAAAATCGGAAGAGTGATTCT
>JAFEFJ010000296.1 GCA_018240635.1 Pseudomonadota bacterium | reverse complement strand
GGCGAAGTTCAAGGGGCTGAAGGTGGTCACGACGCGCGGCGTGCGCACCATCGCCGCCGAGGAGGAGCACCCGGTCTCGGGCCGCGTGCAGCCGGCGACGCTGGATCAGCACGCCTGGCTCGATCCGCGCAACGGCGCGATCTATGTGCGCAACATCGCCGCCGCGCTGGCGAAGCTCGATCCCGCGAATGCCGCCGACTACAAGGCGCGCGCCGCGGACTACGCGAAGCAGATCCAGGCGGTGGACGACTGGGCGCGCAAGGAGATGGCGGCGGTGCCGGCGGGCAAGCGCCGCGCGCTGACCTCGCACGATTCGCTGCAATACATCGCCAACGCCTACGGCATCGTGCTGGTGTCGGTGAACGGCTGGACCAACAACGAGGAACCGTCCGCCGAGCAACTGGCGAAGCTGACGCGCCAGATCCGCACCGAGCACGTCAAGGCGCTGTTCCTGGACAGCATCACCGATCCGCGCGCGATGCAGCGCATCGCCACCGAGACGGGCGCCGTGATCGGCGGCACGATATACGGCGATTCGCTCTCGCCGCCGGGCGGCGAGGCGGCGACGTATCTGGACATGCTGCGCCACGACATCGCCACGCTGAAGGCCGGCATGTTGCAGAACTGACGATGCTGCTCGCCGCCGCCTGGCAGCGCATTCTGGCGGCCTTCGCCGCTGTCGCCCTGCTGTGGACGGCGGTGTTTCTGGTGCTTCCCGGAACGCCGTCCACCAATCCGGCGCGCCCGGCGGAACGCGCGGTGCCGGTGCAGGAGGTTGCGCCTGAAACCGCGCCCGTTCCGGGCGGGTTGCGGGCGGTAGTGCGTGCCGGCCAGCCCGCTCCGGGCGGCGGTACGTTCGACCGCTTCGACGTGGTGTCGCAGCCGGTGGAGGCGCCGGTGAACGCGCGCGGGCAGGTAGCGTTCTACGCGACCGTGCTGCACGCGGCGGGGCGGGAGGGCATCTTCCTCGCCGAGCGCGGACGCATTGCGAAGGTGGCGGCGTTCGGCGATCCGGTGCCGGGCGGCGGCGTGCTGGCCGCATTCTCGGACCATCCGCTGCCGCGCCTGAACGCCGCGGGACACGTGGCGTTCGCCGCGCATATCGCGGGCGGGCGCTCGCCCGAGGGCATCTTCCTCGCGACCGAGGACGGGTTGCGCCCGATCGCGCTGGCGGGCGACGACGCGCCGGGGATCGCGCAGGGCGTGATCGTTGGCTTCAACCCTCCCGCGCTGAACGACAACGACGAGATGGCCTTTGCGGCGACGGTGCGGCGCGGGCGCGACACGATCGACGCGCTGTATTTCTGGAACGGGCGGCGGCTGCAGCGCGTGCTCGCCGAGGGCGACCTGCTGCTGCGCATCGGCGGCACGGTGGGCGCGATCGGCGAGCCCGCGCTGAACAACGCGGGCGTGATCGCCTTTCCCGCCGCCATCGTGAAGGGGCCGGCGCTGGGCGGCATCTTCGTCGCGGGCACGCGGCAGTTGCAGCTTCTGGTGGGCGCCGGCGACCGCGCGCCGTCGGGGCCGATGATCCTGCGCTTTTCCGAGCGCATCGCGATCGACGATGCGGACGCGATCACCTTCGGCGCCTATCTGGGCGAGGCGGGCAGCGCGCCGCGCGCGGCGATCCTGCGGCACGATCCGGGCGGACTTTCCGAGGTCGCGGTCGAACGTGAAGCGGCGCCGGGCGGCGGGCGGTATGCGGGTTTCGGGCCGTGGCCCACCGCCGCGCCGGACGGTGCGGTGGCCTTCGTCGCCGCCATCGACGACGGCGCGGCGCCGGTCGCTGCCTTCGCGGGTCCGGCCGATGCGCCGGTCCAGGCGGCGGCAATGGGCGCGGCGCTGCCAGGCGGCGGACGCGTCGGGCGCTTCGTCGCCAACGCCGTCGCGGCGGCGGGGCCGGCCGGGACGGTCACGATCGCAACCATGGGCGAGCGCCCCGGCGAGCGCGACGCGATCCTGTGCCGCTGCCCGTGAAGGCGGCGTTCAGTTGATGTCGAAGGGCGGGTAGATCTTGAACACGTTGGACGCGCCGACGAGGATGTGCTGCGTCCGAGTGACCGGCGGGACGGTTTCGCCTGCAAGCATCCGGAGCGCGATCGGAAGCACGTCGTAGCCGTATCGGTCCATGAAGTAGGCGACCGAGCCGATCACCACGCTGCCGCGGTTGTTGGCGTCGATCTCCTTCTTCTCGTTCATGCCGCCGTGGATGTGCGGGTCGAGGCCCTGGCTGGCGATCACCACGTCGCTCTGCCGCCGGTTCAGCTCCACCGCGTTGCGCGCGTAGATCGCCGCCACGTCGTCGAGGGTCGCGACCAGCAGCTTGGCGCCGGGCTCCGCGCGCATGAATTTCGTCAGCATCGCATCGGCGCGGACCGGCTGGCCGCCGGTGTCGAGCGGGGCGAATTCGAGGCCTGGCAGCGACTCCCCGGCGCCTTCCGTGATGCCGCGGACGCGCGCGTTCACCGCGTCCGACGGGTCGGCGAGGTCGCCGATCAGCACGCCGCGCACCTTCTCGTTCGGCCAGTTCTCGCGCGCGAAGGCGCCGAGCGCGCGGCCGGCGATGCGGCCGGCTTCCAGATCGTCGGGGCCGTAGAGCGGCGCGCCGGGCACGGGATGGACGAGCGCGAGCACCGGGATGCCGGCGGCCTTCATGCGCCGCGCGATTTCCGCGTTGGCGTCGGGGTCGGCGTTGTATTCGACGAGCAGGTCGGCCCTGGCGGCGATGGCGGCGTCGGCGTTGGCGACGGCGCGCGCGGGGTCGCCCGCGTTGTCGAAGTAGATCACCTCGACCGGCAGGCGGCGGGCGGCGGCCTCGAAGCTCGCGCGCACGTCGGCGCCCGAGAAGCCGAGCCCTTCCAGTCCGGGCGCGGGCGCATCGGTGAGGTTGGCGAAGGCGATCCGGTACGGACGCTGCGCCGCGTGCGCGGAGGCGGCGGCCGAAGCCGCCGCCAGCAGGCCGAGAAGGGCCCGGCGCCGCATTCCGCGCGGCGCCGGGGTGGTTTCAGAAGGATCGGTCAGCGGATCGCCTCGATGCCGACGAAGTTGCCGGTGAGACCGACCGCTTTCGGCACCGACATGTTCACGAAGAACGTCGCCCGGCCGGTCGCGGCGGCTTCGGCGGCGATGTCGTCGGTCTTCGCGTTCTCGATGATGTGGATGCCGTTGTCGGTGATCAGCGCCTGATGGACGGGGAAGAGGATGTCCGGCTGCTCGCCCGGGATCACCTCGACCGCCCAGGTGTCGGCGGCGACCGCGACCACCTTCTGCGCGATCAGCCACTTCGCCGCATCGACGCCGATGCCGGGTTCGCCCTTGTTGTAGAGCGCGTTCTGCGCCGGATACTGCTCGAACAGATCGACCCAGCCGGTGTGCAGGAACACCATGTCGCCTTCGCGCAGGGTGACGTTGTACATCTTCAGCCCGGCCTGGATGTCCTCGGCGCTGATCACCGTGCCCATATCCAGGCACGGCTTGCGGCAGGCCGGGTTGCTCTTCAGCTTGTTCGCGGCCTGGAACACCTTCACCAGGTCGATCACGACGCCGCGCGTGGCGAAGGACTTGAGGTTCTCAAGCCCGAGCCGCGTCATGTTGTTCTGGTTGATGTATTTCCCGATCTGCGTCTGGTTGTAGTAGCAGTCGCCGCGGCCGAAATGGCCGAGCCCGTCGAGGTGGGTGCCGACATGGCTCTGGCTGAGCCAGGTGTCCTCGATGAAGGTCGCGTCGTTCTTGCCGTAGGACGCGCCGGGCGCGAGTGAACCGGCTGTCAGCACGGTCTTGGTGAAGCGCGTGCCGAACAGCGGCACGCCATCGACCAGCGGGTTGGACAGCGCGATCGACTTGCCTTCTTGGATTTCCGCCGCCGCCGCCTTGGTGACCGCGGGGGTGACGCGGTTGGTGGCGCCGGTCTGGTCGTTCGGGCCGAACGGCGAGGCCGGAACGATCTTCGAGCAGTCGTTCCCTGCGCCGCTTCCACCCTGCGCGCTCGCGCCGGCGGCGAATCCAACGACGCCAAGGCAGGCCAGGCCCGCCAACAGCAGCTTTCGCATGTTTCCCCCATATGCGCGACGAGCGCGCCTTGCGGTGTTTGCCCCGCTGAGACCCCAGCGCCTCTTTGGGCACCTTACTGGAAGTTAATGTATGGGTGAAACCGATGCGGCGTCCAGAACGAACGATGTGACAAACGCGTTCATTCCGCTGGCTCAGGATGCCTGCGCTCCCGAAACCGTGAGCGCACGCCAGCCGATATCGCGGCGGAAGAAGCCGCCGGGCCAGTCGATGGCGCGCGCCGCCGCGTACGCCGCATCGCGCGCGGCGCGCAGGTCGGTGCCGGTGGCGCACACTGTCAGCACGCGCCCGCCCGCCGAAACGATGCCGCCATCCGCGCCGCGCGCGGTGCCGGCGTGGAAGACGCGGGCGTTCGGCACCGATGCCGCGGCCTCCAGGCCGCCGATCGGCGTCCCGGTCTCGGGCTTGTCGGGGTAGCCGCGCGC
>JAFEFJ010000295.1 GCA_018240635.1 Pseudomonadota bacterium | reverse complement strand
GGAGCCGGCATCGCTTCTCCCTCCCCCTTGTGGGGAGGGTTGGGGTGGGGGTCGCTGCGTTTTCCCCCTTTGAAGGGATGAGCCACGCATGAACGAGCTGATGAAGATCCTTGGCCAGACCGGCCAGGCGATGACCTTCGACCAGATCAAGATCCAGATGGCCAGCCCGGAGCAGATCCGCAGCTGGTCCTACGGCGAGATCAAGAAGCCCGAGACGATCAACTACCGCACCTTTAAGCCGGAGCGGGACGGGCTGTTCTGCGCGCGCATCTTCGGGCCGATCAAGGACTACGAGTGCCTGTGCGGCAAGTACAAGCGCATGAAGTTCCGCGGCATCATCTGCGAGAAGTGCGGCGTCGAGGTCACGCTCGCGAAGGTGCGGCGCGAGCGCATGGGCCATATCGAGCTGGCCTCGCCGGTCGCGCATATCTGGTTCCTGAAGTCGCTGCCGAGCCGCATCGGCCTGATGGTCGATCTCACGCTCAAGGAGCTTGAGAAGATCCTGTATTTCGAGAGCTACGTCGTTCTCGAGCCCGGCACGACCGACCTGAAGCTGCATCAGCTCCTGACCGAGGACCAGCTTCTGGCGAAGCAGGACGAGTTCGGCGACGACCAGTTCGAGGCCGGCATCGGTGCCGAGGCGATCAAGAAGATCCTCAACCGGATCGATCTGGACGCCGAGCGGGTGAACCTGCGCGCGGAACTGAAGGAAACCACCAGCGAGGCCAAGCGCAAGAAGCTGGTCAAGCGCCTGAAGCTGATCGAGGCGTTCGGCGAATCGGGCGCGCATCCGCAGTGGATGATCCTGGACGTGGTGCCGGTGATCCCGCCCGAGCTGCGCCCGCTGGTGCCGCTGGACGGCGGCCGCTTCGCGACGTCGGACCTGAACGACCTGTACCGCCGCGTCATCAACCGCAACAACCGCCTGAAGCGGCTGATCGAGCTGCGCGCGCCCGACATCATCGTGCGCAACGAGAAGCGCATGCTGCAGGAATCGGTCGATGCGCTGTTCGACAACGGCCGCCGCGGCCGCGCCATCACGGGCGCCAACAAGCGCCCGCTGAAGTCGCTGTCCGACATGCTGAAGGGCAAGCAGGGCCGCTTCCGGCAGAACCTGCTGGGCAAGCGCGTCGACTACTCCGGCCGTTCGGTCATCGTGGTGGGGCCGGAGCTGAAGCTGCACCAGTGCGGCCTGCCGAAGAAGATGGCGCTGGAGCTGTTCAAGCCCTTCATCTACTCGAAGCTGGAGAAGTACGGCCACGCCACCACCATCAAGGCCGCGAAGCGGATGGTGGAGAAGGAGCGTCCCGAGGTGTGGGACATCCTCGAGGAAGTGATCCGCGAGCATCCGGTGATGCTGAACCGCGCGCCGACGCTGCACCGCCTGGGCATCCAGGCGTTCGAGCCGGTGCTGATCGAGGGCAAGGCGATCCAGCTGCACCCGCTGGTCTGCACCGCCTTCAACGCCGACTTCGACGGCGACCAGATGGCGGTGCACGTGCCGCTGTCGCTGGAAGCGCAGCTCGAAGCCCGCGTGCTGATGATGTCCACCAATAACATCCTCAGCCCGGCGAACGGCAAGCCGATCATCGTGCCGAGCCAGGACATCGTGCTGGGCCTGTATTACCTGTCGCTGGAGACGCCGGCCTTCCGCGCGGTGGAGGACAAGGACGCGCCGACGCTCGGCAATATCGGCGAGATCGAGCACGCGCTGTTCGCGGGCGCGGTGACGCTGCACGACAAGATCCGCGGCCGGTTCGAAACGATCGACGCGGGCGGCAATCCGGTGCGCCAGATGGTGGTCACCACGCCGGGCCGGATGATGATCGCGCAGATCCTGCCCAAGCATCCGAACGTGCCGTTCAGCCTGATCAACAAGCAGCTGACGAAGAAGAACGTCTCCGACGTGATCGACGCGGTGTACCGCCACTGCGGCCAGAAGGAATGCGTGATCTTCGCCGACCGGCTGATGGGCCTGGGTTTCGGCCAGGCGGCGAAGGCGGGCATTTCCTTCGGCAAGGACGACCTGATCATCCCTGACAGCAAGCAGGACATGATCCGCGAGACCCAGGCCGAGGTGAAGGAGTTCGAGCAGCAGTACCAGGACGGCCTGATCACCGCGGGCGAACGCTACAACAAGGTTGTCGATGCCTGGTCGCGCTGCACGGACGAAGTCGCCAGCGCGATGATGAAGGAGATCAGCAAGCAGGAGGCGGGCAAGCCCACCAACTCGGTGTGGATGATGTCGCATTCCGGCGCGCGCGGCTCGCCCGCGCAGATGCGCCAGCTTGCCGGCATGCGCGGCCTGATGGCCAAGCCCTCGGGCGAGATCATCGAGCAGCCGATCATCGCGAACTTCAAGGAAGGGCTCTCGGTTCTCGAGTACTTCAACTCCACCCACGGCGCCCGCAAGGGGCTGGCGGACACGGCGCTGAAGACCGCGAACTCGGGCTACCTGACCCGCCGGCTGGTGGACGTGGCGCAGGACTGCATCATCGTCGAGGAGGATTGCGGCACCACGCGCGGCCTGACCGTGCGCGCCGTGATGGATGGCGGCGAGGTGGTCTCCAGCCTGTCCGAGCGCACGCTCGGCCGCACCACGGCCGAGGACGTGCTCGACCCGGCGAGCAACGCGGTGCTGGTGCCGGCCAACACGCTGATCGAGGAGCCCGAGGCCGAGCTGATCGAGAAGTCCGGCGTCGAGGCGGTGCGCATCCGTTCGGTGCTGACCTGCGAAAGCCCGGTCGGCGTCTGCGCGCATTGCTACGGGCGCGATCTGGCGCGCGGCACGCCGGTGAACATCGGCGAGGCGGTGGGCGTGATCGCCGCGCAGTCGATCGGCGAGCCCGGCACGCAGCTGACGATGCGGACGTTCCACATCGGCGGCGCGGCGCAGCGCGGCGCGGAGCAGTCCTCGGTGGAGGCCAGCCATGAAGGCGTGGTCGCCATCAAGAACCGCAACGTGGTGATGAACAGCCAGGGCGTTCCGGTGGTGATGAGCCGGAACTGCGAAATGGTGCTGGTGGACGACAAGCAGCGCGAACGCGCCCGCTTCCGCGTGCCCTACGGCGCCCGCCTGCTGATCGACGACGGCCAGGCGGTGACGCGCAACCAGAAGCTGGCGGAGTGGGACCCCTACACGCTGCCGATCATCACCGAGCAGGCCGGCAAGGTGGAGTACATCGACCTGCTGGAAGGCGCGACGCTGGTCGAGCGGATGGACGAGGTGACGGGCCTGACGTCGAAGGTGGTGGTGGACTACAAGCAGGGCGCCAAGAGCGTCGATCTGCGGCCCCGCCTGCAGCTGAAGGACGAGCACGGCAACGTCGTGCAGCTGTCGAACAACACGGACGCGCGCTACTTCCTTTCGCCCGACTCCATCCTGTCGGTGGACAACGGCGCGCAGGTGGCGGCGGGCGACGTGCTGGCGCGCATCCCGCGCGAGGGCAGCAAGACCCGCGACATCACGGGCGGCCTGCCGCGCGTGGCGGAGCTGTTCGAGGCGCGGCGGCCGAAGGATCACGCGATCATCGCGGAGACCGACGGGCGCGTGGAGTTCGGCAAGGACTACAAGGCCAAGCGCCGCATCGTCGTGAAGAACGACGAGACCGGCGAGGAGACCGAGTACCTGGTGCCGAAGGGCAAGCACGTCTCCGTCCAGGAAGGCGACTTCGTGCGCCGCGGCGACCCGCTGGTCGATGGCCCGCGCGTGCCGCACGACATCCTGAAGGTGATGGGCGTCGAGGCGCTGTCGGACTACCTGGTGAACGAGATCCAGGACGTCTATCGGCTGCAGGGCGTGAAGATCAACGACAAGCACATCGAGGTGATCGTTCGCCAGATGCTGCAGAAGGTCGAGATCCTCGATCCGGGCGACACGACCTACCTGGCCGGCGAGCAGGTGGACCGGATGGAGTTCGACCGCGAGAACGCCAAGCTGCAGAAGGACGACCGTCCGGCGGTGGCGATGCCGGTGCTGCAGGGCATCACCAAGGCAAGCCTGCAGACGCACAGCTTCATCTCGGCCGCGTCCTTCCAGGAGACCACCCGCGTGCTGACCGAGGCGGCGACCGCCGGCAAGGTCGATACGCTGATGGGCCTCAAGGAGAACGTGATCGTGGGCCGCCTGATCCCGGCGGGCACGGGCGCGGTGATGAACAAGCTGCGTTCGATCGCCGCGGGCCGCGACCAGCGCACGCTGACGCTGGGCACCCCGGCGCTGACGACGGACCAGAAGGCGGCGGAGTAGGCGCAAGCCTCTTCGCCTGCGGCGAAACAACCCCTCGTCCGGACCTCCGGGCGAGGGGTTTTTCTTTGACGCCCGCGTACGGGACGGACGCGGCTTGATCGCGCTGGGCCAAATGCCCATCTTGGTTGTGCAGTTGGCCGGAGGCGGCGGATGGGCGGCACGGTGGGCGCGCTGGACGTGATCGGTGGCCCCGCCATGGTGGGGCAGGCGGCGGGGGCCGATCTCGTGCGGCTGGTTCGGCGCGGGCTGCCGGTCGGGGCGGTGCAGTTCCT
>JAFEFJ010000294.1 GCA_018240635.1 Pseudomonadota bacterium | reverse complement strand
AGCTTTCCGACAGATCGAGGTCGGGGGCGACGAAATGCACGCGGTTGTCGTCCACCGGCTCGACGAAGGCATAGGCGTAGCGGTCGATCGTGGTGTTCAGCACCGCGCCGCCATGCTCGTCGCAGTACGGGCTGAGATCGGTGCCGCCCCCGGCAAGCCCCAGGCGCAACGGCACGCGGGCACGGATGGTCTGCATCAGGATGCGGTCTCCAGGCTGGTCGCACATAACATCGTCATCGCGAGCCGCCTAAGGCGGCGTGGCGATCCAGGGCCGAGGCACCGTGCCGCTCCCCTGGATTGCTTCGCTTCGCTCGCAATGACGCAACTTTCATTTGGAAGCATAAGGCATCAGGGAACGCATGCCATCGCCTCGGCGACGAACGCCTCCACGTCCCCGCCCGCGAACAGCCGCGCCGCGACGCCCGCGGCCTCGGCGGCGGCGAGGTCGGTGGGCTGGTCGCCCACCAGCACGGCGCGCGAAGGATCGACCTCCCAGGCGCGCAGCAGATCGAGCAGCATCCCCGGCGCCGGCTTGCGCCAGTCGCTCGCGCGCCGGTACTCGGCGACGGTGCCCTCGGGGTGGAACGGGCAGTAGCGGATGTCGTCGATCGTGCCGCCCGCGCGGCGCGTCTCGTCCGCGAGCCAGGCGTGCAGCGCCGCCACGTCGGCCTCGGTGTAGAAGCCGCGCGCCACGCCCGCCTGGTTGGTCACGACGAACACGTGCCAACCGGCGGCGGTCGCGTTGCGGATCGCCGCCAGCGCGCCCGGCATCCACTCGAACCGCTCGCGCGAGCCGACATAGCCGTGATCGCGGTTGATCACCCCGTCGCGGTCCAGGAACAGCGCGCGCCGGTGCAGCAGCGCCGGCACCTCGGTCTGCGCGGCGGCGAAATCGTCCGGCACGCCGATGTCGCGGAAATAGCCGCGCCCCGCCGTGCCGCGCAGCCTGCCCTCGGCGGCAAGCCGCGGCAGCACGTCGCGCTCCAGGGAACAGGCGGGCTCCAGCAGGTCGAGCAGCCCGCGGCCGAGCACGTAGATGCCGGCATTGATCGTGCCGGCGCGCGTGCCCTCCGGCGGGCGTTCGCGGAACGCGGTCACGCGCCCCGCCTCCAGCGACACCACGCCGAAGCGGGAGGCATCGTCGAGTTCGCGCAGCACCATCCTCCCGGCGACCTCCGAAGGATCGTCGCCGGCCGCCTCGGCCAGCAGGGTCGCCAGGTTGAAGTCGAACAGCGAATCGCCGTTCAGCAGCAGGAAGCGGTCATCGAGCCGGTCGCGCGCATGGAACAGCGCGCCGCCGGTGCCCGCCCGGATCGGTTCGCGGGCGAATTCGATCCGCAATCGCCGGGGCAGCGCGGCGGCGAAGTCCGCCACCGCCGCCTCCAGCCGCTCGGACAGGTGGCCGGTCAGCAGCAGCACCTCCTCCACGCCGTAGCGCGCGAGTTCGCGCAGCAGCCACGCCAGGAACGGCCGGTCGCCGCAGGGCAGCACGGGCTTCGGCGTGTCGGCGGTCAGCGCGCCGAGCCTTGTGCCAAGCCCGCCCACCAGGACGGCGCATTGGCGGATCGTGACGGGGTTCACGCGCGTCAGCCCTCGCCCGCCGGCTCGCGCATCACCCGCACCTTGTCCACGCGGCGCCCGTCCATCTCCGTCACCTCGAAGCGCCAGCCGGCGAACACGATGCGGTCGCCGGTGCGCGGCACCCGGCGCAGCAGCGCCAGCAGCAGCCCGGCCAGCGTGTGATAGCTGCCCTCGGCCGGCAGGTCCGGCAGTTCGAGCCGCGCCTTCACCTCGTCCACCGGGATCATGCCGTCCATCAGCAGCACGTGCTCGCCGCCTTCCGTCCCCGGCGCGGGCGGCACGGTGGAGGCATCGGTCGGGTCGCCCACGATGGCTTCCAGGATGTCGGCGGCGGTCACCACGCCCTCGAAGCTGCCGTACTCGTCCATCACCAGCGCAAGCCCCAGCCGGTCGGCCTTCAGCCGCTCCAGCGCATCCAGCGCGGTGACGCTGTCGGGCACGATCATCGGCTGGCGCAGCACCTTGTCCACCGACAGGTCCGCTCCCGCCAGCAGCGCGTCCAGCAGGTCCTTCGCCTGCACCACGCCCACCACGTTGTCCACCGAGCCGTCGCACACCACGAAGCGGGAATACGGGTTCTCCCGCAGCGTCGCGCCGATCTCGGAGGAGGGATCGCTGCGGTCGATCCAGGCGAGGTCGGTGCGTGGCGTCATGATCGCGCGCACCGGTTTGTCGGCCAGCCGCAGCACGCGGCCGATCATGTCGTGCTCCTCGTGCTCCAGCACGCCCGCCTGGGCGCCTTCCGCCAGCAGCGCCTTCAGCTCCTCCTCCGTCACCGTCTGCTGGGACGCGCGGTGCAGCCCGAGCAGCCGCAGCACGAAGCCCGAGGACCGGCCGAGCAGCCAGACCGCCGGGGCGGTCGCGGTCGCCAGCACCGCGATCGGCCGCGCGACCCAGGCCGAGACCTGCTCCGGGCGGCGCAGCGCAAGCTGCTTCGGCACCAGTTCGCCCAGCACCAGCGTCAGGTAGGTGGTCACCACCACCACCAGCGCGAGCGCCAGCGGCTCGGCGAAGCGCGCGACGGCGGGGATCAGCAGCAGATCGTCCTGCAGGTGCGAGGCGATGCGCGCGCCGCCGAACACGCCGGTCAGCACGCTCACCAGCGTGATGCCGACCTGCACGGTGGGCAGGAAGCGATGCGGGTCCTCGGCCAGCTCGCGCGCCGCGGCGGCGCCGGGGACGCCGTTGCGCTCCAGCACGGCGAGCCTCGCCCGGCGCACCGAGACCAGCGCCAGCTCGCTCATCGCGAACAGCCCGTTCAGCACGATCAGCAGCAGAATGACCAGGATTTCCAGACCGATACTCATCGCCATCCGCCGTTGCGCGGCCTCATCATACCCCCCGAGCCCGCGCCGGATAGCACGGCCCGGCCCGCGGGCGGGGCGCGGCGCGCCGGAGGCTGCTATGCTCCCCCCCTTCCCCGCGCCGGAGAACGCCCTTCATGCCCCTGCTTGCGATCGCCCTCGGCATTGCCGGGCTGATCCCCTTCATCATCTGCGGGCTGGGCGCGATCAGCGCCAACCCGAGCCAGGCGGCGGCGATGCTCACCGCCCTGATCGGCTACGGGGCGGTGATCCTGAGCTTCCTGGGCGGCGTCCACTGGGGCTTCGCGCTATGGGAGGCGGGCGCGGAGGCGACCGGCGCGCCGCCGCCCTCGCCCAAGGTGCAGCGCGCGCGGCTGGGACTGGGCGTGGTGCCGTCGCTGATCGGCTGGGCGGCGCTGCTGGTGCAGCAGGCGATGCCCGACTGGCTCGCGCTCGTGGTGCTGATCGCGGGCTTCCTCGCGACCGTCCTGGTCGAGCACCGCGCCGCCGACCGCGCGCTGATCCAGCCGCCCAAATACATCTGGCTGCGCTGGACGCTGACCGTGGTGGTGCTGGCCATGCTGGTCACGGTCCTGACCCTGCGCCTGCTCGGCCCGCGCATCATCCTCTGGTGAGGGGAACGGCCCTCTCCGCCCCCCCGGTGGCCATTTGGGGGCGGAGAGGGCTTAAGGTCCGTGGTGGTCCACGGCCCGCCTACGCCCCCCGCGGCCGTGTCCGCAGCCCCGGCCGCAGGTGGCGGAACGTGAGCGTGGACGGATCGGCCACCACCGGGCCGGGCGCCAGCGCGACGATGATCCCGGACGCGACCGGCGCGAAATCGGCGCGGAAATGCACCGACGACTTCAGCGCGATGATCCGGCACTCCGCCGGCTCGATGCCGAAATGCCGGATGATCGCCTGATCCAGCGCCTGCATCTTGCGGGTGACGACGATCACCCGCACGCCCGGCGCCACCTCGATCAGCGCGGACGGGCCGAGATCGGCCGGGTTGCCCGCGCCCATCGGGCCGGTCAGCGTGAAGCGGCCGTCGGTCAGGCGCAGCACAAGCGCCTTGCACGCGAACGGCACGCCGTCCGACTTGCCGCCGAGCGACAGCGCAACCGTCGCGCCCTGCCCGGCCGCGTGGCAGGCGGCCGCGCTCTCGGCGTCGTTGATCAGGCACACCAGCGCGCCCTGCGCGTTCTGCCGCACGAGTTCCGCGAGCAGCCCGGTGGTGTCGCCGTGCCCGCCGCCGCCGGGATTGTCCTGCGTATCGGCGATCACCACCGGCCCCTTGCCCGGTCCGGCCGCCGCGATGGCGCGCGCGACCGCCTCCGCCGCCGGCAGCGTGTCCGCGACGAACACCGCCTCGCGCCTGTTTATGAACCCGGCCAGCGCGTCGGCCGCCGCGTCGGCGGCCTCCTGCGTCTCGCCATAGGCCGCGACGGCCACGCCGCAGCCCGGAAAATCGGCGTAGGGGAAACCGAAGCAGAAGGCGAGTTCCACCACCCCGTTGCCGGCGGCGCGCGCCGCGCGCTCGTCCATCACGTCGCGCATGGGGGAGACCAGCGTGCACTGGCTGCCCAGCGGGATCCAGAAATCCACCTGCCGGTAGGCGCGCGGCCAGGGCGCGCCGCGCGCGATCCGCGCCAGCAGAAGTTCCATC
>JAFEFJ010000293.1 GCA_018240635.1 Pseudomonadota bacterium | reverse complement strand
TGCTCCCCTCGCTTGCGCCACGCGCAATCAGCCTGCCGTTGGTCCCCACCCCGGCCCTCCCCACAAGGGGGAGGGAGAAGAGAAGAAAATCCCCCTCCCCCTTGTGGGGAGGGATCAGGGGGTGGGGGCTCCGCGAAGGCCCCCGGGCATCGCCCACAAATCGTTCCGCCCGCATGAACCCGGGCTGACGAAGGCGTAAGATATCAGCACTGGACGCGGGGCCGGTCGGGCCGGGATGATGCGTTCACGTTTTTCGGGCATGATCGCGGCGCGCTTCCGCGCGGTCGGGTTTCCGCCGCGGCGATGCGCCGCGCGGCCGTGCCCGCAGCCAAAGCCGGTTCCCCGGCACATGAGGATGGACAGAATGGACCTCCGCTCTCGGCGTTTCCGCACGGGCCTGCTGCTCGGCACCGCCTTCGCCGCCGGCATCGCCGCCGGTCCCGTCACCGGCCTGCTCGCCCGCCACGGCATGCTGCCCTTCGGCATCGACGCCGCGCTGGCGCAGGACGCGGGTGCAGCCTCCAACAACCGCGCCGAGACCTACCGGCTGCTGACCCTGTTCGGCGACGTGTTCGAGCGCGTGCGCGCCGAATACGTCACCCCCGTGGACGACAAGGACCTGATCGAGAACGCCATCAACGGCATGCTCACCGGCCTCGATCCGCACAGCTCCTACATGAACGCGAAGGCGTTCCGCGACATGCAGGTGCAGACCAAGGGCGAGTTCGGCGGCCTCGGCATCGAGGTCACGCAGGAGAACGGCTACATCAAGGTGGTCAGCCCGATCGACGACACCCCGGCCGCGCGCGCCGGCGTCAAGGCGGGCGACCTGATCACCGCGCTCGACGGCAAGACCGTGCAGGGCCTGTCGCTGAACGACGCGGTGGACCGCATGCGCGGCCCGCCGAACTCCAAGATCACGCTGACCATCAAGCGCGAGGGCGTGGACAAGCCGATCGACCTGTCGATGAACCGCGAGGTCATCAAGATCCAGGTCATCAAGTCGCGGATGCTGTCCGACAATATCGGTTACGTGCGCCTGACCCAGTTCACCGAGCAGGCGGACAGCGGGCTGCGCAAGGCGGTCGCCGCGCTGAAGCAGCAGGCGGGCGGGCACCTGACCGCGCTGATCCTGGATCTGCGGAACGATCCGGGCGGGCTGCTCGATCAGGCGGTGGCGGTGGCGGGCGACTTCATCGACCAGGGCGAGATCGTCTCGACGCGCGCGCGCCATACCGAGGACAGCCAGCGCTGGGACGCCAAGGGCAACGACATCATCCCCGGCGTGCCGCTGATCGCGCTGATCAACGGCGGCTCGGCCTCGTCCAGCGAGATCGTCGCCGGCGCGCTGCAGGATCACCGCCGCGCCGTGCTGCTCGGCACGCGCAGCTTCGGCAAGGGCTCGGTGCAGACCGTCATCCCGCTGCCCGGCAACGGCGCGATGCGGCTCACCACGGCGCGCTACTACACGCCGTCCGGCCGCTCCATCCAGGGCCTCGGCATCACGCCGGACGTGCCGGTCGCCTTCTCGCGGGAGGAGCCGCTGCGCTTCGGCGCCGAGCGCGAGGCCGACCTCAACCACGTCCTGACCAACGAGGGCGGCACGCCGCAGCAGGCCCTGCCGCCGCGCACCGACCTGCCGCCGATCGCCAAGCAGATCCCGAACAAGCCGCCCGAGGGCTTCCCCGCCTTCGACCCGGCCAAGCCGGACGCCACCGACTTCCAGCTCCAGCAGGCGATCGTGCTGGCGAAGGCGATGGCCGAGCAGAAGCGCGCCTCCGCGAACTAGCCGCGGAGGGGCCTGAACGCGGATGGGCGGTTCCGGCTGGCGCCTGCTGGCGGGGTTCTGGCTGGTGCTCCTGCTGCTGGCGGGCGCGGGCGCCGCGGTGCTCTCCGCGCTCGGCCCGCCGCCGCGCGCTTCCGTCGCGGGCGCAACCCGGGTCGAGCCCGCGACTTCCGCCGCCGCTCCCGCGGGCGCGTCCCCCGGTGCCCAACCGCCCGGCGTCCAACCGCCGGCCGCCCAACCGCCGGCCGGGCGCGGCACAGCATCCTCCGCGCCGCCGCCCGGCGCGACGGGGGCCGCCACCGCCAGCGCGCCGCCCGTCTCGGTCACCGATCCGCGCAGCGCGGTGTTCCTCTCCTC
Source organism: Pseudomonadota bacterium (assembly GCA_018240635.1). Lineage (GTDB taxonomy): Bacteria > Pseudomonadota > Alphaproteobacteria > Acetobacterales > Acetobacteraceae > JAFEFJ01. The sequence continues at coordinate 2,410 of JAFEFJ010000293.1, read as the reverse complement.
GCCCGGCCGGGCGCTGCCGGGGCCGGTCGCCGGTCCCGATCCCACGCTGACCGAGCCCGCCAAGTCGGGCGGCGGCGCGGTGCTGCCGCGCATGGACGCCTCGGGCCGCGCGCCGATGCAGGCCTATGCCGCCGGATTCGACCGCACCACGCGCCGCCCGCGCATCGGAATCGTGCTGGCGGGAATCGGGCTCAACCAGGCCGACAGCATGGACGCCGTCCGCAAGCTGCCGGACGCGGTCACGCTCGCGGTCTCGCCCTATTCGCAGCGCGTCAACGGCATCCTCGATACGGCGCGCATCGCCGGCCACGAGTACCTGCTCTCGCTGCCGATGGAGCCGCAGGGCTTCCCGCAGAACGACGCGGGCGACCACGCGCTGATGACCGGCGCCGATCCGGCGCAGAACGCGCTGCGGCTCGACTGGTCGCTGTCGCGCATCGAGGGCTATGCCGGCGTCACCAATGCGCTCGGCGTGCTGCGCGGCGAACGCTTCTCGGCCGCCAGCGAGCTGTTCCTGCCGCTGCTCGCCGAACTCGCGCGGCGCGGCCTGTTCTTCGTCGATGCCCGCCCGGGCGCGGGCTACGAGCCGGGCATCTGGTCGGCCAGCGTCGATCTCGTCATCGACGAGCCGCCCGATGGCGCCAGCATCGACGCCAAATTGCGCCAGCTCGAAGACCTCGCCCGCGAGCGCGGCGGCGCGATCGGGCTGGCCGGCGCGCCGCGGCCGGGCACGGTGGACCGCATCGCCGTCTGGGCGAACGGCCTGACGGCGAAGGGACTGACCCTCGCGCCCGCCAGCGCGCTCGTGCAGTGGCGCCCGCCGCTCACCGGCCCCAGCGCCACCGTCCCGCCGACGGCCCCCGCCGCCCCCGGAGCCACCAAAAAATGACCGCCGGATCGCCGCTCGCCTACCGCCCGAATGTCGGCGCTGTGCTGTTCAATCCCGCCGGGCGCGTCTTCGTCGCCCGCCGCGCCGACCTGCCGAACGCCGAGGGCCCGGCAGGCGGCTGGCAGCTTCCGCAGGGCGGCATCGACGAGGGCGAGGACCCGCGCGCAGCGGTACTGCGCGAACTCGCCGAGGAAATCGGCACCGACCGCGCCGAGGTGATCGGCGAGCATCCCGAGTGGCTGACCTACGACCTGCCCGCGCATCTCATCGGAATCGCGCTGAAGGGCAGGTGGCGCGGCCAGCGGCAGCGCTGGTTCGCGCTGCGCTTCACCGGCACCGATGCCGACATCCGGCTGGACGCCGACCCGGACCCGGAATTCGACGCCTGGCGCTGGGCCGCCCTCGCGGAACTCCCCGCGCTCGCGGTCGATTTCAAGCGGCCGATCTATGAAGTCCTCGTCCGCTCCTTCGCCCGTTTCGCCTCCGGCTAGTCAGCCGGCTCCTCCGGCGCCGGATCGAGCCGCGCGCCCTCGGCCGCCCGCGCCGTGCGCTCGGCTGCCCGCGCGTCGTTCGCCTTCTCGGCGCCCGTGCGCCCGTGGCGGACGCGGTTCTCGGCCGCCTCCCGCGCCTGCTCGGCCCGCGCCTTCGCGCGTTTCACCCGCCTGAGGTTGACGATCTCGCCCATCCCGCCAATCTGGCGCCCGCTTTTTGGATAAGCAACGCGGGAGGACGACATGGGCGCGACCATCGAGCTGACGGCATCCGACGGATTCAAGCTGGCGGCCTACACGGCGGGCAGCGCCGATGCCCATGCCGGAATCGTGGTGATCCAGGAGATCTTCGGCGTGAACCACCACATCCGCGACATGGCGGACCGCTTCGCCGCCAAGGGCTACTCGGTCATCGCCCCGGCGGTGTACGACCGCGCCGAGCGCGGCGTTGAACTCGGCTACACGCAGGCCGACATCGACGCGGGCCGCACGATCCGCATGAAGCTCGACGACGCCAAGCTGATGCTGGACGTGGAAGCGGCGGCGGCGCATCTGGGGGCGAAGAAGAAGGGCATCGTCGGCTACTGCTTCGGCGGCACCGTGGCGTTCTGGGGCGCGACCCGCTCGCGCAGCTTCGCCGCGGCGTCGAGCTGGTACGGCGGCGGCGTCGCCGGCACTCGCACGGAACGCGCGAACTGCCCGCTGCAGCTGCATTTCGGCGAAAAGGACGCCTCCATCCCGATGACCGACGTGGACGCCATCCGCGGCGCCCAGCCGAACGCGGAAATCCACGTCTACATGGGCGCGCAGCACGGTTTCGGATGCAACGAACGCGGCAGCTTCAGCAAGCCCGACTACGAGCTGGCGCAGGAACGCACGCTGGCGTTCTTCGCCAAGCACCTCGCGTAAGGGGCCTCCGCCCCACCCCTGCCCTCGTGGGGAGGGCTGGGGTGGGGGGGCCGGTCAAGACCCCCGAACCAGCCGTACAGCACCAACCGGCGGCACCGCCGTAGGCGGTCCGCGCGAAAAC
>JAFEFJ010000292.1 GCA_018240635.1 Pseudomonadota bacterium | reverse complement strand
GGAGCATCCTGATCCTGCGGGATGCGTTCCGCGGCATCACCCGCTTCGACGATTTCGGCGCCAGCCTCGGCGTCGCACCGAACACCCTCACCCGCCGCCTCGCCCGGCTGGTCGATGCCGGGCTGATGGAACGACGCCAATATAGCGACCGGCCGCCACGGTTCGAATACGTACTAACCCCGCGTGGACGCGATTTCCGCCCGGTCCTGCTCGCCATGCTGGCCTGGGGCAACCGCCACTTCCCACCCGACGACCGCACCGTGACCATCCAGGAAACCGCCACCGGCCGCGCGGTCGATCCCGTGCTGGTCGATCCCGAAACCGGCAGGCCCGTCGCGGGCCCCGGCTACGAGGTCGTAGTGCGCCGCCGCCGCACGCCCGCCGCCACGCGCTGAAGGAACCGCCATGAACGACCATCCGGCGCCCGCCGCCCCGCGCCAGCGCCTCGTCACCTGGGACGATCCCGGCGGCGGCGCGCATGCCCGGCGCACCGTCTCCGGCCTCGACCTGCTGCGCGGCATCGTCGCGGGCAGCGTGCCGCCGCCGCCCGTCGCGCGCCTCATCGGCATGGACTTCGCCGCCGTCGAGCACGGCAGCGTGACGCTGCGCCTGGCGCCGGGCGAGCACCTCTACAACCCGATGGGCGTCGTCCACGGCGGCATGATCGCGACGCTGCTCGATTCCGCGATGGGCTGCGCGGTCCATTCCACCCTGCCTGCCGGGCGCGGCTACACGACGCTGGAGATCAAGGTGAACTATCTCCGCGCCGTCACCGAGGCATCGGGCGAGCTCGTCGCCATCGGCCGCACCGTGCATGCCGGACGGCGCACCGGTGTTGCGGAGGCGGTTCTGAAGGATGCGCGCGGCCGGACCTGCGCCACCGCCAGCACCACCTGCCTGATCTTCGACCTCGACGGGCCGGAGACATCGGCATGAGCGCCTCGGTCGCGCCGACCACGGCTGCATCCCCCGCCCCCGCGGTGAACCCGCGCACCCACGCGCTGCTGAATGCGCGGATGGTGCCGCTGCTGCTGCGGCTCGCCTGGCCGAACATGCTGGTGATGATCGCGCAGGCCAGCACCGGGCTGATCGAGACATGGTGGGTCAGCCGCCTCGGCACCGACGCGCTCGCGGGCATGGCGCTGGTGTTTCCCGGCGTGATGCTGATGCAGACCTTCTCGGGCGGCGCGATGGGCGGCGGCATCTCCTCGGCCATCGCCCGCGCGCTCGGCGGCGGCAAGCGCGAGACCGCCGACCGCCTCGTGCTGCACGCCGTGCTGATCAACGCGGCCCTCGGCGTCGCGTTCTCCATCCTCGTGCTGCAATTCGGCCGGCCGCTCTACCGCGCGATGGGCGGCGACGGCGCGGCGCTCGATGCCGCCCTCGCCTACTCGAACGTGGTGTTCGCGGGCACCGTGCTGCTGTGGCTGATGAACGCGCTCGCCTCCGTGGTGCGCGGCACCGGCAACATGCTGGTCCCCGCGCTGGTCACCGTGGGCGGCGTCGTGGTGCTGATCCCGCTCTCGCCCTGCCTGATCTTCGGCATCGGCCCCTTCCCCGCGCTCGGCATCGCGGGCGGCGGCGTCGCGCTGCTGGCGTTCTATGTCGGCGGCACGGCGGTGCTCGCGTGGTACATCCTCGCGGGCCGCAGCCTCGTGCGCTTCCGCCTCGCCGCGCCAAGCTGGCCGCTGTTCCGCGACATCCTGCGCGTCGGCGCCGTCGCCGCGATCACCACGGTGCAGACCAACGTCACGATGGCCGTCGTCACCGCCCTGGTGGGCCACTGGTTCGGCACCGACGCGGTCGCGGGCTTCGGCACCGCCGCGCGCGTCGAATACCTCATCATCCCGCTGGTGTTCGGCCTAGGCGCGCCGCTCGTCGCGCTCGTCGGCACCAATATCGGCGCGCGGCAATACGACCGCGCGCTGCGCGTGGCGCTGCTGGGCGGCGCGCTCGCCTTCGTGCTGGCCGAGGCCATCGGCATCGCCGTCGCCGTCTGGCCCGCCGCCTGGCTCGGCCTGTTCGGCCACGATCCGGCGATGATCGAAGCGGGCAGCGCGTATCTCCGCATCGTCGGGCCGTTCTACGGCTTCTTCGGCCTCGGGCTCGCGCTCTACTTCGCCTCGCAGGGCGCGGGGCGGTTGCTGTGGCCGGTCGTTGCGGGCACGCTGCGCGTGGCCATCGCGGCGGGCGGCGGCTGGCTCGTGCTGCTGCTCACCGGCTCGCAATCCGGCCTGTTCGCCGCCATCGCCGCCGGGCTGCTCGTCTATGGGGGACTGACCGCCATCGCGATCGCGCGCGGCGGATGGACGCGCGGCGCCTAGCCTCGCGCGTTGCTGAAAGGGAAATCGACGGATGCGTATCCTGGTTGTCGGCGCCGGCGCGATCGGCGGCTACTACGGCGGACGGCTGCTGGAGGCGGGCCGCGACGTGACCTTCCTGGTGCGCCCGCGCCGCGCCGCGCTGCTGGCCGAGAAGGGGCTGAACATCAAGAGCACGGCGGGAGACTTCCACGCCGCCGCGCCGCGCACCGTCACCGCCGACGCCATCGCCGCGCCCTACGACGCCATCATCCTGAGCTGCAAATCCTACGACCTCGATTCCGCGGTCGCCGACATCGCGCCCGCCGTCGGGCCGGACACGATGATCGTGCCGCTGCTCAACGGCATGCGGCATCTCGACGTGCTCGATGCCCGCTTCGGCAAGGACCGCGTGCTGGGCGGGCAATGCGCCATCGCCTCCACCCTGCTGCCCGACGGCACGGTGCGGCACATGAGCCCGATGCACTCGCTGAGTTTCGGCGAGCGCGCGGGCGGGATGTCGCCGCGCGTGGAGGCGCTGGCCGCGCAGATCCAGGGCGCGAAGTTCGACGGCCGCGCCAGCGCCGACGTCATGCTCGACATGTGGGAGAAGTGGTCCTTCCTGTCCGCCATCGCCGCGATCACCAGCCTGATGCGCGCCCCCATCGGCGACATCGTCGCGGGCGGCGGCAAGGACCTGATCCTGCAACTGATCGAGGAGACCTTCGGCATCGCCGCCCGCTCCCCGCATCCGCCGCGGCCGGAGGCGAAGGCGCGCGCGCAGGCGAACCTGACGCAGGCGGGGTCCTTGTTCAGCGCGTCGATGATGCGCGACATCGAAGCGGGCAACCCGGTGGAAGCCGACCATGTCATCGGCGACCTCATCGCGCGCGCCGCGCCCGGCAGCGTGCCGGTGCTGACGACGGCCTACATCCACCTGAAATCCTACGAAGCCCGCCGCGCGCGGGAGGCGGCGGCGTAGCTGCAACCAAGTTTCTCGTGTGTGGCCAGATCAAGTCCGGCCAAACACATCTGAGTGGCGCGTCGCGAGCGTCTTCCCTCCCGGGGAGGCGTCGGAGCGTGGCGCTCCAATACCCGAGGAAGTGTCGACAGACGGCACGGGACTTGCGTTAATCCCCCGGCCAAGCCGGAGCCGCCGCCATGACACGACGCCGCATGCACCTGGTCGCCTTCCTCAAGACCGGGCCGACCTTCCACCACCACGGCGCCTGGCGGCACCCGGAAGCGACGCTGCACGACATGCTGAAGCCCGAACGCTACGAGCATATCGGGCGCGTGCTGGAGGAAGGCTTCTTCGACGCCTGCTTCTTCGAGGATCTGTCGGGCGTGTACGACATCCACGCCGGCTCGTTCGAGACGATGCTGGGGCGCGGCGGACAGCTCAACCTGCTCGACCCGCTGATGGTGCTGCCCTATGTCGCGCGGGCCACCACCCATCTCGGCCTCGGCATCACGCTCTCCACCACCTTCTACCACCCGTTCCACCTCGCCCGGATGCTCGCCTCGCTCGATCACCTGACCGGCGGGCGCATCGCCTGGAACGTCGTCACGTCGATCACCGACCTCGAAGCGCGCAACTTCGGCTTGCCGAAGATGCCGGACCGGGAGACGCGCTACGAACGGGCCGAGGAAAGCGTCGATGCCTGCATGGCGCTGTGGGACACCTGGCAGGAAGGCGCGCTGATCCTCGACAAGCAGGCCGGGCGCTTCGCCGACCCGTCGAAGGTGCGCTATGCCGATTACCGGGGAAAGCACGTCGCCTCGCGCGGGCCGCTGCCCACGCCGCGCAGCCCGCAGGGCCATCCGGTCATCATGCAGGCCGGCCAGAGCCCGAGCGGCCGCGCGCTCGCCGCCCGCGTGGCCGAGGTGATCTTCACCTTCCAGTACGACACCCAGGCGATGATCGGCTTCCGCGCCGATATGCACGAACGGATGCGCGCCATCGGCCGCGATCCCGCCGACTGCGCCATCCTGCCCTGCCTCGACATCATCCTGGGCGAGACCGAGAGCGTCGCGCGGGAGAAGCAGGAACTGCTCGACAGCCTGCTCGACCCCGAACTCGCGATGGCGATCACGTCCTGCCATCTCAGCGTCGATCTCTCGCAGTTCGATCCCGACACGCCGGTGCACGACATCGCCTCGCTCGCGGCCTTCCAGGGCGCGATCGATATCATGACGCAGGGCGCCTCCGCGAAGGGCGGCATGACGCTGCGCGAGGCGGCGATGCGCTACGGCACCAGCGTGATGGCCCCGCAGGTGGTGGGCACG
>JAFEFJ010000291.1 GCA_018240635.1 Pseudomonadota bacterium | reverse complement strand
TCTACGTGATCCACATCGCCGGCGTCGCCATTCCGGGCTACGCGGCGCTGTATTCCTTCGTCGTGAACCTTGCGGTGTCGGTCGTGCTGTCCGCGGTGCTGAACCTGATCGCCTCCGACCGCCACAAGGACGCGACGGTCGCCGCCGATTACGTTTGAGGGACGGGACCCTCACGGCCCGACAAGGCGTGCCTCGGTCAAGGCGAAGCCGAGCAGACGGGAGTCGGCGTCGATCTGTCGCGTGAAGCGGATATGTCCGTTGAACGCGAAGTCGATTTCCATCGGTTCGGGCGTGCTGACGGGTGGGCAGCCGAGCGGCAGATCGATCCGGTGCGCGCCCGGCGTGTCGAGCGGCACCGTCGCATCGAGGCAGTTCGGGCTGGTCACCCGCAGCGCGAGCGACTTACCGGGCGTGTCCGGCACGGTGTTGGGCGGGATATAGAGTGCGAGCGCGAGGCGTGTCTGTCCGGTGCGGCGCAGCAGCAGGGCCGACTCGGGCCGCGACCAATCCAACGTGGATTCGGGTTCGTAGAAGCCGCGCCGCCCGATATACGGGCCATCGGACGGCGCGAATGCGGCGGCCAGCTTGCCGGAGGCTCGGTCGGCATCGGTGAAGGCCGGGTAGGGCAGCGCCTTGTCGATCCGGTAGAGCGAGCCGCCCGGTCCGTCGGCGATCAACGTGTGTTCGGTGCTGTCGAGGATGTCGCGCTTCGCGTCGGCGCCTGCGAAGATCTTGGCCGAGGAATCCAGCACCAGATACTTGCTCGGCAGCCGGTTTATCGCCGCGGGCGTCCAGTGATTCCAGTTCATCATCGTGCGGCCCGAGAAGAACGCGATGGTCGGGTTCTGCCACCAGCCGAAGCCGAACAGCGTGGCATCCTGCGGGAGCTGCCTGATGGTTCGGGCCAGCGCCATCTCGTCCGCGCTCTGGGGCGTCAGCGCCGGCGGCTCCGTGAAGGCGCGGGCGCGGTGGACGACGAACAGTTCCGGGATCAGCAGCACGACCAGCGCCGCGGCGGCGGCGGCGGCGCGGCCGCCCGGCCTGCCGGGCGCGGCGAGCAGCAACAGCCGCACAGCCGCCGCGACCGAGATGGCGAGCAGCACCTGCTGGATCAGCAGCCCGTTGATGATGCGGCGCAGCCAGGCCATGTCGGTGGGCGTGATGAACAGCCACCAGACGAAATACAGCACCGCGACCGCCACGCAGGCGGCAAGGCCGAACAGGTGGCCGACCTCCCTCCGCCGCCAGCTTGCCGCCATCAGCGCCGCGGCGGAAAGCCAGGGAGCCAAAAGCAGCGCAAGCAGCGCCGATGGCGGCATCTCGAGCAGGCCGGACAGGATCAGGAAATGCTTCGCGCCCTTGGCGAGCGGCGAAATACGCTCGTTGAGCGTGTCGCTGGCGCCGGACTGGCGGAAGATCTGCCCCAGTTGCAGGCGCCACCACTCCGCGTATTCGCTTGGGCCAAGTTCGATCAGCCGGAAGAGCTCCCATCCGGCTACCGGCAGGACGAGTCCCGCCGCGAACCAGGCCAGAGGTTCGATGCGGCCCCGGCCGTTCCGGAGCGGAGAAAGCAGAAGCGCCGCGAATATCAGCGCGGTCGGCGCCACCATCAGCAGCGCCACGGTCTTGGTGAGATAGCACAGCGCGAGCGCCGCTCCGCCGGAGAACAGGCGCATCCGACCGGTGCCCGGTGAGTCGAGCGCTTCCCCGAGAACGATGAGACCCGCGAGGAACCAGAAGAAGGTTGGGATCTCGCCGAACCCGTTCATGGCGAATTCCGCCATTCCTGGCGTTTGCAGCACGAGCAGCGCGCCGAGCAGCCCCAGCGTGACCGACCCCGCCACCCGCCGGATCAGCACGAAGGCGAGGATCGTCATGCCGACGAAATAGCCGAAGTTGACGCCCTGCGCGGCGAGCGGCGTGGCGCCGAGCAGCCGGTAGAGAAGGGCGGCGGGCAGCACGAACGGGCCGTCGGTCTGCGCCGGGAAAGGGAAGAACATGTTGTAGACGAAACCGTAGCCGTGGCCGGTGGCGAAGGATCGCGCCGTGTTGAGGTTCATCGCGCCATCGAAGCCAGGCGGGGCGACCAGCGCGTAACGCCAATAGGCCAGCCAGATCCACGCGATGGCGCCCAAGATCGCGAGATTGAGCGCGGCCTTGATCGGAAGGGCGAGCGAGCGCGGCACGCGAACGAGCAGCAGCGCGCCTGCAAGCAGCAGGACGGCGAAGGCGGCGACGGAAGGGTTGTTCACGGTCGTTGCATGATCAACCATAGGCGGGCGACTCCACTTCGGCCGGACGGCCTATCCGGGCGGGGGGGCGCGTTCGAGCCGGCACCAGGTGAGCGGGAAAGGCCGGCCGCGCTTCTCCGCGATGCAGGGATCGGCCACGCGAAGGCCATAGAGACCCAGGATGCGCCTGACCTCGGGGACGGGCTCGCCCGAGGAGACCGACCAATAGGGACCGTTCGCTGGGTCGGCCAGGATCGAAGCGACGCGCCGGCGGAAGACGGTGTCTCCCCAGTCCGGCACCGGCTCCGACGCGATCACGCCGACCGCGATGGCGCCCGCCGGCAGTTCCGGCACCACGAACGATGTCGGCTCGCTCGCCATGAAATAGACCGGGTGGGGCGTTGAGACCGGCGGAGGGTTGAAGGCGAACCAGCGATCGCGCCAGCCCAGATGGCCCCAGTCGGGCGGGCGCACGGAAATGGCGCACAGCACGGCCAGAGCGATGGCGGCCGCTTCCAGCATGCGGGATCGCCGCGGGAACGGGCCCCACCAGCGCAGCAAGATCAGCATGGCCGGACCGGTCAGCAGTTCCAGGCTCACGAGGTATCGCTGGATCGACCATTCGTACATCCACAGCACGAAGGCGACCGCCAGAAACACCATCAGCCGTGTTCCCGCCGTCCTGACGGGGGAAACGGCGACCGGCCGGGCCGTGCCGCGGGCCAGCCGCGCGATCAGGGCAAGCGCGCCAAGCGCCAGCATCAGCGCGAAACGGATATCCCGGAAGTTCAGCTCGGCCGTGGTGTGCTGCGTTCTGACCCACCGGAAGGGGTAGGCAGCGGCCTCGAACAGGCTTGTGGGCAGGAAGCGTGCGTCGAAGACGGCGCTGCCGGAGGGGTAGTCGGGCGCGCGGAAGACAGTGTTGAAGTAAGGGAAGATCGGGTTGCCGAAGCTGCGCCAGAGATCGAAGTACCAAACGCCGCCGATCAGCGCGAAACCTGCGGCACCGCCCGCGCCCGCCGCCGCCAGCGCGGCGGCGCGGTGCCGCCATGCCCGCCAGCCGGTCAGCGCGGCCGCCCCGTAGGCCAGCGCGAAGGGCGCGGCGGTCAGCTTCAGGCTGGTGGCCGCGCCCAGCAGGGCCGCTCCGGTCGCCACACGCGCCAACGCCGCGCCGGCCGATCCGCCGGGCCGCGCCTCCGCGCCCAGCAGCAGCGCGAGGCCGCCCAGCGTCGGGATGCTGATCAGGATATCGGCGAACGAGGTTCCGGCCTCCGAGATCACCATCGGTCCCGCGAAGGAGATGACGGTCGCGGCGGCAACCAGTTGCAGGCGCGCGCGGGCGGGCAGGCCGCGTGCGGCGATGCCGCTCAGCACGATCACCAGCCAGACGTTGATGCCGTGCAGCGCGCCCATCGCCAAGCCAACCCCGCGCGGCGGCAGGCTGCGGACGAACTGATAGAACGGGAGATACACATAGGGGCTCAGGTAGCTGTGCAGCACCTGGGCGGGGGCGACATCGCGGTCCAGCGCGCCCGTCTCGAAGGCGTACGAGACGTAGTAGTGGTAGTTGAGCTGGTCGAAATTGGTGTCCTGGCCGCGGGACAGCGAAATCAGCGCTCCCGCGATCATTGCGACCGCAAGCACCAGAGCGCGGACCGCCGGTGAGCTTTCGATGGCCAGGATGCCGGCGCGGCGGCGCCGGGGCTTGGCGGTGGGTGGGGCGTTGGGGGCGGCGTCCATCGGGCTAGGCGCGGGCATAGCGGAGATCGTGGCGCCTCGCCATCGTCGGGGCCATGCCGCGGCGGGTCATGGGCAGGCCGAGGGCGGCCGGTCGGCGGCGCGCCAGCGGAGCACCGTGATCAGCCTGGTTCCGTCGGCCTGGTCGTAGTGCAGAGTCTGTATCCGCGGCCAGGCGAGCTCGTCCGCCCAGCGCGGCAGGAGCGGGGTCGAGAGGTCCTCGAGCGTCGCCACCTCCACGTCGTGACCGGCGCATAGCAGGGCGCGGGCGCGCGCCGGATCGAAACCGGAGACGGTCGGCGAGGCGCCGCCGGTCAGCATGAGGAACGGGAACTGCAACCCCCAGTCGGGGAAGAAGCGCGTCGCATCCGGCAAGTCCGTGCGGCTCGCTTCCGCGTAGCGGTTGACCGCGTCGGACATCAGGCCGACCCCGCGCGTGGCTTCCAGCGTGGCGAAGAAGCCGCGGGCCTGGACGGCGTTCCCGGCCAGGATCGGCAGCAGGAGCAGGCCGGCGCCCACGCCGGCGAGCCAGGGACGCCCAGGCAGCAGGCGCGCGGCGAAGTGCTCCAGCGCGAGCGCGAGCGCGGCGTAGGAGACGGGAAGCAGCAGCGCGAAGTGGTGCAGCCA
>JAFEFJ010000290.1 GCA_018240635.1 Pseudomonadota bacterium | reverse complement strand
GAGATTTTCAGCAGTTCCGCCAGGCGCTTGATGGTGTCGAGCTTGATCACCTCGCCTTTTTCGTAGCGATACAGCGCCGCGCGCGAGACTCCGAGCCGCGCCGCGATTTCCTCCGCGCGCAGTCCCGATTCAAGGCGGTAGGCCCGCAACTGCTGGCCGATCTCGGTGAAAAGCATGGTATCGCGCGCCCCAGGCCCAGGGTCCCCCGCCCCGGAGCGACGGATTCCCTGGTTTTGTTTGGGTGCGAGGCTACGCCGCTCCTGTCCGGTTTTTCAACCCTGTTCCACGCCCTGCGACTCGGTCAGCTTGCAGGGCGCTGCGTTTCATTTCTTGTCCCGCGCTACTTCCTGTCGCGCAGCGTCGTGCAGGCCAGCCGTTCGGTGGCCTGGACCAGCGCCGAGTGGTCGAGCTCGCCCCCGCCATCGGCGGCGACGGCCGAGAACATCTGCTGCGCGATCGCCGTGCTGGGCAGCGACAGCGACAGGTCGCGCGCCGCCGACAGCGCCAGGTTGAGGTCCTTCTGGTGCAGGCGGATGCGGAAGCCGGGCTCGAACGTGCCCTTGATCATGCGCTCGGCGTGCAGTTCAAGGATGCGCGAGGCCGCGAAGCCGCCGCTGATCGCCTGGCGCACCTTGGCAGGATCGGCGCCCGCCTTGGCGGCGAAGACCAGCGCCTCGGCCGCCGCCTGGATGTTGCAGGCGACGATGATCTGGTTCGCCACCTTGCAGACCTGGCCCGCCCCGTTGGCGCTGCCGACATGGGTGATGGTCTTGCCCATCGCCTGGAACAGCGGCTCGGCGCGGGCGAAGGCGGCGTCCGGCCCGCCGACCATGATCGTCAGCGTCGCCTGCTTGGCGCCGACCTCGCCGCCCGAGACGGGCGCATCGAGGTAGTCGCAGCCCAGCGCGTTGATCCGCGCGGCGTAGTCCTTGGTGGCGATCGGGCTGATCGAGGACATGTCGATCACGAGCGAGCCCTTGGTCAGCCCCTCGGCGACGCCGCCCGGCGCGAACAGCGCCTGCTCCACGTCCGCGGTGTCGGGCACCATCAGGATCACGACCTCGGAGGCGCGCGCCACCTCGGCGGCGGTGGGCAGCACGGTGGCGGCGGCCCGGATCTCGGCGGTGAGGCTGGCGCGCTCGGGCACCGCGAGCGTGTGGCCGGCCTTCTGCAGGTTCAGCGCCATCGGGCGCCCCATGATGCCGAGGCCGACGAAACCGATCCGCATGACGTTGTTCCCCGTTCGGTGCGTGGTGTGGGTACGTGGTTGTGGTAGCGCTATCAGCGCGCGGCGATCAGACCCCGAAGCGCTGCCGCCACGCAAGTCCCGCCTCGGTTCCGGCGGCGGGGCGGTATTCGCAGCCGACCCAGCCCGTGTAGCCGAGCGCGTCCATCCGCTTGAAGACGAAGTCCCAGCCGATCTCGCCGGTGCCGGGCTCGTTGCGCGCGGGGACGTCGGCGATCTGCATGTGCGCGATCACCGGCATGAAGGCTTCCATCCGCTTGGTGATGTCGCCCTCGGTGGTCTGGCAGTGATAGACGTCGAATTGCAGCCCGATCCGGTCCGCGCCGATCGCCCGCACGATGGCGGCGCCCTGCGCCTGGGTGTTCAGGTAGTAGCCCGGCATGTCGCGGTGGTTGATCGGCTCGATCACCGGCTTCACCCCGGCGGGCGCGGCCTGCTCGGCGGCCCAGGCGAGGTTGGCGGCGTAGACCGCGGCGGCGGTGGCGGGCGCGACGTCGGCGGGCACGATCCCGGCCATGCAGTGCAGCAGCTTGCAGTCGAGCGCCGCCGCGTAATCCAGCGCGCGGCGCACGCTGTCGCGGAACTCCGCCTGCCGTCCGGGCAGCGAGGCGATGCCGCGCTCGCCGTTCTGCCAGTCGCCCGGCGGCATGTTGAACAGCGCCTGGGTCAGCCCGTTGTCGTCGAGCCGCCTTTTCAGCTCGGCCGGCTTGTGGTCGTAGGGGAACAGGAACTCGACCGCCTCGAACCCGGCGGCCCGCGCGGCGGCGAACCGGTCGAGAAAGTCCACCTCGTTGAACATCATCGACAAATTGGCTGCGAAGCGCGGCATGGCGGTTCCCCCGGATCGGCCGGACGCTACCCAAGCCGGGATGGCTTGACCAGCCGCCTGCATCCGCGAAACGTGCGCCCGCAGCCGGCGGGTCCGGCACCGGGGACGCATGACCGCCGAACGCCTGCTGATGACGCTGCTGCTGGGGGGAATCGCGGTCGGCTGCGTGATCGTGCTGTACCCGTTCGCCTCGGCGCTGCTGTGGGCGGGCATCCTGGTGTTCACCACCTGGCCGGTGTTCGAGTGGCTGCGCATCCGCCTGCATCTGCGCCACGGCGTGGCGGCGGGCACGATGGTGGCGCTGACGGCGGTGGCGGTGGTGCTGCCGCTGGCGGTGGCGGCGCCCGGCAGCGCGGGGGACGTGAACCACCTGCGCGACATGATCGACGGCGCGCTGCGCGCCGGCCTGCCGAGCGCGCCGGCCTGGGTCTACGACATCGCGCTGATCGGCCCCACCATCGGCGCGCTGTGGGACCACTGGGCGGCCGACGTCTCGGTGATGGTGGCGGCCTTCCAGCCCTATTTCGGCCTGGCGCTGGAGGGCGGCGTCAGCCTGCTGCTGGGCATCGCCAACGGCGTGCTGATGTTCGTGCTCGCGCTGTTCGCGGCGTTCTTCTTCTACGTCTACGGCGAGCCGATCGCGGCGCGGCTGTCGCTGCTGCTGCACCGCATCGCGGGCCAACGGGCCGAGCGGCTGATCGCGATGACGGGCGCGACCGTGCGCGGCGTGGTGTACGGCATCCTGGGCACCGCCGTGGTGCAGGGCTTCCTGACCGCGTTCGGCCTGTGGCTTTCGGGCGTGCCGCGCCCGGTGCTGCTGGGCGCGGTCGCGGCGTTCCTCGCGGTGCTGCCGGTCGGCGCGCCGCTGGTGTGGATCCCCGCCGCGCTGTGGCTGATGGGCACCGGCCATCTGGGCTGGGGCATCTTCCTCGGCATCTACGGCGTGGTCGCCGTCTCGGGCGCCGACAGCATCATCCGCCCCTGGTTCATCGCGCGCGGCGCGCAGCTTCCCTTCCTGCTGACCGTGCTGGGCGTGCTGGGCGGCGCGCTTGGCTTCGGGCTGCTCGGCATCTTCCTGGGCCCCGTGCTGCTGGGCGTCGGCTACACGCTGGTGAACGAATGGGCGCGCGACGCCGGCTAGGGGTGGCACCGGCCTTGCTTCCATGCGGGGCCGCCGCGCCGCGCCGCCGGGCGCACGCCATTGCGGGACGGCGGCAAACTTCGCACATTGCCGCCGCCGGGGCGGGACAGGGAGGTTGAGGGGCTAAGCCGTGCTGCCGTTCATCATCTCCCGGCTGCTGCAAGCCATTCCCGTGCTGCTCGTGGTGGGCCTGATCGCCTTCGCGATGTTCGCCTATGTGGGCGATCCCGTGCTGATCATGCTGGGCCAGGACTACACGGAAGCGCAGCGCGTCGCGCTGGTGCACCAGCTCGGCCTCGATCAGCCCTTCTTCGTGCAGTACGCGCATTTCATCTGGAACGCGCTGCACGGCAATTTCGGCATCAGCTACCGGCTGGCGCGCCCGGTGTCCGACCTGCTGCTGGAGCGCTTCCCCGCGACCTTCGAGCTGGCGATGACGGCGGCGCTGCTGTCGCTGCTGATCGGCGTGCCGATGGGCGTCTATACCGGCATCTACCGCAACTCCTTCCTCTCCCGCATCTTCATGGTGGTGAGCCTCGCGGGCGTGTCGCTGCCCACCTTCCTGATCGGCATCCTGCTGATCCTGGTCTTCTCCGTCGATCTGGGCTGGCTGCCGAGCTTCGGGCGCGGCGACGTGGTGCATTTCGCGCACTGGTCCACCGGCTTCCTGACGCTGTCGGGGCTGAAGGCGCTGATCCTGCCTTCGATCACGCTCGGGCTGTTCCAGACCACGCTGATCATGCGGCTGATCCGCGCCGAGATGCTGGAGGTGCTGCGCAGCGACTACATCAAGTTCGCCCGCGCGCGCGGCATCCCCGACCGGGCGATCCATTTCGGCCACGCGCTGAAGAACACGCTGGTGCCGGTGATCACGGTGGTGGGCCTGCAGCTCGGCGGGCTGCTCGCGTTCTCGATCATCACCGAGACGGTGTTCCAGTGGCCCGGCATGGGGCTTCTTCTGGTGCAGTCCATCGGCGTCGCCGACATCCCGGTGATGGGCGCCTACCTGATGCTGATCTCGGTGTTCTTCGTCCTCATCAACCTGATCGTCGATCTCTTGTATTTCGCGGTCGATCCGCGCCTGCGCACCGGCGGGCGCCCCGGCATGGCGCGGTGAACCGCACGTGAACCGGCCCATGGGGACCTTGGCCCGCGCGCTCGACAGCGACGTGATGCACAGCTTCCGCACCTCGCCGGTGGCGATGGTGTCGGCGCTGATCGCCGCGGTCTGCATCCTTGGCGCCGCCTTCTCCCACTGGCTCGCGCCGCACGATCCGTTCGATCTGGCGAGCCTGAGCCTGATGGACAGTTTCAAGCCGCCCGCCTTCTCCGCCCCCGTCGGCGGCGTGGACGGCGACTGGAGCTTTCCGCTGGGCACCGACGACCAGGGGCGCGACGTGCTGTCCGGCATCATGTACGGCGCGCGCATCA
>JAFEFJ010000028.1 GCA_018240635.1 Pseudomonadota bacterium | reverse complement strand
GGAGAGGGAGGGACCCACGGCGCAGCCGTGGGAGGGTGAGGGCCACATGCCAGAAACCCTGCGCGCCGGCCGCGTCGTCCCGCGCGGCGAGTGGAACGCCGCGGACGCGACGGATCGCGTGCTGGTCGATCACGACCGCCGCCATCGCCGCCGCATCGTGCTGCGCACCGAAGCCGGGCGCGACCTGCTGATCGACCTGCCGCAGGCGGCGCGGCTGCGCCACGGCGACGGGCTCGCGCTCGACGGCGGCGGCGTGGTGCTGGTGGAGGCAAAGCCCGAGGCGCTGCTGGAAATCCACGCGCACGACGAGGGCGAGCTGGTCCGCATCGCGTGGCACCTCGGCAACCGCCACCTGCCGGTGCAGCTCCTTGGCGATCGCATCCGCATCCGCGCCGACCACGTGATCGCCGAGATGGTCGAGGGCCTCGGCGGCCACGTGGAAGAAATCGAAGCACCCTTCGATCCCGAGGCGGGCGCCTACGCCGGCGGGCATCATCACCACCATGACGACGATGACCATGGACACGGGCATGGGCATCACCACCACTGAGCCCGCGCTGCTGCGCCTGCTCGCCTGGCTGTCGCCCGCCTTCCCCACCGGCGGCTTCGCCTACTCGCACGGCATCGAATGGGCGGTGGAGGCCGGGGACGTTACGGACGAAACCAGCCTGCGCGCCTGGCTCGCCGACGTGATCGCGCACGGCGCGGGCCGCGGCGACGCGATCCTGCTGCACCACGCCCACCGCGCCGCCTTCGATGCCGACGCGCTGGCCGGGATCGCCGAGCTTGCGGCGGCCTCCGCGCCGAGCCAGGAGCGGCGCATGGAGACGCTGAACCAGGGCGCGGCGTTCCTGCTGGCCGCGGCGGCGTGGGGGGCCGCTCCCTCCGGCGGAGAAGGCATCGCCTACCCGGTCGCGGTCGGCGCCATCGCCGGGCGGCACGGCGTCGATGCCCATGCGGCGTGCTGCGGCTACCTTCAGGCGGTGGCGGCGAACCTGATCTCGGCCGCCGTCCGCCTGGTGCCGCTCGGCCAGTCGGCGGGCCTGCGCGTGCTGGCGGCGCTGGAGCCCGCGCTGCTCGCTACCGCGCGCGAAGCCGCCGCCGCGACGCTCGACGATCTGGGCGGCTGCGCCTTCCGCTCCGATCTGGCGTCGATGCGCCACGAAACCCAGTACACGAGGTTGTTCCGCTCATGACGATTTCGCCCAACGGCCCGCTTCGCGTCGGCATCGGCGGCCCGGTCGGCACCGGCAAGACGGCGCTGATGGAGGCGCTGTGCCGCCACCTTTCCCCGCGCTACGACATCGCGGCCATCACCAACGACATCTACACGAAGGAGGACGCCGAGTTCCTGACGCGCGCGGGCTGCCTGCCGCCCGAGCGCATCATGGGCATCGAAACCGGCGGCTGCCCGCACACCGCGATCCGCGAGGACGCCTCGATCAACCTCGCGGGCGTGGCCGAGATGCGGCGGCGCTTCCCGCTGCTCGACGTGATCCTGATCGAAAGCGGCGGCGACAACCTGGCCGCCACCTTCAGCCCGGAACTCGCGGACCTGACGATCTACGTCATCGACGTCTCGGCCGGCGACAAGATCCCCCGCAAGGGCGGCCCCGGCATCACGCGCAGCGATCTTCTCGTCATCAACAAGATCGACCTCGCGCCGCTGGTGGGCGCCAGCCTGGAAGTGATGGACCGCGACAGCCGCAGGATGCGCGGCGAGCGGCCGTTCGTGTTCGCCAATATCCGCGCCGGCAAGGGCGTGGAGGAAATCGGCGCGTTCATCGCCAAACAGGGCGGGCTGCCGAACTGAGGCCGCGCGGTTAACCCTTCCCATCTGCTTCCCCTCTCCGCCCCTGGGGGCGGAGAGGCCGGGTGAGGTGGGGGATCGCGGCGGCGGTGCGGGCTTGCCCACCTCACCCTCCCATCGCCTGTGGCGATGGGCCCCTCCCTCTCCCCCCGCAAGCGGGCGGAGAGGGGAGATTCGGCTCACCCCGGCTGCGAAAACCACACCGGCACGGTCGCGCGGTTGTCCTTGCGCGCGTCCTCGATCTCGCGGGCGCGAAGCTGGCGGTACAGGCTGCGGAAGGTCGCGTAGGGGTCGAGCGAGGTCCGCTTCACCGCATCGATGTCGTTGAAGTGCCGCGCGCGGGAATCGAGCCCGAGCATCGGCACGTAGGACCATTCCAGCGCCGTCACCGCCGCGCCCTGGCCCACCCAGGAGAACGGGTTCATCGCATAGTCCGTCGCGATGCCGCCGGTGTCGCGCACGTCGGACGGCCCCAGCAGCGGCAGCATCAGGTAGGGCCCCGCCGGCATTCCCCACAGCGCCAGCGTGATGCCGAAATCCGAATCGTGCTCGGGATAGCCCCAGCCCTTCGCCACGTCGAAGATGCCCAGCACGCCAACCGTGGTGTTGATCGCGAAGCGCATCAGCGTGTCGCCCGCGCGGCGCGGCTTTGCCTGCAGGATGTCGTTGCCCAGCCGCACCGGCGTGCCGATGTTCATCAGCACGTTGTGCACGCCGTCGCGCGCCGGCTCCGGCAGCACGAAGCGGTAGGCCTGCGCGACCGGGCGGATCACCGCGGTGTCGATCGCGTCGTTGACCGCGAACACCGCCCGGTTGGCGGGCTCGATCGGATCGTTGGTGGCCTTGAACTCGGCCTGCGCCTCGGCGTCGTCCGGGGGCGGCGGTGTGGCGCAGGCGGCGAGGGCGAGGAGGACCGACAGGCAGAGCGCGGCGGCGCGGGCGCGGATACGGGCGGGGGCGTTCATTGCGCCATCATGCCGCATCGCGCAGGCTCGCGCACCGGTGCGCGATGCGCGGCAGGGGAGGCAGCGGACGCATGACCAACCTGTTCGCCGGGCTGCCGGCGCGCGCGGACGAGGAACTCGTCACCGAACTGCTCGCCCGCCCCGGCCTGCGGATCGAGCGCATCGTCTCAACCGGCCAGACCACGCCCGAGGACCGTCCCTACGACCAGCCCCACGACGAATGGGTGGCGCTGCTCGCGGGCGGCGCGCGGCTGTGGATCGAGGGGGAGGGCGAGCGCGCGCTGGCGCCGGGCGACACGCTGCTGATCCCCGCCCATCGCCGCCACCGCGTCACCTGGACCGACCCGGAGGCGCCGACCGTCTGGCTCGCCGTCCATCTGGGCTGACCCGGACGCAATCCATCGGGGAATTGCGCGGTTGATATGCAACCATAGGTAAGTCTAGGCTGCGTCGTTCATCACGCGGGGCATGGGCCGATGGGCGGCGGAAAGGCGCCGGGCGAGATCGGCGCGGGGCGCTACCTCGCGGTCATGGGCGTCACCTTCGCGCTGGGGCTGGCGGCGGCGTGGGCCTGGGTCGTGGCGATGCCGCTTGCGTTCCTCGATCCCGAATACCCGTACTGGCTCGCCAAGCAGCGCATGCTGGCGGCCTGCGACCTGGGCAGCGTGCTGGTGCTCGGGGATTCGCGCGCGGCGGTGGACGTGATCCCCGCCCGCCTCGGCGCATCCGCCGCCAACCTCGCCGTCGGCGGCGGGGAGGCGATCGAGGCCGACGCCGCGCTGTCCCGCGCGCTGGCCTGCCCCGATCCGCCGCGCCGCGTGGTGATCTCCTTCGATCCCTGGCACTTCGTCCATGCCGACCTGTTCTGGGAGCGCACGGCGCGCTTCGGCTTCCTCAGCCTCGCGGAACTGCGCGCCCTGCGCGCGACGGGCGAGCGGCTGGGGGACGCCTCCTTCGCCGCGCCGCGCAACCCGGACGGGCTCGCCGGCCCGCTGCGCGACCTCGCCTACGCCGCGCGCTTCCCGCCGCTCTACGGCGCAAGCCTCGCGAAGGGCGGCGTCGTGCTCCGGCTGGCGTCCAACCGGCGCGCGCTGGCGGCGGGGCTGGCGGCGCGCGGGCAATACTATTTCGGCACCGGCGCGGGCTCGGACGCGGTGGCGCTGGATGGGGCGATGACCGGCTTCGTCCCGCTGCCCGTGCTGGACGCCTATTTCGGCACGATCCTGGCCCGGCTCGCGGCGCGCGGCATCCCGGCCGATTTCGTCGCCATGCCTGTGAACGAGGAGACGGCGCGGTCCATGTCGCCCGCCATGCTCGCCGGCTTCGCCGCCTATCTGCGCGGCTGGGAGGCGCGCTACCCAGGCTTCCGCGTCGTCGGCCCGCTGCTCACCGCCTGGCCCGACCGCTACTTCGGCGACGGCTTCGGCCACCTGAACCCGCAGGGCGCCGCCCTGTTCAGCGACTGGTTCGCGGGATGCCTGGCGGCGCGCATGGCCGGCGGGGAAGCCTGCGCGCCGCCGCAGCCGGGCGCGGTGCTGGCGGCGAAGGGGGGGTGAGGCCGATCTTCTTCCCTCTCTCCCCGCAAACGCGGGCGGAGAGGGGGCGTCCGGACGGCGCCTACCCCGGCAACTCGATCCCCGTCAGCGCCTGCCACACGCGGATGACGAACGCATCGTCCTTCCCGCCATGCCCGCCCGCGGCGGCGGCCAGGAACAACTGGTGCGCGGCCGAGGCCAGCGGCAGCGGAAAGGTCAGCGCGCGCGCCTGATCCAGCACGATCCCCAGGTCCTTGACGAAGATGTTCACCGCCGAACGCGGCGTGTCGTCGCCTTCCAGGATGTGCGGCACGCGGTTCTGCCACATCCACGAACTGCCCGCCGAGCCCGAGATCACCTCGAACAGCGTGCGCGGATCGGCGCCCGCGCGGATGCCGAGCGCCATCGCCTCGGCCGAGGCCGCGATGTGCACGCCGGCCAGAAGCTGGTTGACCATCTTCACCGTGCTGCCGATGCCGGGCTCGGCGCCGAGCCGCCAGACCTTCTTCGCGATCGCCTCCAGCACCGGCCCGGCGGCGGCGAAGGCGGCCTCGCTGCCCGAGGCCATCACCGACATCGCGCCGTCCTTCGCCGCGACGGACCCGCCGGAAACGGGCGCGTCCAATGGCAGCAACCCCATGCCCGCAAGGCGCGCGCCCAGCGACCGGGCGAACTCGGGCGCCACCGTCGTGCAGCACAGCACCGCCGTGCCCGGCGACAGCCGGGCCGCGTAGCCGCTGCCGAACAGCGCGTCCTCGGTCTGCGCGGCGTTGACGACGAACACGACAACCGCCTGCGCATCCGCCGGCAACTCCGCCGGCGTCGGGACCGCCGTGCCGCCCGCGGCGGCGAACTCGGCGCGCGTCGCCTCGCGCAGCTCCGCGCCATGCACCTCGTGGCCCGCGCGCAGCAGGCTGCACGCGGCGCCCATCCCCATCGACCCGAGGCCGATCACCGCCACCTTCATCGCGCCGATCCTTTTTCTCTACCTGCCGTGGCGGAACCGCTCGACCGCGGCCACCAGCGCGCGGCGAACGCCGGGCTCCAGCGCCGAGTGGCCGGCATCCGGCACCACCGACAGCCGCGCCGCGGGCCACGCCGCCGCCAGCTCGAACGCCGTGCGCGCCGGGCAGATCATGTCGTAGCGGCCCTGCACGATCTCGCCCGGGATGTGGCCGATCCGGTCCATGCCGCCGAGCAGCCCCTCGGGCGGCAGGAACAGCCCGTTGGCGAAATAATGCGCCTCGATCCGCGCGAGCCCGAGCGCGATGCGGTCCTGCGCGAAGGATGCCACCGTGTCGGGGCTCGGCAGCAGCGTGCTGCACGATCCCTCGTAGACCGACCACGCGCGCGCCGCCGGCATGTGGATCGCCGGATCGGGGTCGGTCAGGCGGCGGTAATAGGAGCCGAGCACGTCGCCCCGCTCCGCTTCCGGCAGGAAGCCCACGAAGGTCGCGTGCGCGTCGGGGAACACGGCGGCCATGCCGTGCAGGAACCAATCGACCTCGGCCGGGCGGCCCAGGAACACGCCGCGCAGCACCGCGCCCGCGACGCAGTCCGGCGCCGCCTGCGCGTAGGCGAGCGCGAGCGTCGAGCCCCAGGAGCCGCCGAACAGCAGCCAGCGGTCGATGCCCAGATGCCGGCGCAGCGTCTCGATGTCGGACACCAGCGCGGGCGTGGTGTTGTCGGCGAGCGAGCCCAGCGGGCGGGACCGGCCCGCGCCGCGCTGGTCGAAGATCACCACGCGCCAGAAATCGGGATCGAAGAAGCGGCGATGCACCGCGCCCGCCCCCGCGCCCGGCCCGCCGTGCAGGAACAGCACCGGCTGGCCGCGCGGATTGCCCACCTGCTCCCAGTACATCACATGCCCGCCGGACAGCGGCAGGTAGCCGGTCTCGAAGGGGCCGATCTCGGGAAACAGGTCGCCGCGGGGCATGGCGGCGACATTAACAGCAGCGCCGCGCCGAACGGAACCGGGCGGGCGCGGCGCGCCCCCAACGACTCAAGCAACGGCTCAACGAATCGTCAGATTTGAGGCGTGGACTCAAGATCGGCCGCTATGATACGGGCGCCGCATGCCGCTCGGACGCCGCGCCTTCCTGGCACGCTCCATCGGAGCGTTGCTGACGTTCTCGTTCGCATGGCCCGCGCAGGCCGCCAAACGGCCCGCGCACGGGCATCACGCGCCTCCCGCGCATCCTCCGCCCGGCCCGCCCAAGCCGCGCAGGCCGGTGGTGATGATCGACCCCGGCCACGGCGGCAAGGACCCCGGCGCGATCGGTGTGTCCGGCACGTACGAGAAGCGCATCGCGCTCGCCGCCGCGCAGCAGTTGAAGCGGCGGCTGAACGCGACCGGACGGTATCAGGCGAAACTGACGCGCGAGCGCGACGTGTTCATCCCGCTGCGCGGGCGCGTTGCACTCGCGCAACGGAACCGCGCCGATCTGTTCGTCTCCATGCACGCGGACGCGGTGGGGCGGCCGGCCGTGCGCGGCGCCAGCGTCTATGTGTTCGCGTCGAAGGCGAGCGATCCGCAATCGGCGGCGCTGGCGCTGAGCCAGAACGAGGCCGACCGCTACGGCGGCATCGCGCCCAAGGGATACCAGCCGGAGGTGCGGCAGATCCTGTCGAGCCTCGTGGTGCATGAAACCCATGCAGGCTCGGCGGAGATGCAGCACCTGACGGTGGCGAGCCTGGGCGGGCATGTGCGCCTGCTGACGCGCCCCGCGCGCGCGGCGCGCTTCGCGGTGCTGCGCTCGCAAACCATCCCGAGCGTGCTGATCGAGATGGGCTTCATGTCGAACCGCCAGGACGAGCGCCTGCTGAAGCAGGCGCGCCAGCGGATGCTCGTCGCGCAGGCCGTCTCGCACGCGATCGACGGCTATTTCGACGCGGTGCGCGCGGGCCGGGTGGTGGCGGGATGACTGCGCGGCGCGGAGCGGCGCCGGCGGCAGGACGGCGCGCCGTGCTGGCCGGCCTGCTGGCGCTCGCCGCCCCTCCGGCCTGGGCGAAGCCCGATCCGACGTCCGCGGACACGCAGGCCGCCGCCGGCGAGGACGAGAGCGCGACGACGCCGGTCGGGCCGATGCCGGTGGCCGCGAAATGGGCCTACGCGATCGACTTCGAGACCGGCACCGCGCTGCTCGACAAGCGCGGGCACGAGCCGATGCCGCCGTCGTCGATGACCAAGCTGATGACGCTCTACCTGGTCTATCGCGCGCTCGCCGCGGGGACGCTGACGCTCGATCAGGCCGTGCCGGTCAGCACGCTGGCGTGGCGGATGCGCGGGTCGCGCATGTTCGTGCGCGCCGGCACCGAGGTGCGGATCGAGGACCTGATCCGCGGCGTGGTGGTCGATTCGGGCAACGACGCCGCGGTGGTGCTGGCCGAGGCGGTGGCGGGCACCGAACGCGCCTTCGTCGAGCGGATGAACACCACCGCGCGCGAGCTTGGCCTTGCGGACAGCCATTTCGCCAACTGCACCGGGCTGCCGGAGCCGGGCCATGCGATGAGCGCGCGCGACATCGCCTTCCTGGCGCAGCGCATCATCCGCGAGTTCCCGCAATACTACCGCTACGAGTCGGAGCGCCGCTTCACCTTCAACGGCATCGAGCAGCTCAACCGCAACCCGCTGGTGCAGCGCGGCATCGCCGACGGGCTCAAGACCGGGCACACCGGCCCCGGCGGCTACGGCCTGTGCGCGAGCGGCATGCGCGACGGGCGGCGGACCATCCTCGTGCTGAACGGCATGGCGAGCACCGTGGTGCGCGCGCAGGAGGGCGCGCGGCTGTTTGAGTGGACGCTGCGCGAGTTCGAGAACGTCACGCTGCTGGCGGCGCGCGAGGTGGTGGACCAGGCGCATGTCTGGCTCGGCGACGACGCGACGGTGCCGCTGGTCCCCGCGCAGGACGTGCTGCTGACGCTGCCGCGCGACTGGCGCGACCGCATCACCGTCTCGGTCGCCTATCTCAGCCCGGTGAAGGCGCCGGTCGCCACGGGCGACCGGGTGGGCACGCTGTCGATCCGCGGCGACGGCATCAGGACGGTGCGGGTGCCGCTCGTGGCGGGCGCCGACGTGGACCGGCTGGGCCTCGCGGGCCGCGGCATGGCGGTGATGGGGGATTTCGTGGGCCGCGCGCTCGACAAGGTCTGGGCGATCCCGTAGCGCGATGCGGATCGGCCTTCTCGCGCTTGCCGGAGTGCTCGTGCTGCTGGCGGCCGCCGCCGCGCCGCGCGCCGAGGGCGCGGGATCGCCGCTGCCCGCCACGCACGCGGTCGCGCCGGGCAAGGGGCGCTACACCGGCCTGCCGGTGCCGCGCTTCGTTTCGCTGCGGTCGGACCGGGTGAACCTGCGGCGCGGGCCGGGGCTGCGCTACCCGATCGACTGGGTGGTGCAGCGGCGCGGCCTGCCGGTGGAGATCGAGCGCGAGTTCCACAACTGGCGCCTGATCCGGCTGCCGGACGGCACGCGCGGCTGGGTGTTCCATGCGCTGCTGTCGGGCAAGCGGACGGCGGTGGTGCAGCGCGCCGGGCAGGTGCTGCGCCGCCGTCCGCAGGCGCAGGCGCGCGCGGTGGCGGTGGTGCAGCAGGGCGTGGTGTGCGACGTGTCGGGCGCCCAGCGCACGCCGGACGGCTGGTGCCGCGTGCAGGTGCAAGGCGAGGGCGGCTGGCTGCGCTGCGCCGCGCTGTGGGCGGCCCCCGCGATGTCGCCCGCGCCGGCGCCGCTGCCTGGCTGGTGAGCGCGGGCGCCCGCGCGGCTCCGGCATTGACGCGCGGGCGGAACGGGCGCCGAGTCCGCCGATGCAGACCGCCCAGCACGACGAACTGCGCCGCTCGATCCGCCGCTTCGTGGAGCGCGAGATCGATCCGCACGTGGATGCGTGGGAGGAAGCGGGCATCGCGCCGCTGCACGACATCTTCCGCAAGGCGGGCGCGGCGGGCTTCCTCGGCATCACCAAGCCCGAGGACTGCGGCGGCATGGCGCTCGATTACAGCTTCGCCGTGGTGGCCGCCGAGGAATGGGGCCGCGCCAAGGCGGGCGGCATCGCAACCGCGATCGGCGTGCAGACCGACATGGCGACCCCCGCCTTCGCGCGGCACGGCAGCGCCGAACTGAAGGCCGAGTTCCTGGCACCCGCGATCGCCGGCGAAATGGTTGCCTGCGTCGGGGTGAGCGAGGAGGGCGCGGGTTCCGACGTCGCCTCCATCCGCTCCGCGGCGCGCAAGGACGGCGCCGACTACGTGATCACCGGCAGCAAGATGTGGATCACCAACGGCACGCAGGCCGATTGGATGTGCATGCTGGTGAACACGTCCGATGGACCCGCGCACCGCAACAAGTCGCTCATCGTGGTGCCGATGAAGGCGAAGGGCGTGACGGTGGCGCGCAAGCTCGACAAGCTCGGCCTGCGCTGTTCGGACACCGCGCAGATCTTCTTCGACGCGGTGCGGGTGCCGCAGCGCAACCGCATCGGCGAGGAAGGCATGGGCTTCGTCTATCAGATGCAGCAGTTCCAGGAGGAACGGCTGTACGCGGCGGCGAAGATGGTTTCGATGCTGGAACGCGCGGTCGCCGTGACCGCCGAATACACCGGCGAGCGGCGCGCGTTCGGCGGCAGGCTGCGCGACAACCAGGCGATCTATCACAAGCTGGCCGAGGCACAGGCGGAGATCGAGGCGCTGCGCGCCCTGACCTGGAGGGCGGCCGAGAAATACGTCGCCGGCGAGGACGTGACGCAGCTTGCCTCGATGGCCAAGTTCCTCGCCGGGCGGCTTGGTATCGAGATACCGAATTCGTGCCTGCAATTCTGGGGCGGGCAGGGCTACATGACCGATGCGCCGATCAACCGGATCATGCGCGACGCGCGCCTGACCGCGATCGGCGGCGGCGCGAACGAGATCATGCTGCAGGTGATCGCCAAGACGATGGGGATTCTTCCTGGACGGAAGGAATAAGCGCCCCTTATCGGCGTTGACGCTCACGCCCGCCCAGCCGCCTCTCGGCGGCCGTTCACCGAAGGAGGATAACGCGATGCAGGATTCCATCTCCCGCCGGACGGCATTCGTGCTGGCCGGATCCGCGCTGGCGGGTTTCGCCGTGGCTGCCGCGCCGCGCGGCGCGCTGGCCGCGCCGATGTCCTTCACGGTGAAGCTGACCGGCGCCGACCAGGTGCCGCCAGTGGACACCAAGGGCAGCGGCTCGGCGGCGCTGACCTACGACCCGGCGACGCGGGTGGTGACCTGGGACGTGACCTATAGCGGCCTGTCGAGCCCGGTCACGATGGCGCATTTCCACGGCCCCGCCGGCCCCGGCAAGAACGCCGGCGTGCGCGTCTGGATCACCAAGAAGGGCGAGCCGGTATCGAGCCCGGTCAAGGGGCAGGCGACGCTGAGCGAAGACGACGCCAAGGAGTTCATGGCGGGCGAGATGTACATCAACGTGCACACGAAGGATCATCCCGGCGGCGAGATCCGCGGGCAGGTGGTGCCGCCCAAGGCGTAAGCGTGTGGCTGCCGGCGCGGTTCACAGCCGCGCCGACAGCAGCGCCGCCGCCCCGGCGCTCGCGATGGCAAGGACGGCGGCGAATGCGAGCGGCCGGATGCGCGGCGGGCGCGTGCCTTCCGGCAGGGATTTCCGTCCTGTCACCATCGGCCGCACGAGGTTCTGTCCTTTCGCCATCGCGTAGAAGGCGACGGCTGCCAGGTGCAGCGCGACGGCCGCAATCAGCGCGTACCACAGCCACAGATGCGCCGAGTCGATCGCATTGGCGACCGGAGCCGGTACGATGGGCGACAGTGGTCCTTCGTCCGCGATCTCGTTGTTGACGTAGAGGCCGGTCAGCGTCTCGGCCAGCAGCAGGCCGATCAGCAGCATCACGCTCCAGCCGCCCGCGGCGTTGTGCCCGACCTCGCGGTCGGGTTCGCGGCGCAGGAGATGCGACAGGTGAAGCAGCACGGCGGCCGGTGCGGCAACGAAAGAGCGGAACCGCGCCGTTTCGCTTCCGAACACGCCCCACAGCAGGCGGAACAGCACGAGCGCGAGCAGCGCCGTGCCCGCCCAGGCGTGCCACACCATCCAGTTCAGCCGCTGCGTGGCGTAGGCGGCGGCCACGAGAAGGACGGTGAGCCAGTGGAACAGCCGGATGGGAAGGTCCCAAACGAGGACGGGAACGAGGATCGGGCGTGTCTGTCGTGCCGTGGCCGCCCCCGTCCCGTGCTGCGTCTATGCCGGTTCGCGCCAGGGTACAGGCTGCGGCGCGTCCCCGTCGATGGTCCATTGCGGCAGCGGCAGCCCCGCGCTCGCGCCGCTGAAGACTTGGGTCCTCACCGGCTGAGCATCAGCGGCGGGGGCGCGGCGGCATTGCCGGGGGCGAGCAGCAGGGACAGCTTCAGCCCGCTGGCGGCGGCGATCAGGGCCGTCAGCGGGGCCTGCAGGGCACGGGGTGTGTCGAGCGCGGCCCAGGCGGCGTCCTCTCCGGACAGCGAGGCCGCGAGGCCGGGGGGCCAGGCGGCGTCGGGGCCTTCGACACGGGCGAGGAGATGCGTCGCCGGATCGCCCGCGAGCGCGAGCGTGCCGCCCCGCGGCAGCGCCTCCGCGCCGAGCAGCAGCAGGTTGAGCGCCGCCCGCGCCATCGGCGGGTCCAGTTCCGCGCCCGCCGGCAGCCCGTCGAGGTTGATGGCGAGGCGGCGCCCACCGATCGCGCCGCCGGCCAGCGTGCGCAGCGCCTCGACCGACAGCGGATCGTTCACCCCGCCCCAGGCGGCGCGCAGCAGGCGCAGCCGGTTCATCAGCTCCGCCGCCGTTTCGGTCGCCAGGCCCACTTCCTCCTCGATGCCGCCTTTCGCCTTCGGCACCGCTTCGGCGATCAGTTCCAGCACGCCGGTCAGCGAGCCGAGCAGTCCCGAGAGGTCGTGGCTGAACCGGGCGCAGAGCAGTTCCGCCAGACGCAAGCCTTCGGTCATTCTTCGCGGGACTCCATGATCACGGGACGCGCGCGGTGCGGCGCGCTGACTGGCCCATCCTGCCTGCGCTAGACTAACCAAATGCCAGCGATGCCCGCGATTCCGATCGAGCCCGGCCAATGGGTCCGCCATCCCCAAAAGCCCGACTGGGGCGCGGGGCAGGTGCAGTCCGTCGTCGGCGAGCGCGTGACGGTGAATTTCGAGCACGCGGGCAAGGTGCTGGTGAACGCGGCGGTGGTCAGCCTGGACGTGCTCGACGCGCCGCCGTGAGGCGATCCGCCATTACGCCGCCAGCAGCGCGGCGATGCCCAGCGCCGCGATGCGCGTCGCGCGGCGCAGGTCGTCGAGCTTGAGGTTCTCGTCGGCGCGGTGGCCGTTCGCCTCCAGCATGTCGGCGGGGCCGGCGCCGAACAGCACCGTTGGAATCCCGGCGCCGCTGTACAGGCGCGCGTCGCAATAGATCGGCGTGCCGTCGGTCGGCAGCGCGCCGTAGCCCGCCGCCTGTGCACCTTCGCGCAGCGCGGCGACCAGCCTCTCCTGCCCCGGCACCGCGCCGAGCGGGGCGGCGAGCAGCACGCGGCGCACCTCGATGGAGATGCCCGGCAGTCCGCGCGCGGCCTCGGCCAGCAGCGCGCGAAGCTCCGCCTCGGCGTCCGCCGCGTTCTCCTCCGGCACGATGCGCCGGTCGAGCCGGAACGCGACCCGGTCGGGAACCACGTTGGTGTTGATGCCGCCCTCGATCAGCCCGACCACCAGGCTCGCGTGTCCGATGCCGGGCACGGCGGACCGGCGCGCGGCGAGCGCAGGGCGCATCGCATACAGCGCCGACAGCAGCCGGTTCGCCGCCTCCAGCGCATCCGCGCCGGTGTCTGGCCGCGCGGCGTGGGCGGAGCGGCCGCGCACCGTCACCTCCAGATGCAGGCAGCCGTTGTGCGCGACGGTGACGGCATGGGCGAAGCCCGCGCTGATCGCGTAGTCCGGCTTGCTGAGGCCCTGCGCGAGCAGCCAGCCGGGCCCGATCTCGCCGCCGGTTTCCTCGTCGTAGGTCAGGTGCAGCTCCACCGTGCCGCCGAGCCGTGCGCCCGCGCGCTGCAAGGCCAGCAGCGCGAAGGCATAGGTGGCGAAATCGGACTTCGAGACCGCGACGCCACGGCCGTACATCCGGCCATCCACGATCTCGGCGCCGTAGGGATCGTGCGTCCAGCCCTCTCCCGGCGCGACCACGTCGCCATGCGCGTTGAGCGCCACCACCGGACCCGCGCCGAAACGATGCCGCACGATCAGGTTGGTCGCGCTCACCATGCCGGCGGCGCGCACGACCTCCTCCGGGACCGCATGGCGCTCAACCGCGAAGCCGAGGGCTTCGAGCAGCGCGGCGGTGCGCGCGGCATGCGGCGCGCAGTCGCCGGGCGGATTGTCCGAGGGGATGCGCACCAGTTCCGCGAGGAACGCCACCTGCCGGTCGCGCAGCGCGTCGGCCTCGGCGAGGATGGCGGCGGCGTCGGTGCTGGCGAGGGGCATGGGCGGCGGGACTCCGGCTTGGGGAGCATCGGTCTACGCAGCTTCCCCGCCGCGCACAATTCATTGCCCGAAGGGACCGGCCGGGAGGGATTCTTGGCGGCGCGCCGCGACGATGCTACCCCATGCGCAGAGGCACGAGGACACGATGGCAGGCACCGCGCAACAGGCTTCGGCAACCGCCACGGCGTCCAATGTCTCGCGCTGGGTGGCGCTGGCGGGCGGCCTCGCCGTCTGCCTGGTCGTCGCCGTGGCGGCGGAGTTCGCGGGCGCGCGGTATCCGCTGATCGGCGCGCCGATCTTCGCCATCGCCATCGGGCTCATCATCTCCAACCTCGGCGGCGGCACGCGGCTGACGAAGCCGCTGCGGATCAAGGACATCAGCGGCAACGCGCTGCGCGCCGGCATCATCCTGCTGGGCGCCACGCTGAACCTGGGCGACGTGGTGCGCACCGGCGGCGGCTCGCTGTGGCTGCTGGCGCTGACGATGGGCGTGGGCCTCGCCTTCGCGCTGCTGGTCGGCCGCGCGATGAGCGTGGAGTGGCGCATCCGCGCGCTGATCGGCATCGGCACCACGATCTGCGGCGGCTCGGCCATCGCGGCGCTGGCGCCGGTGATCCGCGCCAAGTCCGAGGAGATCGCCTACTCCATCTCCGTCATCTTCTTCTTCAACATGCTGGCGGTGATCATCTTCCCCGGCATCGGCCACGCCATCGGCCTGTCGGACAGCGGCTTTGGCCTGTGGGCGGGGACGGCGGTGAACGACACCTCGGCCGTGGTGGCGGCGGGCTTCGCCTACAGCCCGGCGGCGGGCGAGATCGCGACAGTGGTGAAGCTGACGCGCACCACGCTGATCATCCCCCTGGTGCTGGCCTTCGGCCTGCTGATGCCGATGATCGAGCGGCAGGAAGGCCCGGCGGGCGGCGATCTCGGCGCGCGGCTGAAGAAGGCGATCCCGTGGTTCATCCTGTGGTTCGTCGTCGCCTCGCTGCTCAACACCATCGGGCTGGTGGGCGCGCACGCGCCGATGATCCAGACCTGGGCGCGCTTCGTGATGGTGGTGGCGCTGGCGGCGGTGGGGCTGCAGGGGCACTGGACCGCCTTCGTCGGCGCCGGGCTGCGGCCGCTGATGCTCGGCATGGGCACCTGGGCGGCGGTGGCGCTGACCAGCCTCGCGGTGCAGGCCTGGACGGCGCAGCTCTGAGCTGAGCCGCGCCGGGGCGCGGCCGGATGCTGGGCCCCGTGCTGGGACGGGTGGCGCCCTGGCTGTTCGTGCTGCTGTGGTCCTCGTCCTTCGTGGCCGTGAAGATCGGCCTGCGCGACCTCTCGCCCCTGCTGTTCGTGGCGATCCGGCTGCTCGGCTGCGCCCTGGTGCTGACAGTGCTGATGCTGGTCCTGCGCCGGTCGTGGCGGCCGCTTTCGGGCGGCAAATGGGCGCATTGCGCGGTGGCGGGCACGCTGCTGAACGCGGGCGGGCTGATGGCCCCGCATGTCGGGATGCTCTACGCGCCCGCCGCGCAGATCGCGCTGGTGCAGTCTCTCACGCCGCTGCTGACTGCCGCTCTCGGCCAGCGGCTGCTGCGCGAGAGGATGAGCGCGCGGCAATGGGCCGGCATCGCGCTCGGCATGGCGGGCGTCGGGCTGGTGGTGGGGCAGGCGGCGCTGTCCAGCCCGGCACGGTTCGGCGGCCTGCTGCTGGCCTTCGTGGGCGTGCTGGGGCTCGTGTCCGGCACGCTCTATTTCGGCCGGTTCTGCCGCGGCGTGCCGCTGCTGCCCGGCGCGGCGGCGCAGTTCCTGGCGGCGGCGGCGGTGTCGGCGCTGGGCGCCTGGCTGCTGGAGACGCCGCGCTTCGCGCTCACGCCGGGCGCCGCTGCCGCGGTCGGCTGGAACACGGCGATGGTCTCGCTCGGCGGCATGGCGCTCTATTCCGTCATGCTGGTGCGCGGCACGGCGGCGCGCACGACGGCGAATTTCTACCTGGTGCCCGGCACCGCCGCGCTGCTGACCTGGCTTGCCTTCGGCGAGCGCATCAGCGGCTTCGCGCTGGCCGGCCTGCTGGTGGCCTCGGCCGGCTGCTGGCTGGTCAGCGCGGCGCGGCGCTGACCGGGCGCATCGGCCCCACGATGCCCCGGCAGACTTCCGCGAGTTCCGCGCCGAGCGCCCGGTAGTCGGCCGCGCGCGGCGCGTTCGGCCGCCACGCGAGCCCCAGCGTGCGCCAAGCCCCCGCCCCGGCCAGCGGGCGCACCACCAGCCCGGCATCGTCCGCGAGCCCCGAGGCGACCGCGATGCGCGGCAGCAGCGTGATGCCGAGGCCGCTCGCCACCATCTGCGCCAGCGTGTGCAGGCTGGTGGCGGCGAAGCCCTCCGCGTCCGGCCCGCCGCCGCTGACCAGGCCGCAGGCGGACAGCGCCTGGTCGCGCAGGCAATGCCCGTCCTCCAGCAGCAGCAGCCGCTCGGCGGCGAGCGCGTCGGCGGGGATGGCGTCGAGCGCGGCGAGGTCGTGATCCGGCGCCATCGCGACGACGAACTCGTCGCGCGCCACCGGCAGCGTCTCGGCGCCCGCGCAGGCGCAGGGCAGCGCGAGCAGCAGCAGGTCGAGCCGGTTCGCGGCCAGGCGCGCCACCAGCGGCTCGGTCAGGTCCTCGCGCAGCAGCAGTTGCAGCTTGGGGAAGGCGGCGCGCAGCGCGGGCATCAGGCGCGGCAGCAGGAACGGGCCGATGGTGGGGATCACGCCAAGCCGGAGCGGCCCGCTCATCGGCGCGCGGGCGGCCAGCGCCGCCTCGTTCACCGCCTCCAGCGCCGACAGCGCGGCGCGGGCGCGTTCCAGCATGGCGATGCCGAGCGCGGTGAACACCACGCGCTTGCCCGCCGAGCGGTCCAGGATCGCGGCGTCCAACTGGCGCTCCAGCGCCAGGATGCCGGCCGAGAGGGTGGATTGCGTCACGGCGCAAAGCTGCGCCGCGCGGCCGAAATGGCGGGTTTCGGCGAGGGCCACGAGGTAGCGGAGCTGCTGCGGGCTGGGCAGGGGCGTCATCGGTCCACTCGATCGAACTCGGTAGATGATATCGGTCGGTTCGACGCATAGGGGGTGGGGAACGCGGCGGCGGCGATTTTCAATTGGCTGGCAAAACTGCTCTTATCCGCCGGCGGCGCGGCACAGCGCGGCGGGGGGCTGGATGGCGGGTGATGTCGCGGTAGCCACGGGCGTGGAGGCGGGCACGCACCGCGCCGGCGCGACCATCGCCGCGGGGCTCGTCGTCGGGCTGATGACCGCGATCAACGCGCTGGCGGTCGCGGGCCTGGTGTTCCACGACGCGACGCCGCTCGGCCTGCGGGCCGGCATCTCGGCGATGTTGCTGGGCGCCGCCGCTGCCGCCGTCGTGATGGCTTTCGCGAGCGGCTATGCCGGGCTGATCGCCTCGCCGATGACCACCACGGCGGTGGGCTACGTCATCATCGCGACGCTGCCCGACAGGGTGCCGGGCTTCCCCCTCGATCCCGCGCTGCGCGCGCAGATGGCGGTGGTGCTGTGCGGCGCGGTGTCGCTGGTCTCGGGCGTTGCGTTCACGCTGATGGGCCGCTTCCGGCTGGGCTCGCTGGCGCGCTTCCTGCCCTATCCGGTGATCAGCGGCTTCAACGCGGGCGCGGGCTGGCTGTTCCTGATCGGCGGCGTGGCGCTGACCAACGCGCATTCCGTCGGCGTGCCGAAGATGGTCGATCTGGAAGACCCCGCGACCTTCGCGCAGGCCGCCGCCTGCGTGGCGCTGGCGGCGGCGATGGTGGTCGCGACCCGCGTCGCGGTTGGACGCGCCTGGGCGTGGACGGTGATGCCCGTACTGCTGGTCTGCGGCATTGGCGGGTTCCACTTGCTGCGCGCGGGGCTGGGCTACGACATCTCCTATGCGGTCGCGCATGGCTGGCTGCTCGGTCCCTTCCCGGAGGGCCATATCTGGGAAGCGCCGACCGCGGCGGCGGTGACGCAGATGCCGTGGGGCAGTCTGGCGCGCGGCTCCGGCGCGCTGGTGTCGATCATCCTGGTCGGCGCCACCACGTTGCTGATGGGCGCGACCGGCCTTGAGATCGAGATGCGCACCTCGCTCGACGTGAACCGCGAGATGTGGGCGGGCGGGCTCGCCAACATCGCGGCGGGGCTGGCGGGCGGGGTGATCGCGGGCCATGCGGTGGGCAGCACGGAGCTTGCGGACCGGATGGGCGGCCGGCACCGCGCGGTGGGCATCGTGACGGGGCTGGTATGCGCGAGCCTGCTGGTGCTGGGCACCGGCGTGCTGAACGTGATCCCGCGCTTCGCGGTGGGCGCGATGCTGGTTTCCATCGGCGCGCAGCGGCTGATCGGGCGCATCTGGACCGAGCGCGGGCAGCTTCCCTGGCACGAGCGCGGCGCGGTTTTCCTGGTGCTGCTGGCAGTGGTCACGTTCGGCTACGTGCAGGGCGTGGCGGCGGGGCTGGCGCTCACGCTGGTCATTTTCGCATGGAACTACCGCCGCATCCCGGTGGTGCGCAGCATGGCGAGCGGGCAGACCATCCGCAGCAGCGTGGTGCGGCCGCACGCCGAGCAGCAGGAGCTTGCTCGCCACGGCGGCACGGTCCGGCTCTGCCGGCTGCAGGGCTACCTGTTCTTCCTGAACGCCACCGGCCTGCTGCGCCCGATGCAGGAGCCGGGCGTGCGCTTCGTCATCCTGGACTTCGCGGGCGTGACCGGGCTCGACACCTCCGCCTGCCTGATCCTTCGCCGGATGGCCCAGCTCGCCGAGGATCAGCGCGTCGCGCTCTGGCTGACCGACCTGCCGCCGGTGGTGGCGAAGGTGCTGGACCGGCAGGACCTGCCGGTCGCCTACCCGCCCGGCACGCCGCGCTTCGCCTATGCCGACGAGGCGCTGCAGCACGCCGAGGACGTGCTGCTCGCCGAAGCCGGACTCGGCGCAGCGGCCCCGCCCGTCGCGCTGTCGGACCTGATGACCGAGACGCTGAAGCGGCCGGTGACGGACGCGATGCTGGCGCCGTACCTGGAGCGCGTCACGCTGGAGGAAGGCGGCGTGATGATGCGCAAGAACGACCCCGCGGATGCGATGTACTACATCGAGGAAGGCACGGTCTCCGCCCGCATCGAACGCGCCGACGGCACCTCGATGCGCGTGCGCACCACCACGGCCGGCACCATCGTGGGCGAGCTCGGCATGTTCGTCGGCGGCCGCCGCACCGCGAGCGTGGTCGCCGAAGGCCCCTGCGTCGCGCAGCGGATTTCGTCCGACGCCATCGCGCGCATGGAACGCGACGACCCGCATCTGGCCAACCTGTTCCACCGCTTCCTGACCACCCTGCTCGCCGACAAGCTCGCCGACAACAGCCGCATGTTCGAACAGATGCGGGCGTGAGGGCGGGCCGGTGAGGGCGGCCGTTCCCCTCCCATCGTCATGGCCCGGCTTGTCCGGGCCATCCACGTCTTCCTTGCAGGTGCAACCAAAGACGGGGATGGCCCGCCGTCGCGGGCCATGACGGGAAGGGGCGGGCCATGACGGCTGGGGGCCGCGACGGGAACCGCCCCGCATTGGACCCCTCCCCAGCGCGCGGCTAGGCTTTCCCGAACAGATGGGGGAAGCGCAATGGCCGGGCCGTTGGATGGGGTCAGGGTGATCGAGGTCGGCCAAGCCTATGCGGGGCCGCTCGCCGGGGCGATCCTGGGCGACATGGGCGCCGACGTCGTCAAGATCGAGAAGCCCGACGGCGGCGACGACGCGCGCGGCTGGGGGCCGCCCTTCGTCGATGGCGACTCCCTGATGTTCCACGCCAACAACCGCAACAAGCGCTCGGTCACGCTCGACATCAAGGACGCCGCCGACGTCGCGCGCCTGAAGGCGCTGGTGAAGGACGCCGACATCCTGATCCAGAACCTGCGGCCCGGCACCGTCGATCAACTGGGCGTCGGGCCCGAGGCGATGATGGCGGTCAATCCCCGCCTGATCTACTGCTCGATCTGGGCCTTCGGCTCCCAGGGGCCGCTCAGGAACGCGCCCGGCTTCGATCCGCTGCTGCAGGCCTTCGGCGGCGTAATGACGCTGACCGGCGGGCCGGACGACCCGCCCACCTTCTGCGCCCCCGCGATCAACGACAAGGCGACCGGCATGTGGTGCGTGATCGGCGCGCTCGCCGCGCTCCAGCAGCGCCACGTCACCGGCAAGGGCTGCGTGATCGACACCTCGCTGTTCGAAAGCGCCGTCGCCTGGGTCGCGAACCCGCTGAACGCCTACCGCCATACCGGCAACCCGCCCCGGCGCGTGCGCGGCGCGAGCCCGCTGCTGGTGCCCTACCAGACCTTCGAAACGGCCGACCGCCCGGTCTGCA
The DNA here is from genome assembly GCA_018240635.1 of Pseudomonadota bacterium. Classification (GTDB taxonomy): domain Bacteria; phylum Pseudomonadota; class Alphaproteobacteria; order Acetobacterales; family Acetobacteraceae; genus JAFEFJ01. Next base: position 4,501 of record JAFEFJ010000028.1, on the reverse strand, counting down.
TCGCCGCCGGCTACGACCGGCTGTTCCACAAATGCGCGGCCGTGCTCGGCCATCCCGAATGGGCGGAGGATGCGCGCTTCCGCAAGGGCCCCGACCGCGCGGCGAACCGCGCCGACCTGCTCGCGCTGATGGAGCCGGTGCTGCTGACCCGCACGCGGGCGGAATGGATCGCCGACCTGAGTGCGGCGGGCGTGCCGTGCTCGCCGGTGAACAGCGTGCCGGAACTGTCGGAGCACGAGCAGCTTGCCGCCGTGGACCTGATGCGCGAACTGCCGGGCAGCGGCCTGTCGGTGGTCGGCCTGCCGATCTCCTTCGACCGCAAGCGCCCGGTGCCCACCCGAGACTCCCCCAGGCTCGGCGAGCACAACGCCGAAGTGCTGGGCGAGAGGCGCGCGGCGGAATGAGGATGCGACCGGCTGCGGCATGACATCGGGCCGCTTCGGCGCTAGAGTGAGTGTGGACAGTTGGCCGGGAGGACAGGCATGGGCATTCAGATCCGTCAGCTTCATCCGCTGTTCGTCGGCGAGGTGTCGGGCATCGACATCACCAAGCCGCTGACGAAGGAACAAGCCGCCGCGATCGACGCGGGCATGGACCGCTACGCGGTGCTGGTGTTCCACGACCAGCCTTTCACCGACGAGGAACAGGTCGCCTACAGCCGCAACTTCGGCGAGATCGAGCGCGCGGTCGGCAGCAACGTCACCGCCGAGAAGGACCGCCGCCTGAGCGCCGACCTCGCGGACGTGTCGAACCTCGACAAGGATCACAAGCCGCTCGCGCGCGACGACCGGCGGCGGATGTTCAACCTCGGCAACCAGCTCTGGCATTCCGACAGCAGCTTCCGCGCGGTGCCGGCGAAATACTCGCTGCTGTCCGGCCGGCAGGTGACGGTGGGCGAGGGCAACACCGAGTTCGCCGACATGCGCGCCGCCTACGACGACCTCGACGCCAAAACGAAGGCTGAGATCGAGGACCTGATCTGCGAGCACTCGCTGATCTACTCGCGCGGCACGCTGGGCTTCTCGGAATTCACGCCCGAGGAGAAGGTGATGTTCACCCCCGTCCGCCAGCGGCTGGTGCGCACGCATCCCGTCACCGGGCGGAAGTCGCTGTTCCTGTCATCGCATATCGGCACCATCGTGGGCTGGCCGATGCCGGAGGCGCGCGCCTTCATCCGCGACCTGACGGAGCACGCGACGCAGCCGAAATACGTCTACTCGCACGGCTGGAAGCAGTACGACCTGGTGATGTGGGACAACCGCCAGACCATGCACCGCGTGCGGAGCTTCGATAACACGAAGATCCGCGACATGCGCCGCACCACCATCGCGGGCACCGGCCCGACCGTCGAGCAGGTGAAGGCGGCCTGACGGTGCCAGAGAGGGGGGCAGACGTGGGGGCGGCGGCGAACCCGCGCTGGAAGCGCCGGCCCGAGGGCTCGACCTGGGGCGATTTCGGGCCGGACGACGAACTCGGCCGGCTCAACCTCGTCACCCCCGCCAAGGTGATGCAGGGCATCGCGGAGGTGCGCACCGGGCGCACCTTCTGCCTGTCCCTGCCGCTGGATTATCCGGGCGGCGCGATCCTGAGCCCGCGCCGCCACCCGCCGGAACTGATGCCGACGATGCGCGGCAACAAGCCCAACATGAACTACCCGCTGCGCTGCGACGATCCGACGCTGACCGATATCGTCTGCGACGACCGCGTGCTGCTGACGCTGCAATACTCGACGCAGTGGGACAGCCTCGCGCATGTCGGGCAGATGTTCGACGCCGACGGCGACGGCAAGCCGGAGGACGTGTACTACAACGGCTTCCGCGCCGAGCAGGACATTATCGGCCCCACGCTGTACCGCGACGGCGAGGAAATCCCCAGCAACCAGCAGACCGGCGCGCGGCGCCTCGGCGTCGAGAACATGGCCGTGACCTGCGTGCAGGGCCGCGCCGTGATGATCGACCTGGAAGCCAATTTCGGCCGCACCGGCAAGCTGATCGGCTACGACGACCTGATGCGCGTGATCGAGAAGGACAAGGTCGTCGTCGAGGAAGGCGACTTCGTCTGCCTGCGCACCGGCTTCGCGCAGATGCTGCTGGAGATGAACCGCCAGCCCGACGCGAAGAAGCTGTTCTCCTCCACCACCTCGCTCGACGGGCGCGATCCGAAGCTGCTGCAATGGATCACCGACAGCGGGCTGGTCGCGCTGCTCGCCGACAATTACGGCGTCGAATCGGTGCCCGCGCGGCCCTGCATGGACGACGTGTGCGCCTCGCTCCCCTTGCACGCGCACTGCCTGTTCAAGCTCGGCGTCTATCTGGGCGAGATGTGGTACCTGACGGAACTGGCCGACTACCTGCGCGCCGAGGGCCGCAACCGCTTCCTGCTGACGGCCCCGCCGCTCCGCCTGCCCGGCGCGGTCGGCTCGCCCGCCACCCCGGTCGCGACGGTGTAGCATCGGCCATCGCCGCCGGATAACACTGCGCCGGCGAGAGCCGGCGGGGTGCGGCTGAATGCGCGTGATCGACTCGTTCAGCGCCGATGCGATGCTCGATTCAGGCGCGGCGCTCGGCGCCGCCTTCGTCCTCGGCGCGCTGATCGGCGCCGAGCGGCAGTACCGCCAGCGCAACGCCGGGCTTCGCACCAACGCGCTGGTCGCGGTGGCGGCGGCAACCTTCGTCGATCTCGCCTACGGCCTCACGGGCTCGGACAGCCCGGCACGGGTGATCGCGAGCGTCGTGTCCGGCATCGGCTTCCTCGGCGCAGGCGCGATCATGAAGGAGGGACTGACCGTGCGCGGCCTCAACGAGGCCGCCACGCTGTGGTGCTCCGCCGCCGTCGGCGCCTGCGCGGGGGCGGGCAGACTGCCGCAGGCGCTGCTGCTCGCGCTGTTCACGCTGATCGGCAACACGGTGCTGCGGCCTGTGGTGAACCGGATCAACCGCACGCCGTTCGACGAGCGCGCCTCTGAAGCGACCTACAAGATCAGCCTGGTCGTCGCGGCGCAGCAGGCGGGCGCACTGTCCGATCGCATCGGCGAGGTGCTCGCCGCCGCCAAGTATCCGGTGGGCGACATCGAGGAAACCGCGCGCGCCGAGGGGATCTCGAAGATCGTCGCGACGCTGGTCAGCACGTCGGCCGACCGCAAGGAACTCGATGCGGCGGTCGCCGCGCTGGAGCGGCTGCCGGGCGTGGCCTACGCCAACTGGTCCGCCAGCACGCGCGACTGAGCGCCGCGCCGTGCCGCCCCGCTAGCCGCTGGGCCAGCCCCGGCCTATCATCCCGCCGTTTCGGGGGATGCGGGGGAGCGCGCCATGAACGAGATGAGCAAGGCCAAGCCGGTGTTCGACCGGACCGAGGAGGACCTCGGCAACATCGTCGAGCTGGGGCACGTCAACGTCACGGTGCCGGACCAGCGCATGGCGACGCTGTTCTACATCAGCGGCCTCGGCCTGACGCGCGATCCCTACCTGATGACCGGCATCGAGAACATGTGGGTCAACGTGGGCCGCGCGCAGTTCCACCTGCCCTCGCGCCCACCGCAGGTGGTGCGCGGCGTCACGGGCCTCGTGATCCCGGACATCGAGGCGCTGCTGACGCGGCTCTCCAACGTGCAGAAGCATCTGGCGGACACCAAGTTCAGCTTCCGCGAAACCAATGACGGCGTGGAAACGACCTGCCCCTGGGGCAACCGCATCCGCTGCCACGCACCCGACGCCAAGCGGTTCAGCCCGATCCTGCTCGGCATGCCCTACGTGGAGTTCGGCGTGCCGCCCGGCTCGCTGAAGGGCATCGCCAAGTTCTACAAGAAGATCCTGGGCGGCACCGCGGGCGTGTCGAAGGACGCGCAGGGCGAGCATGCCTGGGCGGTGGTGGGCGACGGCAACAAGCTGATCTTCCGCGAGAGCGACGCCAAGCTGCCGCCCTTCGACGGGCATCACATCCAGATCTCGCTGGTGGATTTCTCCGGCCCGCACAAGCGGCTGCTGGAGCGCGGCCTGATCACCGAGGAGAGCGATCAGCACCAGTACCGCTTCCAGGACATCGTGGACGTGGACACCGGCAAGGTGATCTTCACGGTCGAGCACGAGGTTCGCAGCATGCGCCACCCGATGTACGCGCGCCCGCTGGTGAACCGCACCGCGACGATCAACAACCGCAACTACATGCCCGGCCACGAGGCGGCGCGCTGGGCGATGGAGCCCACCTGACCGCCACGGCGGCGCCCGTCGTCGTGGTGATGGGCGTCTCCGGCAGCGGTAAGACGACGGTGGGCCAGGACCTCGCCGCACGGCTCGGCGTGCCCTACCAGGAAGGCGACGCGCTGCATCCGGCGGCGAATGTCGCGAAGATGTCGCAGGGCATTCCGCTGACCGACGCCGACCGCATGCCCTGGCTGCACGCCATCGCCGCCGTGATCGACGGCTGGCGTGCCGCGGGCTCGGGCGGCGTGGCGAGCTGCTCGGCGCTGAAGCGCGCCTACCGGAACATCCTGATCGGCGAACGC
>JAFEFJ010000289.1 GCA_018240635.1 Pseudomonadota bacterium | reverse complement strand
GCGGTGCAGTTCCAGCGCAAGGCCGAAGGCCGCGTGCATGTCTCCGTGGTGCCGCACCCGGCGCCGGTGGCGGAAGCCGCCGACTAGCCCGCCGTACCCGTAGCACACCAGTTTCAGGCGGGGGTCGGCGCAAGCCGGCCCCCGTTTTCATTCAGGCCCTCCGCCAGTCATGAAATTCCTCGACCAGGCCAAGATCCATCTGCGCTCCGGCGACGGCGGCGACGGCGTGGTCGCGTTCCGGCGCGAGCGCTACATCGAGTTCGGCGGCCCCGATGGCGGCAACGGCGGCAAGGGCGGCGACATCGTGTTCGAGGCGGTGGCCAACCTGAACACGCTGATCGACTTCCGCTACACGCAGCATTTCCGCGCCCGCAAGGGCGGCAACGGCGCGGGCAGCGACCGCACCGGCGCGGGCGCGCCCGACGTGGTCATCAAGGTGCCCGTCGGCACCCAGATCCTGGACGACGACCAGGAAACCCTGCTCGCCGATCTCGATCGGCCCGGCAAGCGGATCGTCCTGCTGCGCGGCGGCGACGGCGGTTTCGGCAATGCCCACTTCAAGTCCTCGACCAACCGCGCGCCCCGCCGCGCCGACAAGGGCTGGCCCGGCGAGGAACGCTCGGTCTGGCTGCGCCTGAAACTGATCGCCGACGTGGGACTCGTGGGCCTGCCCAATGCCGGCAAATCGACCTTCCTCTCGGTCGTCTCCGCCGCGCGGCCGAAGATCGCGGACTATCCGTTCACCACGCTACATCCGCAGCTCGGCGTCGTGCGCCCCTCGGCCACGCAGGAATTCGTCGTCGCCGACATCCCCGGCCTGATCGAGGGCGCGCACGAGGGCGCGGGACTCGGCGACCGCTTCCTCGGCCATGTCGAGCGCTGCGCGGTGCTGCTGCATCTGGTGGACGGCGCCGCCGGGGACGTGGTCGAAGCCTGGCGCACCGTCCGCCGGGAGCTGGAAGCCTACGACGCGGGCCTCGCCGCCAAGCCCGAGATCATCGGCCTCAACAAGGCCGACGCCATGACGCCACGCCAGGCCTCCGCCCGCCGCGCCGCGCTCCAGCGCGCAAGCGGCAGGCCCGTTTATCTGCTGTCCGGGGCGACCCGGCAGGGCGTGGATGAGATCGTCGGGGTCCTGCAAGCCGCGCTCACCGACTCCAAGCGGGACCGCGCGGCATGACCGCGATCCCGCAGCTTGCCGCCGCGCAGCGCGTGGTGGTGAAGATCGGCAGCGCGCTGATCGTCGATCCGAAGAAGAGCGCGCCCCGCACCGAATGGCTCGCCGGCGTCGCCGCCGACATCGCGGCGATGCGGGCGGCGGGAACCGAGGTGATCGTCGTCTCCTCCGGCGCCATCGCGCTCGCCCGCCGCGCGCTCAACCTGCACCAGCCCCGGCTGCGGCTGGAGGAGAAGCAGGCCGCCGCCTCGGTCGGCCAAATCCGTCTCGCCCAGGCATGGAGCGAGGCGCTGTCCGCCCAGGGCATCACCGCCGCCCAGCTTCTGCTCACGCTCGACGACACCGAGGACCGCCGCCGCTACCTCAACGCCCGCGCCGCGCTCGCGACCCTGCTCGGCCTCGGCTGCGTGCCCGTCATCAACGAGAACGACGCCGTCGCCACCTCGGAAATCCGTTTCGGCGACAACGACCGCCTCGCCGCCCGCGTCGCCGCGATGGTGGAGGCCGACCAGCTTATCCTGCTGTCCGACATCGACGGGCTCTACACCGCCGATCCGCGCCGCGATCCGCAGGCCGCGCATATTCCCGTCGTCGCCGCCGTCACGTCCGAGATCGAGGCGATGGGGGGCGAGCCGCCGCCCGGCTACTCCTCGGGCGGGATGCGGACGAAGCTGGTGGCCGCGCGGATCGCGACGCAGGCGGGCTGCGCCATGGCGATCGCGCTCGGCCACACCGACCATCCGCTGCGCCGGTTGACCGAGGGCGCGCGCTGCACCTGGTTCCTGCCCGCGCCGGAAGGCCGCTCGGCCCGCAAACGCTGGATCGCGGGCGGGCTCGCGCCGATGGGCACGCTGATCGTGGATGCCGGCGCCGCCCGCGCGCTCGCCTCCGGCCGCTCGCTGCTGCCCGCCGGGGTGCGCTCTGTCCAGGGCAATTTCGAACGCGGCGACCCCGTGGTGGTGCGCGGCGCGGACGGCGCGGAACTCGCCCGCGGCCTGTCCGCCTATGCCAGCGCGGACGCCGAACGCATCGCCGGCCACCGCTCAGACGAGATCGAGGCGATCCTCGGCTGGCGCGGCCGTGACGAGATCATCCACCGCGACGACCTGGTGCTGCTGTGACGTTGGCAGCCGGGGCCAGCCGCGCCACACTCGGCCTGGGGAAGGCGTAACCGCCATGCACATCGACAGCGACGCGACCAGGCATCTTCAGGATGCGGCGGCGAAGGCGCGGCAGGCCGCCCATGTCCTTGCCCGCAGCAGCGCCGATCAGCGCAACGCCGCGCTCAAGGCGATGGCCGCGGCGCTGCGCGCCCACGCCCCGGACATCCTCGCCGCCAATGCCGCCGACGTGGCGGGTAGCGACTCGGGCCCCGCCTTCCGCGACCGGCTGACCCTGAACGAGGCCCGCGTCGAGGCGATGGCGCGCGGCGTCGACGAGGTCGCGGCGCTGCCCGATCCCGTGGGCCGGACGCTTGCCGACTGGACCCGTCCGAACGGGCTGCGCATCCGCCGGATCGCGACGCCCATCGGCGTGATCGGCATGATCTACGAAAGCCGCCCCAACGTGGGCGCCGACGCCGCCGCGCTCTGCCTGAAATCCGGCAACGCCGTGCTGCTGCGCGGCGGGTCGGAAAGCCTGCGCAGCGCGCGGGCCATCAATGCCGCGTTGCAGGAAGGCATCCGCGCTGCCGGTTTGCCAGAGGCCTGCGTGCAGATCGCCCCCAGCGCCGACCGCGCCTATGTCGCCGCGATGCTGGCCGGCGCCGGGCTGCTCGACCTCATCATCCCGCGCGGCGGCAAGTCGCTGGTCGAGCGCGTGCAGCGCGAGGCCCGCGTGCCCGTCCTCGCCCATGCCGAGGGGCTGAACCACACCTACGTTCATGCCGCCGCCGATCCGGCGATGGCGCGCGCCATCCTCGCCAACGCCAAGATGCGGCGCACCGGCGTCTGCGGCGCGACCGAGACGCTGCTGATCGACGCCGCCATCGCGCCCGCGCTGCTGCCGCTGCTGGTCGAGGATCTCGCCGCCCTCGGCTGCGCCTTCCGCGCCGATGCCGCCGCCCGCGCCATCGTGCCGTCGCTGCCGGAAGCCGCGCCCGCCGATTTCGACACCGAATGGCTCGACGCCGTGCTGTCCGTCCGCGTGGTCGATGGCGTCGAATCGGCGCTCGCCCACATCGCCGCGCACGGCAGCGAGCACACCGACGCCATCGTGACCGGGGACGCGGCGGCGGCGGAACAGTTCCTGGCCGGCGTCAACAGCGCGGTCGCGCTGTGGAACGCCTCCACCCAGTTCTGCGACGGCGGCGAGTTCGGCTTCGGCGCGGAGATCGGCATCGCAACCGGCCATATCCACGCCCGCGGCCCGGTCGGGCTCGAACAACTCACCACCTACCGCTATGTCGTGACCGGCACCGGCCAGGTGCGTCCCTGATCCAAGCCTGCGCCGCAGCCCCTCGCCGTGATCCGATCCCGCCGCGCGGCGACGGCCGCACCACTCGGATCGGGCTGCTCGGCGGCTCGTTCAACCCGGCCCATGCAGGCCACCGGCACGTCGCCCGGCTTGCGCTCGCGCGCCTTGGGCTCGACCAGGTCTGGCTGATGGTCTCGCCTGGCAATCCGCTGAAGCCGGTACGGGGGATGGCGCCTTTCGCCGAGCGGTTCGCCTCCGCCTGCCGCATCGCCGACGGCCGCCGCCTCGTCGCGACCGGCATCGAGCGGGCCATCGGGACGCGCTTCACCGCCGACACGCTGCGCGGGTTGCGCGCCCGGTTTCCGCGCGCCCGATTCGTGTGGCTGATGGGGGCCGACAACCTGATCCAGTTCCCGCGCTGGCACGGCTGGATGGAAATTGCGCGGTCGATGCCCTTCGCGGTGCTGCCGCGTCCCGGCTACAATCTTCGCGCGCTCGCCGGGCAGGCGGCGCGGCGTCTCGGCTCCGCGCGGCGTCCCGCCCGGCGCGCGAAAGAGCTTGCCGGTGCGACCACGCCGGCCTGGATTTTCCTGCCCGTTCCGCAGCACGCTGCGTCCGCCAGCGCCATCAGGGCCGCCGGCAAAGGAGAGGTGCCATAGCCCGCAATCCGCCATCCGATCCGCGCTCGCCCGCGCCGCGCAAGGCGCCCGCCCGAAAGAAGCCGGTGCCAACCTTGCCCGCCGCGAAGACTGTTCCCGGCACCCCCCGCAAGAAGGCCGCCGCCGCCGGTCCCGGCCCGAAACGGCCGCGCAAGGCCCCTGCCGCCGAGCCTTCGGCGCTCGACACCTTGCAGAAGGTGATCGTCGGCAGCCTGGAGGACGACAAGGCCGAGGGCGTGGTCACGCTCGACCTCGCCGGCAAGGCGACGTTCTGCGACCGCATGGTGATCGCCACCGGCCTCGCCGACCGGCAGATCAGCGCGATGGCCGAGCACCTGCAGGAGAAACTGCGCGACGCCGGCTTCAAGCGGGTGATGGTGGAGGGCGCCGGCGGCTCCGACTGGGTGCTGATCGACGCCGGCGACATCGTGGTGCACCTGTTCAAGCCCGAAGCCCGCGCGGCCTACGCGCTGGAAAAGATGTGGGGCGCCGACCTCGACGAG
>JAFEFJ010000288.1 GCA_018240635.1 Pseudomonadota bacterium | reverse complement strand
GGTCCTCGATCGACGCATCGCGCTGGCTGTCCGACGAATAGCGGGCGTAGATCGCGGCACGGATGGACATCAACGACTCCGGAACCTAGCAGAACGGATTTGGACCTTACGGCGGTTCCCCGGGTCGCACACCGATCCGTACTGGGTTGCGTTATGATCAATGACCAATAACGCGCGTGATTAGCCGGATGGCGCTCCCCGACCCCGCTCGGTGGCGTCGAGAGGGGCCGAAATTTCAGTCCTCCGCGTGACCGCTGCAGGCACCTGGCCGGTGTCAAGAACGCCTGCTGGCAGATCACGGTCTCCGATCTATCCGGTGCGGGCGATCTCGCGCATGCCATCCTCGCTCGACTTCCCGTGCGTGGTCTCCACCGCAGGCATCCCGAAGGTGCTGACGAACGTCAGCACCGCGCAGGCGGCGATGTAGAGCGCCGGGGCGGCCGGCAGTCCCGCGCCGATCATCGCCGATGCGGCCAGGGGTGCGAAGCCGGACAGGACGGTGATGCTGATGTTGTAGGACAGCGCGATGCCGCTGAACCGCACCCGCGTGGGGAACAGCGTGGCCACGATGCTCGGCCAGATGCCGCTCGCGATCGAGAAGGCGAGCGACAGCAGGCCAAGCCATAGCACCAGATGATCGCCGCCCGCCGCGATCATCGACCACAGCGGCACGACCGCTATGGCCAGCAGCCCCGCGCCTGCCCGCAGGATCATGTGGCGCGGCAGAATGTCCCCCGCCCATCCGGCGACGATCAGGCCGGCCGAGCTGACCAGAAGCGCCGTGGTCATCGCCGTCGCCGTCACCGCCGGGCTGTAGTGCAGCCCCTGGACCAGATAGGCGGGCACGAACCCGTAGAGCATGCCGTTGAACCCGCCCACCACGGCCGCCACGCCGGCAGCGGTCAACACAGGCCGCCAATGCGCGCGCAGCAGTTCGGCGACCGGGTTTACGGGGTGACTGCGCATGCGCGCGAACTCCGGCGATTCTTCCAGCGAGCGCCGCAGTAGGTAGCTCACCGCGCCGATCAGGCCGCCGAGCAGGAACGCCAGCCGCCAGCCATAGGCCGCCACGTCCGTCGGCGGCAGGGCATGCTGGATGCCGAGATTGACCAGCGTGGCGACCAGGACGCCGACATTCACGCACAGGATGATGACCCCGCAGGCGAGCCCCGCCCGTTGCGGCGCGGCCTCGACCGCATAGGTCAGCGCGCCCGGCAGTTCGCCGCCGAGGCAGACGCCCTGCACCAGGCGGAACGCCACCAGCAGCAGCGGCGCCGCGATACCCCAGGATGCGTAGGACGGCAGCACGCCGATCAGGATTGTCGCCGCGGTGGTGCAGAACAACGACGCCAGGAAGACCGGACGCCGGCCGTAGCGGTCGCCCAGCGCGCCGAGCACGATGCCGCCAAACGGGCGCGCGAGGAACCCGAGCGCCAAGACGGAGAAGGACAGGATCAGCGAAACGTTCGGGTCGCCCGCGGGAAAGAACTGGCGCGCGATGTACTGGGCGAAGATGCCGTAGATGATGAAGTCGTAGAATTCGAGCGACCCGCCGAGACTCGCGAGCGCAACCACCCGCCATTGCCGCGGCGTGAGCCTTGCGGCATCCGGTCCGTACGCGCTTCCTGCCACTGCCGACATGATGGTGTTTCCTCCCTGAACTTGGCCTCGTGCCGCCGGGCGGCACGTTCGGCCCGTCTAGGAAGCGGGCGGGCAGGGGGGCGAGCGCCTTGTGCGAAATGTCCACCTCGCGGACATAGGGGATCATCCGGCCTGCTGCGCGGCGATCTGCCGCTCGATGCTGCTCTGTGCCTCGCGCAGCGGTCCGAGGCAGCGGCTGACGCCTTCCTCGTGGCTGAGCGCACGCGCCATCCAGATGGCGTTGATGCAGCCCAGCACGCGCCTACCGGCGCGGATCGGCAGCGCGACGGCGCCTGTGTGCGGCCAGATCTTGCCGCCCTGGCGCAGCCCGTAGCCGCGGCGCCGCGTGGCCGCGATCAGGCGGGCGGCCTGCGCCGGATCGCGCGCCAGTGCGTCGGCCGCGTCGTCCGATCGCGCGAGCAGGGCGAGCAGCGCAGCACGCTCCTGCGGCGGCGCGAAGGCGATGTAGGCCATGCCTGACGAACTCGCGAGGATCGGCAGTTCCTGACCCGCCATATTGCGGTCGATGGACAGCGGCGCGATCGGGTGGGTGGTTTCGCGGATGACCATCTTCAGGCCCTCCAGCGTCGCCACGTCGCAGGGCCAGGAGATGCGGCGCGTGAGTTCCGTCAGCACAGGCCCAGCAACTGCGGCGATCCACTGCTCGTCCTCGAATCCTCCCGACAGGCCGCGCACTTTCAAGCGCAGATGAAACCGGTCGTCGGCCGAACCGCGGCCGACATAGCCTTCGTCGAGAAGCGTCTGCAGAAGCCGGTAAACCGTCGCCCGCGGCACGCCCGTCTCCCGCGCGAGCGTCAGCGCGGACGCGCTGCCGTGGCGGTTGAGCGCCGCGAGCACCGCAAGGCCCCGGGCGAAGGCGCGGATCGGCTTCGGAAGCATGGCGCGCTGTCCGCACAGTGAACAGATCGCACGATAGCTTTGCGCGCTCCCGCGGGGAAGTGAGAGACCCGCCGGCAAGAGCAACGCCGACAGGCCGTGGAGGAAGTCCAATGACCAGCAAAGCCGCATCCCGTACCGGGTCGCAGCAGGCCGACGTCGCGATCATCGGCTGCGGGCCGGTGGGCGCCACGCTCGCCAACCTCCTCGGCATGCAGGGCATCGCGACGATCGTGCTGGAGCGCGAAGCGACCATCTACAACCTTCCGCGCGCGGTGCATTTCGACGACGAGGTCATGCGCCTCCTGCAAACCGTGGACCTCGCCGAGGAGATGCGGAACCGGGTGCATGTCTCGCCTGGCATGAAGTTCGTGGACGACGCCGGGCGCCTGCTGCTCGACTGGTCGCGACCCATGGAGGCCGGCCCGCAGGGATGGCACGCGAGCTACCGCTTCCATCAGCCAGAACTCGAAGCCGTGCTGCGAGACGGGATGGCGCGGTTCTCCTGCGTGTCGATGCGGCTCAGGACCGAGGTCTTCGCGCTGGATCAGGATGCAGGTGGCGTCACGCTGCGCTTCGAGGATCTCGCGACCGGCGAGATCGGCGCCTGCCGCGCGCGCTACGTGGTCGGTTGCGACGGCGCTCGCTCGCTCGTTCGCCGCCTGATGGGCGCGCCGATGGAGGACCTGGGCTTCCACGAGCGGTGGCTTGTCGTCGATGCGATCCTCAAGCGACCGCGTCCCGATTTGGGAGATCACAGCGTGCAGTATTGCAGCAGGCGGCGGTCCGCGACCTATGTGCGCGGCACCGGCAACCGGCGCCGCTGGGAAATCGCGGTACATCCGGACGAGGACTGCGCGGCGATGACGCAGCCCGCGCACGTGATGAAACTGCTGAAGTCGTGGGTGGGGCCCGAGGATGTCGCGCTGGAGCGGCACGCGCTCTACACCTTCCATTCGGCGATTGCGCCGGTCTGGCGCAGCAGCCGGTTGCTGATCGCAGGCGATTCAGCGCATCTGACACCCCCGTTCCTGGGCCAGGGCATGTGCGCCGGGATGCGCGACGCTGGCAATCTTGCCTGGAAGCTCGGCCGCGTGCTGCGCGGATTGAACGACGATGCGCTGCTCGACACGTATCAGTCGGAACGTTCGCCGCATGTGCGCGCGTATATCGAACTCGCAGTCCGGCTCGGCGGGCTGATCAACACCAAGGCGATGGAAGCGGCGATCCCCGCCTCGGTCCTGCAAGGCGGCGAGGCGTCCAAGATGCGTTCCATCGCGGTGCCGCTCGGCCCCGGCGTCGCGCCCGGCTGGAACGGGATCGCGCGGCAGATCGCGCCGCAGCCGCTTTTGGCGGACGGCAGGCGCCTCGATGATGCCGTTGGCTACCGCTTCGCCGCGCTAATGCTTCCGGAGTTCGACCGCAGCCTGCCGGCGCACGCGCGCGACCGATTGGCGGAGCGCGACGTGGCCATCGTGCAGGACAATTCGCCGGCGACCTCGTCTTTTCTGCGCTCCGCGGACGCATCCGCGATCCTGGTGCGTCCCGATCGCTACGTCCTGGGCGCGGTGCGCTCGATCCAGGAGCTCACGGCGCTCGCGGCCTGCATCTGACCGCTTTCAAGAGATACCTGAGGGAATTGCCATGAAACTCGTCTCGTTCATCGCATCGGGCAAGCCTGGCTACGGCGTCGTGAGGGACGACGGCGTAGTCGATCTGGGGCGGCGGTTCGGCGACCGCCTGCCCACGCTGCGCTCCCTGCTCGCCGCCGGCGCTTTGGCGGAGGCCGAGCGCGCGGCGCGGCGCGCTGCGCCCGATATTCCGCTGGAGGGGCTGGCTCTCGCGCCCGTCATTCCCGATCCCGACAAGATCGTCTGCATCGGGCTGAACTACCATGACCACGTGGCGGAGACGGCGCGCGCCGTTACCGAGAAGCCAGCCCTGTTCGCGCGCTTCGCGGGCAGCCAGGTGGGACATCTGCAGCCGCTGGTGAAGCCGCTGGTTTCAGACGAGTTCGATTACGAAGGCGAGCTTGCCGTCGTGATCGGCAAGGCCGGGCGGCACATTCCGGCCGCCCGCGTTCTGGAGCACGTGGCGGGCTATGCCTGCTACAACGACGCCAGCGTGCGCGACTGGCAGCGCCACACCAGCCAGTATCTCGCGGGAAAAACGTTCGCGGGCACGGGCGGTTTCGGTCCGTGGCTGGTGACGGCCGATGAAATCCCGGACCCCTCGCGCCTGACGCT
>JAFEFJ010000287.1 GCA_018240635.1 Pseudomonadota bacterium | reverse complement strand
CACGCCGTCGCGCTGGGCGTGGAATCCACCTACGATCTGACCCCGCTGCTGGAAGGCCTGTAGTCCGCCGCGCGGCGCTACAGCGCGCGCAGCCAGCGGTCGATCCTATCCTCGGCGCCGCCGGGCGCGGCCCGCGCGGGCTTCGGGGCGGCATGGCCCGACCTTGCGGCGATCCGCGCCTCGCTCGGGCTGATCCCGAATTCATGCCGGAACGCTCGGCTGAAGCCGGAGGCGTCGGCGAAGCAGAGTTCCTCGGCGATGGCGGCGACCGGGCGCTGCTCGGACGGATCGCTGAGCAGGGCGTAGCTTTCCTCCAGCCGGCGGCGGCGGATGTAGTGCGCGGCGCCGCCCTCGGACTCCAGCAGGCGGTAGAGCTGCGAGCGCGACATGCCGGCCTCGCGGCACAGCAGGGCGGGGGTCAGCGCGGGGGAACGAAGGTTGCGCCGGACGACCTTGCGCAGCCGCTCCATGCGGCCGAGATCGAGGTGGCGTTCGGCCGCCGCCATGCGTTCGGCGGTGGGCGCAGCGCAGGCGGAGACCATCGCACCGACCGCCGATGCCAGCCCGGCGCGCTCCGCGGGCGACAGGCGCGGCAGGGCGCGTTCGAGCCAGACGAGATATTCCGCCAGCAGGATGCCGAGGCTGCCGTCGAGCGGCGCGCCGTTCAGCGCGTCGAGCGCGGGCGCGAGATCGGGGAAGGCGTCGCGGGAAAGATACAGTTGCATGCGGCTGTCCGACCCCCGCTCGCTCGCGAATTCGCATCCGAGCGAGACGATGAACGGCGTGCCGGCGGGCACGCTGATCTCCCCCCGGCGGGAGGAGAGGCTGGTGACGGCGCCGCTGCCGATCGTGACGATCCAGGGATCGACCGGGGTGCGCCGGATCAGAGCGCGGGTGCGGGTGGCGCGAAGTCCCGGAGCGTTCACGCGCGCGAGAGCGCCGCCGGCGAACTGCCATATGGCGCTGCGCGCGGCGAAGCCGCTGTTCGGCGGGGCGTGAGGGAGCGTGTCATAGACGGGGTCGAACCAGCTGCGCCACGCCTGGAACTGCTGCTGCGGGGGAAGGCTCTCCGTCGTGAATTCCTGCGAGGACATGGCGGAGCGTTTCCGATCCTGGGACAGCATCGCTTAGCGGAGCGCGCGCTGGCGCGCCACTCGCAGGCATGTGAGCCGTCTTCGGCGCCGGCCAAGGGGCCGGGGCGCTATTTCTCTCGCAGGGAGGCGATATAGGCGGCGATTGCGTCCGCTTCCGGCTTGGGGCGGTTGTCGCGCAGCATCTGGACGTGCCGCTTCTGCAGATAGGCGCTGATCGCCGCGGCGGTCTGGCCGGGCCGGTCGGCGATCGACTGGAACGAGGGTGCGGAGGTCCAGGAGCCGCCGCCGCCGGGGGTGATGTTGTGGCATTGCGAGCAGTCGCGCTTCGCCATCGTGCGGCCGGCTTCCACGGCGCTGGGCGCGGCGCGGACGGGCGCGGCGGAGGCGAGCGCCAGGACCAGAACGACAAGGCCGGTTGCGCGGCGGAACATTGCGGAAAGACCGTAGGATGCGCACCGCCGGGCCGCAAGCCGGGCGCCGCCCGGTCAGCCGATTCCGGCGGGGCGCCGGTGCAACCAGGTCTCCACGATCCGGCGCCGCGCCAGGATGCGCTCCGTCCCCGCCGGCACGGACGCGGAGGACGGCGGGACGAGGGGAGGGCGCAGGGCAAGCCATTTCCGAGCATCGAAGGCGACGAGCGGCGCGGCCCCCCCGCGCGCTCCGGCGGCCGTTCCGGCGTCCCGCATGTCCGCGTGCGCTTCCATCCTGGCGGCGATCCTGCGCGCCCGATGCTTGCGGCGGGCTTAACCGGGGCGGCGTCGTGTTTTTGACAGCGCGGGGCGGCGGGGCTTTGCTCGGCGCCACCAGAACAACGGGGCGCGTCCGTGCCAGCCAGCAATCCGACCGATCCGAACCTGCCGCTCGCGGGCATCCGCGTGGTGGCGTTGGAGCACGCGGTGGCGGGGCCGATCTGCTCCCGCCACCTCGCCGACATGGGGGCCGAGGTCATCAAGGTCGAGCGCCCGAACGAGGGCGATTTCGGGCGCGGCTACGACACCTACGTGCTTGGCCAGTCCTCGTTCTTCGTCTGGCTCAACCGCGGCAAGCGCAGCCTGACGCTGGACGTGAAGAAGCCGGGGGCGGAGGAGGTGCTGAAGCGCCTGGTGGCGGGCGCGGACGTGCTGATGCAGAACCTCGCGCCGGGCGCGACCGGGCGGCTCGGGCTCGGCTACGCCGATCTGGAGCCCGCGCATCCCGGCCTGGTCGTCTGCGACATCTCGGGCTACGGCGACAGCGGGCCCTATGCGCAGAAGAAGGCGTACGACCTGCTGATCCAGTCCGAAAGCGGGCTGATCAGCGTGACCGGCACGCCGGAGACGCCGTCGCGCGTCGGCGTCTCGGCGGCCGACATCACCACCGGGATGTACGCCTTCTCCTCGATCCTGGCGGCGCTCGTCAGGCGCGGGCGCACCGGCAAGGGCGCGCATGTGCGCGTCGCGATGCTGGATGCGCTGGCCGAGTGGATGGTGCATCCGATGTACCGGGAGGCCTACGGCAACTCCAAGGTGCCGCGCGTCTCGACCAGCCATCCGCTGCTGGCGCCCTACGGCGCGCACCGCACCAAGGACGGCGAGGTGATCTTCGGCCTGCAGAACGAGCGCGAATGGGCGGCGTTCTGCGCCAAGGTGCTGGAGAGGCCGGAACTGGCGCAGGACCCGCGCTTCCAGGGCAATCCGGCGCGGGCGGCCAACCGCGAGGCGCTGACCGCGCTGATCGAGGCGGCCTTCGCCGACAAGACCTCGGCCGAGGTGGTGGCGATCCTGGACCGCGCCGGCATCGCCAACGGGCGGCTGAACCAGCCGATCGACGTGTGGCGGCACCCGCAACTGGAGGCCCGCGGCCGCTGGCGCGACGTCGCGACCCCCGCGGGGACGGTCCGCGGCCTGCTGCCGCCGATGGATTTCGAGGATGTGGAAGCCGCGATGGGCCCGGTACCCGCGCTGGGCGAACACACGGACGCGGTGCTGGCCGAGCTTGGCTTCGCCCCGCCCGAGATCGCCGCGCTGCACGCCGCCGGCGCGGTATGACGGACGCCGCCGATCCGGGGTTCGACCCCGTCGCCCACCGTATGGTGCCGGCGCAGCGCTGGTTCGAGGATTTCGCGCTCGGCGAACGGTTCGTGCTGCCCAGCCGCACCATGACCGAGGCGGTGTTCCTGGCCTTCCAGGCGGCGAGCGGCGACGCCCATCCGATCCACTACGACGTGGAGTTCTGCCGCGCGCGCGGGATGCCGCATCTGCTGGC
Organism: Pseudomonadota bacterium; assembly: GCA_018240635.1. Lineage (GTDB taxonomy): Bacteria > Pseudomonadota > Alphaproteobacteria > Acetobacterales > Acetobacteraceae > JAFEFJ01. The sequence continues at coordinate 1,482 of JAFEFJ010000287.1, read as the reverse complement.
GCACGGGTTCCAGGTGGCGGCGCAGACCTGCCCCGGCGCGGGGCTGTTTCCCTACATGGTTGAGGAGTCGCTGATCGGCTTCATCGAGCAGTCGAGCCGCTTCCTGAAGCCGGTCTATGCGGGGGACACGATCTACCCGGCGCTGGAGGTCACCGAACTGACGCCGGGACGCAGCACCGGGGTGATCGGGCTGCGCAGCACCGTCCACAACCAGCGGCGCGAACTGGTCCTGGAAGGCAGCCAGCGCTACCTGATCCGAAAAAAGTATCGTTGAAACGATGAATCGGGCAGGCGAGCAACGATCCTGCCCAAATCTCGCCACGAGTCGCTCCCAGATTGCGCGCTCGGGCCGGCATGGCCTGACACAGGAGCCGCAAATGGCACGGGTTGGACGCAGGATGCATCCGGGACGGGTGCTGCGCGAGGAGTTCATGGAGCCGATGCGCCTGAGCGCGGCCGATCTCGCCGCCGCGCTCGATGTGCCGGTGTCCCAGATCGAGGCCCTGATCGCCGGCAAGCGCACGCCGAAAGTGACCACCGACATCGCGCTGCGGCTGGCGCGCTATTTCCGGACCAGCCCGCATTTCTGGCTGAGCCTGCAGGCCGCGCACGATCTCTCGATCGCGCAGCGCCGCTTCGGCGCCGCGATCGAGGCGCGGGTGCAGCCGATGGCCGGCGCGATGCCGATGGCGGCCTGAGAAGCCGTTCGGCCGAACCCTACCGCGCTTTTCCCGCCGCCCGCCGCAGCCGGGGCTTGGCCTGCGGCGTGGTGCTGTCCAGCACCGCATGCAGTGCCGCGACCGTCTCCGGCGGCAGGCGGTGCAGCGTCTGCGCCAGCCGGTTCGCCAGCGCCGTCTGTTCGGGCGTGAGGCCGCCGGTGTTTACCCGCACGCGCGGGGCCGACAGCTTCGCGAGCCTCGCGAGATCGTCCGCCTCGTCCCAGATCAGGCCGAAATACTCGTTCACCTGATGCACGAGGCCGGGGCCGGGCGCGCCGCGCCGCCCGTGTTCCAGCGCCGAGAGATAGGCGGACGAGACCTGAAGGGCTGCGGCAAGCTCGCGCAGCGTCACACCGCGCTCGGCCCGCAGCGCGCGCAGCCGGGCCCCGAACGGCGTCATCTGATCCGGCGCAGCAGGATGCGCACCGAGCCGGGATTGGCCGGATGCGGGTGGCTCGCGGCCAGCACCAGCGGGCGGAGGTCGGGGCGGTTCAGCCAGTGCGGCAGCTCGCGCTTCAGCACGCCGCCCGCCTCCCCGGTGCCGCGGCCGGTGATGACCTCGACGCAGCGCAGCCCGTCGGCCTGGGCGGCGCGCAGGAAGCCGGAGAGCGCGTGGAAGGCGCGTTCGGCCGTGCGGCCGTGCAGATCCAGCGTGCGTTCGGACACGAGACGCCCGCCGCGCAGGCGCTGCCAGGTGGCGCGGTCCACGCCCGGCGGTGCGACGCCGACGGCGACGGGGGCCGCGGCCTGCGCGCGGGTGGCG
>JAFEFJ010000286.1 GCA_018240635.1 Pseudomonadota bacterium | reverse complement strand
ACCCAGCCGCGCTTCTCCACCAGCCGGCCGCGCAGGTAGGGCACCGCGCCGCCGAAGCTGATCGCGCCGATCACCAGGAATTCGCGGAAGATGCGCCCGACCGATACATCCGCCCGCGCCGGCGGCGCCCCGGCGCCCAACGCGGCCGCATCACCCATGGCCCCATCACTCATGACTTTGGGGCTCGTTCCCCTTGAGACGATAGACCATCGCGGTCTTCGTCACGCCGAGCGCAAGCCAGTTCTTCACGTCGTCCTGCAACGACATGTAGAACGCCGCCGCAAGCCGCTTCGGCCGCTCGGCCACGCTCTCGCGGCGGTCGAACTTCAGCTGGAAGGCGTATTCGCCCACCAGCGACTTGTGCTCCCCGCGCGTGCGCCACAGCGACACGTCGGTCTTCGCCACCACGCCCTTGCCGAAATCCAGCTGTCCCAGCGGCAGCAGCACTTCCTCGACGATGCCCTCGTTCACCACCGTTACGCGCTCGTCGTCGGTCGCATGGATCTTTTTCAGCGCGGGAAACACGCGCGCCAGCGTGCCCATGTCCAGCCGGTCCATCTTGCCCGTCTGGCTCAGCCCGAACTGGCAGTTGTGCGAATACAGGATGCGGTAGCCGCCTGGGCGGTCCTTCAGCGGCAGCGCCTCGGCCTTGAACTTGATCCGGTACTTGCCCGGGATCTTCGGGCGCACGTCCATCTCGGTCGCCGCATGTTCGTCGGGATGGCGGAACTTGAAGACGATCTCCGGATCGCCTGCCGGGAAGCCGTCCACGTAGCGGATGCGCCGGCGCAGGATGAAGGCGTTGTTGTAGAGCCGGAAATCGGGCGTGTCGCCGAACACGATCTCGCGGATCTGCGGGCGCAGATCGGTCTCCGCATCCGGAACGAAGCCGACCCCCAGCGTGCGCGCGGTCTTCTGCATGATCGCGCCGAACTCACGGAACGCCTGCACGGAGGTGAAGGGCTCGGGCTTCAGGATCAGCTTCGCTTCGAGGTATTGCACCTGGTCGAACGGCACGCCGTCCTCGTAGCTGCCCGCCGGGGCAGGCGCCAGGACCGCGACCTTCGGCGCGGCCCGCCCCTTGTCCGCTTTATTTTTCTTCTTCTTGTCGGCCTTCTGCGCCTTCCGTTCGGCCTCGTCGGTCTTCTTCGGCTTCTTGCCCATCCTGGTTCCTCCGGCTGCGACTCGCTGCGCCCGTCCTCGTTGCATGTTCACGCTATCGCGCGCGTCCATGGTCGGTCGATACGATCCTTGTCCCGGGCCGGCCTCCCCCGGGGCCTGGAGCCCGGGGCTCGGGACTCAGGCGATGCGCTTGCGCAGGAAACTACGCGTCTGCCCGCCCGGATAGGCGTCCAGCGCGCCGAACACCTCGTAGCCCAGCCGCTCGTAGAAGCCGCGCGCCTGGAACGTGTCGAGCCAGACCGAGTGGCAGCCCTCGGCCGCGGCATGCGCCTCGGCGTGCGCCAGCAGCGCGCGGCCCAGCCCGCATCCGCGCCGGTCGTCGGCGACCCACAGGGCGGCGACGAACAGCCAGCCCCACTGCATCGATCCCGACAGTCCCGCGACCAGCGCGCCCTCCGCGTCGTGCAGCATCAGCGCGACCCGCCGCGCCGCGCCGTCCGGCACGGCGCGGTTCATGAACGCCAGGATGGCCTTGCCGAGCCCCTCCTGAAATCCCGCCGGCGGCGCGGACGTGACCGTCAGCCGCACGCCGGCGGGGAAGTCCTCCGCCGCTTCCGTCATGCCTGTCCCCGCCTCCGCGCATCGACCGCCTCGCACGGCGATGGTATCAGCCCGACCGGTATCACCGAACCGCAAGGACGCCGCCGCCGTGTGCCGTCTCTGCCCGCCGCGCGGGCCGCGCCTGTCGCGCCGCGCCTTCGGCGGAGGGCTTCTCGCCGCCGCGGTGCAGCCCGTGTTGCCGGAGTGCCTGCGCCCGGCCGGGACGGGCCTGCTCGAACCCGCGCTGCGCCTCGCCGTGCAGGCGGGCGCGCCGCGCACCGTCGCGCTCACGCTCGACGCCTGCGGCGGCCAGACCGACCACCGCATCCTCGACCAGCTTCTGGCGCTGTCGGTGCCCGCCACGATCTTCGCAACCGGCCTCTGGCTCGCCGCCAACCCGCAGACGGTCGCGCTGCTGCGGTCACGGCCCGATCTGTTCTCGCTGCAGAACCACGGCGAGCGCCACCTTCCGCCCGTGCTCGGGGACCGCCGCGTCTTCGGCCTGCCCGTCGCCGGCACGATGGAGGCGGTACACCGGGAGGTGCAGCGCGGCGCCGGCCTGATCGAAGCGACCGGCGCGCCGCGCCCGCGCTGGTACCGCGGCGCCGCCGGCCTCTACAGCCCCGATGCTTTGGCCGGGATTCGCGCAATGGGCGTCTGGATCGCGGGCTATGCGCTCAACGCCGACGCCGGCGCCTCGCTCCCCGCCGCCGCCGTCGCCCGCCGCATCGCCGCCGCCCGTCCGGGCGACGTGATCGTCGCACATGTGAACCAACCGCATCGCCCGAGCGGCGCGGGCGTCGCCGAGGGCATCGCCGCGCTCAAGCAGGCGGGCGCGGCCTTCGTCCTGCTCGATGCCGCCTCCACCGAACCGCTCGACTGCCCCGAACGCGCGCCTCACCCGTCCCACAAGTTAGTCGGGTAACGCACCCCCGTCAGGCACAGCCCCTCGGGCGGCGCGGTGGGCCCGGCGGCGGCGCGGTCGCGAGCGGCGAGCGCCGCGGCGACGCGCGCCTCGGGCCATTGGCCCACGCCCACCAGTTTCAGCGTGCCCACCATGTTGCGCACCTGGTGATGCAGGAAGCTGCGCGCTTCGGCGGCGATCTCCACGATGTCGCCGAAGCGCGTCACGTCCAGCCTATCCAGCGTGCGCAGCGGGCTGTTCGCCTGGCAGGACGCGGCGCGGAAGCTCGTGAAATCGTGCCTGCCCAATAACGACTGCGCGGCGCGGTGCATCGCCGCCGCGTCCAGCCGGTGCGGCACGTGCCACACGCGCCCGGCGTCCAGCGCGGGCCGCGCGCGGCGGTCCAGGATGCGGTAGCGGTAGGTCCGCTTCACCGCCGAGAAGCGCGCGTTCCAGCCCTCGGGCGCGGGGGCGGCGCGCAGCACCACGACCGGATGCGGTTTCATGTGAAAGTTCAGCGCGTCGCGCAGCCGGTCGGGCTGCCAATCCCCGGGCAGCGCGATCTGCGCGACCTGGCCCTCGGCATGCACGCCCGCATCGGTGCGGCCGGCGACGATGCTCGCCACCGCCGCGCCGCCCGCGAGCTTCGCCGCCGCCTCCTCCAGCACTTGCTGCACCGAGACGCCGTTGCGCTGCCGCTGCCAGCCGACAAACGGCGCGCCGTCGTACTCGATCAGCAGCGCCCAAACCGTCATCCGCCCAGCACGGTCCCCGGCGGCACTCTGTGCCCGCGCAGGAAGGCGGCGGCGTCCATCGCGGCGCCTCCCGGCGCCTGCACGCGCAACAGGCGCAGCGCGCCCGCGCCGCAGGCCACCGTCAGCCTCTCGTCCAGCACCGTGCCCGCCGCGCCCGCGCCTTCCGCCGGTTCGGCCGCCAGCACCTTCAGCGCGGCGCCGTTCCATTCCGTGAACGTCCCCGGCCAGGGATTCAGCGCGCGCACCTGCCGGTCGATCGCGGCGGCGTCGCGCGTCCAGTCGATCCGCCCGTCGGCGCGCGCGAGCTTCGGCGCATAGGTCGCCCCCGCCTCCGGCTGGGGGCGGGGCAGGGGGGCCTCGTCCAGCGCGCGCAGGATCAGCGCCGCCCCCAAGGCCGCCAGCTCGTCGTGCAGCCAGCTCGCCGTCGCGCGCGGGCCTAGCGGCACGCTCCCGGCCAGCAGCATCGGCCCGGTGTCGAGCCCCTCGTCCATCTGCATGATGGTGACGCCGCTCTCGGCGTCGCCCGCCAGGATCGCCGCCTGGATCGGCGCCGCGCCCCGCCAGCGCGGCAGCAGGCTCGCATGGATGTTCAGGCACCCGCGCCGCGGCGCTGCCAGCATCGCAGGCGGCAGGATCAGCCCGTACGCCGCCACCACCGCCGCATCCAGGCCAAGTTCGGCGAACGCTTCCTGCGCCTGCGCGTCGCGCTTCAGCCGCGCGGGCGTGCGCACCGGGATGCCCAGCGCATCCGCCGCCACGTGCACGGGGCAGCGCCGCACCGCCTGCCCGCGCCCGGCGGGGCGCGGCGGCTGGCAATAGACGGCGGCGATGTCGTGCCTGGCGCCTGCCAGCGCGCGCAGCGCCGGCACCGCGAAATCGGGGCTGCCCATGAAGGCGATACGCAAGACGGGCCTACATCGCCTCGTCGCGCTTCTGCCGCATCTCCTTCGCCAGCCGGCGCATGATCATGTTGCGCTTCAGCGCCGAGAGGTGATCGACGAACAGCACGCCGTCCAGGTGGTCGATCTCGTGCTGCAGGCAGGCCGCCAGCAGCCCGTCGGCCTCGATCCGCCGTCGCTTGCCCTCCAGATCGTCGTATTCGACCGTCACGGCGGCGGGCCGCTCCACGTCCGCGTACTGGCCGGGCAGCGACAGGCAGCCTTCCTCGCGCACCGAGCGTTCGGTGCTGCGCGCCGTGACCTGCGGATTGACCAGCACCATCGGCGCGGGCTTGTCGTTCGGCATCAGGTCGACGACCGCGAGGCGCAGCCCCACCCCCACCTGCGGCGCGGCGAGCCCGATGCCGGGCGCGGCATACATCGCATCGAACATGCGCGGCACCAGGGCGCGCACGGTCTCGGCGTCCTCGGGACGCACAGGGCGGGCGCGCGCCTTCAGCACCGGGTGGGGCGCCACCAGGATGGCCAGACGCTCGGCGGGAACGGCCACCGGCGCGGCGGATCGCTCGATCGTTTCATTCGGCATGGGCCGGATGTAGCCCTCCCTCCGGCGGCGATCAA
>JAFEFJ010000285.1 GCA_018240635.1 Pseudomonadota bacterium | reverse complement strand
GGCGGGGAGCCTCGCGGGCGTTTGCGCCGATGACGGCGGCGCGGCGGAGGCGATGGCGGCGCACGGCGTGGTGTCGCTGGACGCACCCGAGGGAAAGCCGCTCGCCGCCATCGTGTTCTACCGCTCGCACCTGATGTCGGGCGACGCGGCGCCCATCGAGGCGCTGGCCGACGCGCTGCGGGCGCGCGGGATGGCGGTGGGCACGATCTTCGCGGCGAGCCTGAAGGCGCCGGAGACGGCCGATTTCGTCGCGGCGACGTTGCGCGCGTGGCGGCCCGCGGTGGTGCTGAACGCGACCGGGTTCTCGGCGCGGCGGGACGGCGGCTCGCCGCTCGACGCGGCGGGGGCGCCGGTGCTGCAGGCGGTGCTGGCGGGCAGCGCGCGGGAGGCGTGGCAGGCCTCGCGCCGCGGGCTGTCGCCCGCGGACCTCGCGATGCAGGTGGCGCTGCCGGAACTGGACGGGCGGCTGCTGACCGGGGCGGTGTCGTTCAAGCGGGAGGCCGAGCCGGACCCGACGCTGGAATATGCGCGCACGCTGCATGCGCCGGATGCGGACGGCATCGCGCTTGCGGCCGACCGCGCGGCGGGCTGGGCGCGGCTTGCCGCGACGCCGCGCGCGCGCAGGCGCGTCGCCGTCGTGCTGTCGGATTATCCGGGCGCGGGCGGGCAGACGGGGCACGCGGTTGGGCTGGACACCTTCGCGAGCCTGTCGCGCATCCTGACGCTGCTGCGCGATGCGGGCTACGCGGCGGAGGAGGCGGCGGCGGCGGCGCTGACGCGCGCGCTGTGCGACGCCGATCCCGCGCCGTACCTGTCGCTGGACGACTACCGCCGCCGGTTTTCGTTGCTTCCGCAACCGCTTCGGGCGGCGGCGCTGGCAGAATGGGGCGCGCCGGAGGACGATCCGATGGCGCGGGAGGGATGGTTCTCCGCGCGGCATCTGCGGCTCGGGACCGTGACGGCGCTGGTGCAGCCGGATCGCGGGGCAGGCCGCGATTCGGCGGGGTATCACGATCCCGACCGGCCGCCGCGGCATGGTTTCATCGCGCTCTATCTGTGGCTGCAACAGAGTGCCGACGCGATGGTGCATCTGGGCGCGCACGGGTCGCTGGAATGGCTGCCGGGCAAGTCCGCCGCGCTGTCGGCGGAATGCTGGCCGCGCGCGCTGACCGGCGGGCTGCCGGTGATCTATCCTTTCATCGTCAACAATCCGGGCGAGGCGGCGGCGGCGAAGCGCCGGCTGGGGGCGGTGACGATCGGGCATCTGACCCCGCCGCTGCGCGCGGCCGGCAGCGACGGCATCCCCGCCGAACTGGAGCGGATGATCGACGAATACGCCGCCGCCGACGGGATGGATCGCAGGCGCACGCAAGCGCTGCGCGGGCGCATCCTGGCGCGCGCCAACGAAGCCGGGTTGCTGGCGGAATCGGGCGTGCCGGCAGAGGCCGATCCCGACGACGCGCTGGCGCGGCTCGACGCCTACCTGTGCGACGTGAAGGACCTGCACATCCGCGACGGACTGCACGTGTTCGCGGCACCCCCCGCGCCGGAGCGCCGCACGATGCTGGCCGAGAGCATCGGCGCGGCGGATGCGGTCGATGCCTGCGCGGACGCGGAGGCGGATGCGCTGCTGGTGGCGCTGGACGGGCGCTTCGTTCAACCGGGCCCGGCGGGCGCGCCGAGCCCCGCGCGGCGCGACGTGCTGCCGACGGGGCGCAACCTGGCGAGCATCGACCCGCGCGCGGTGCCCACGCGCGCGGCGATGGAATTGGCGCGCCGCGCCGCCGACGAGCTGCTGACCCGGCACCGGCAGGAGCACGGCGAATGGCCGCGCCGCGTGGTGCTGAACGTCTGGGGCAGCGCCGCCATGCGCACCGGCGGCGAGGATCTGGCGCTGGCGCTGATCCTGCTGGGCGCGCGGCCGGTATGGGACGAGGCCTCGGCGCGGGTGAACGGGTTCGAGGTGCTGGCGCTGGCGGAACTGGATCGCCCGCGCGTCGATGTGACGCTGCGCATCTCCGGCCTGTTCCGCGACGCCTTCGCAGCCCAGATCGCGCTGTTCGACGCCGCCGCCGCGGCGATCGCTTCGCGCGATGAAAGTGCAGAGTGGAATCCGCTCGCCGGCTCGGACGGGCCGCGCGTGTTCGGCCCGCCCGCGGGCGGCTATGGCGCGGCGGAGGGTTCGGCGTGGCTCGATGCTTCCTCGGGCGCGTACGGGCGGGACCGCGAGGGCGCGCGCGACAAGGCGGCGCTGGCCGCGCGGGTGCGGGATGCGGATGCGTTCCTGCACCAGCAGGACCATGCGGGGACCGATCTTCTGGACGGGCCGGAGCACGCCGCGCATATCGCGGGCTTCGCCGCCGCCGCGCGCGCGCTCGGCGCCTCGCCCGCGCTGTATCACCGCGACGGCGCGACGCGGACGGTGGCGGAGCAGATCGCGCGCGTGGTGCGCGGGCGCGCGGCGAACCCGCGCTGGATCCGGGGCATGATGGCGCATGGCTACCGCGGTGCCGCCGAGATCGCGCGCAGCGTGGAGGGGCTGAGCGCCTTCGCTGCCGGTCTGCCCGAGCGCTTCGACCGGCAGTTCGATCTGCTGCATGCGGCGACGCTGGGCGACGCGGCGGTGGACGCCTTCCTGGCGCGCGAGAACCCGGCGGCGCGCGCGGCGATGGCGGCGCGCTTCGAGTCGGCGCGGCGCGACGGGCTGTGGCATCCGCGCCGCAATGCGGTGGGCGCGCCGTGATCCGCGGCTGGTGCCCAAGCGTGCACGCGCCGATGGCGACGGGCGACGGCCTGTTGTTGCGTGTGAAACCGTTCGGCGGAAGGCTGCGGGCGGACGATCTGCGTGCGGTTGCCTCGGTGAGCGAGGCGTTCGGCAACGGCGTGGTGGAGATCACCTCGCGCGGCAACCTGCAACTGCGCGGGTTCTCCGAGGCGAGCGCGCCCGAGGCCGCCGCGCGGCTGGTGGCGGCGGGGCTGGCGGATGCCGACCCGGCGCGCGAGGCGCGGCGCAACGTGATCGCCGTGCCGCCCTGCGACGATGCGCTGGTGGCGGAGTTGGAGGAGTTGCTGGCGGAGACGCAGGGTCTGCCGCCGAAGTTCTGCGTCTCGGTGGGCGAGGCGCGGGCGGATGTTCGGCTGGTTGGGGGGAGGATCGTCGCGCGCGCACCTGGGTATGACGAACTGATCGAGAGGATCGAGGCCGCTCTGTCCGACACCGCAAACCTCGTCATGGCCGGGCTTGTCCCGGCCACCCACGCGGGGATGCGCGACAAGGCGTCAAACGTGTGGCACGGCGCCGATGCGGCAGACGTGCCGGCCGATGAAAGCCAGCAGCGCGGCACGGCGTGGGTGGCCGGGACAAGCCCGGCCATGACGAAAGAAGAAGAGGAGCGGCTGCTGATCGGCCTGCCGTTCGGGCAGACCGATGCGGCGGGGCTGCGGGCGCTGGCGGACCTTGCGGGCAATGCGGTGCTGCGGGTGACGCCTTGGCGGGCATTCCGGGTGGAGGGGACGCACGATCCGGCGGCGTTCGTGCGGGCGGGTTTCATCACGGACGACAACGATCCTCGGCGGAGCATCTCCGCCTGTCCGGGCGCGCCGGCCTGCGCGTCGGCGAGCGTACCCGCACGGGCAGATGCGGCGGTGCTCGCGGCGCGGGGGGTGCGCAACGTGCATGTCTCTGGCTGTGCCAAGGGGTGCGCGCGTCCCGCGCCGAGCGTGACGCTGGTGGGAATCGGCGGGCGCTATGGTTTCATCCGCTACGGACGCGCGGGCGACGCGCCCGCGATCACCGGGCTGACCATCGAGCAGGCGGCGGAGATGCTGGCGTGACGCGCGACTACATCCGCGACGGTGCGGCGATCTACGCGCAGTCCTTCGCGACGATCCGCGCGGAGGCCGACCTGTCGGGGTTCGATCCCGCCGAGGCGCGCGTCGCGGTGCGGGTGATCCATGCCTGCGGAATGGTGGACATCGTGCGCGACCTGCGCTTCTCCGCCGGATTCGCGAACGCGGCGCGGGCGGCGCTGCTGGCCGGCGCGCCGGTCCTGTGCGACGCGCAGATGGTTGCGCACGGCATCACCCGCGCGCGCCTTCCCGCCGGAAACGTCGTGATCTGCACGCTTACCGATCCCAAGGTGCCCGCGCTGGCGAAGGAGATCGGCAACACGCGCTCGGCGGCGGCGCTCGATCTGTGGGGCGCGCGGATGGCGGGGGCGCTGGTGGCAATCGGCAACGCGCCGACCGCGCTGTTCCGCCTGCTGGAGCTGCTTGACGCGGGCGCACCGCCGCCGGCGGCGGTGATCGGGATGCCGGTGGGGTTCGTGGGTGCGGCTGAGTCGAAGGCGGCGCTGCTGGCGGACGGGCGCGTGCCCTGCGCGGTGGTGCTGGGCAGGAGGGGCGGCAGCGCGATGGCGGCCGCCGCGGTGAACGCGCTGGCGAGCGAGGCGGAATGAGCGGCGCGACGCTGTATGTGGTTGGCCTCGGCCCCGGCGCGCCGGACCTGGTGACGCTGCGCGCGGCGCGCGTTCTGGGATCGGCGCCCTGCCACGCCTTCTTCGCCAAGCGCGGCCGCGCGGGCCATGCGGCGACCATCGCGCGCCCGCATCTGCGCGCGGAGTCCGAAGCGCTCCGCTTCGACTATCCCTACACGACCGAACTGTCGCCGCACGATCCCGAATACCGCGCGGCGATGGCGGCGTTCTACGAGGACGCGGCGGGGCGCATCGCCGCGCGGCTCGAAGCCGGGCAGGACGTCGCGCTGCTGTGCGAGGGCGACGCGTTCTTCTACGGCTCGGCCATGTATGTCTTCGATCACCTCGCGGGACGCTTCCGCGTGGAGGTCGTGCCGGGGCTGCCCGCGATGAGCGGCGCCTGGGCGGCGGCGGGGCTGCCGGTGGCGCATGG
>JAFEFJ010000284.1 GCA_018240635.1 Pseudomonadota bacterium | reverse complement strand
ATCGCTGCGCGCAAGAGGGCAATTGGGGGCCCCTCCCTCTCCCCCCGCGATGCGGGCGGAGAGGGGATTCGGGGGTCAGGCGAGTGGGGGGCGTTTGTCGGCCCAGGGGCGGGCTTGTTCGAGGGCGGCGGAGGCTTGCAGGACGCCGAGATCGTCGAAGCGGGGGCCGACGATCTGCAGTCCCACGGGCAGGCCGGCGGGGGTGAAGCCGGCGGGCACGCTCGCCGCCGGGTTGCCGGACATGTCGAACGGGTAGGAGAAGTGCGACCACTCCAGCCAGTTCCACGGATGCTGCGGCCAGCCCTCGGGCTGCAGGCGGTCGGCGGGGAAGGCGGCGACGCTGACGGCGGGGGTGAGCAGGAAGTCCCAGTCCTGGAAGAAGGTGTGGATGGCGCGGCAGTATTCGAACTTGCGGCTCCGCATCAGGTTGAAGTCGCGGATCGTGATGTCCTGCCCGGCGCGGATCAACGCGGCGAAGCCGGGGTCCATCTGCGGCTCCCACTTCTCCAGCAGGTCGGTGCGGGCGGCATAGACGGTGCGCCAGAAGAACAGCCCGATCTCCGGGCCGAGCGGCCCCCAGGCGGGCGTCACCTGCTCGACCCTCGCGCCCAGCGCCTCGAACGCCTTCGCGGCCTCGGCGACGACGGCGGCCACGTCGGGATCGACGCGGGCATGGCCGAGATCGGGGCTGAAGGCGATGCGTTTGCCGCGCACGCCCGCGTGCAGGTGCGCGGCGTAGTCGGCGGGCGGCGATTCGAGGCTGAGATAGTCCCAGGGATGCGGCCCGGCCATCGCGCGCAGCATCAGCGCGGCGTCGGCGACGGTGCGGGTCATGGGGCCGAGATGGGTCGCGGTGTCGTTGTTCGACATCGGCCACAGCGGCACGCGGCCGAAGGTGGGCTTCAGCCCGTAGATGCCACAGAAATGCGCCGGCATCCGGATCGAGCCCGCGCCGTCCGAGCCCTGGTGCAACGGCCCGTACCCGGCCGCCGCCGCCGCGCCCGCGCCGGCCGAGGACGCGCCCGCGTTGTGGCCGTGCTTCCAGGGATTGTGGGTGATGCCGGTGAGCGGGCTGTTGCTGACGCCCTTCCAGCCGAACTCCGAGGCGGTGGTCTTGCCCAGCATCACGGTGCCGGCTTCGTGCAGGCGGGCGACCGAGGGCGTGTCCTCGGCCGGCACGTTCCCCTTCATCGCGAAGGAGCCGAACTCGGTCGGGATGCCGGCGGTGAGGTGCAGGTCCTTGATGGTCACGGGGATGCCGGCGAGCGGGCCGGGGTCTTCCCCCTTGGCGAAGGCGGCCTCGGCGGCGCGGGCCTGGCGCAGCGCGAGCTCGGGGGTGGTGAGGGTCATCGCGTTCACGCGCGGCTCGGTCCGCGCGATGTGGCGCAGCACGGCCTCCGCCCCCTCGACCGGGGAGAGTGCCTTGCGGCGGTAGAGACGGGCGAGTTCGGTGGCCGGGAGGAAGCCGATATCGGCGTCGGTCATTCTGGGCCGTCCGTTGCGGGGGTCACACGAGCACGCCGGCATCGCGCAGGCGGGCGATTTCGGACTCGGGGTAGCCGAGTTCGCGCAGGATGGCCGCGCCGTGCTCGCCGGCGCGCGGCAGGTCGCGGCGCAGGCCCGGGCGTTCGCCGTCGAGCGCGATGGGCAGCGCGGGAAGTTTCGTGGTCCGGCCATCCGGCAGGGTGACGGGCAGCAGGCCGCCCGAGGCGTTGAGGTGCGGGTCGTCGAACAGCTCGGCGGGCTTGCCGATGGGGGCGTAGGGCAGGCCCAGCGCCTCGCATTTCGCCATCAGTTCGGCGCGGGTGTAGCCGCGCAGCACCTCGGCGATGCGCGGGATGGTGCGGTCGCGGGCGGCGACGCGCTGGTTCTGCGTGGCGAGCGACGGGTCGGCGGCGAGGTCGGTCAGCCCGAAGGCGTCGCAGAAGCCGGGCCATTGGGTGTCGGTGACGACGCCGACGAAGACCTGATCGGCATCGGCGGTGTCGAAGATGTCGTACACGGACCACGCGGGCGTGCGCACGCTCATCGGCGGCGGGACTTTGCCGGTCGTGGCAATCAGCGCCATGTGCTGCGCCATCAGCAGCACGTTGTTCTCGAACAGGCCGGACTGCACATGCTTGCCGCGGCCCGTGGCGTGGCGCTCGTTCAGCGCGGCGAGGATGCCGATGGCGGCGAACATGCCGCCCATGATGTCGTTCACCGACGAGCCCGCGCGCAGCGGACGGCCGGGCGGGCCGGTCATGTAGGCCAGCCCCGCCATCATCTGCACCGTCTCGTCGAGCGCGGTGCGGTTCTCGTACGGGCCGGGCAGGAACCCCTTGCAGGAGCAGTAGATCAGCCGCGGATTGCGCGCGGCCAGCGCGGCGTAGCCGAGGCCGAGCTTTTCCATCGCGCCGGGGCGGAAGTTCTCCACCAGCACGTCGGCGCCATCGAGCAGGCGCTGCACCAGCGCGATGCCGTCGGGATGCTTCAGATCGACGGCGATGCTGCGCTTGTTGCGGTTGAGCGCGGCGAAGAACCCGGCGCCCGAGCCCGCGAGGCGGCGGGTGTTGTCGCCGTGCGGCGCGGGCTCGACCTTTATGACGTCCGCGCCAAGATCGGCGAGCACGAGGCCGCAGGTCGGCCCCATCACCATGTGGACGAATTCGACGACCGTGACGCCGTCGAGCGGCAGCGCGCCCACCGTCGGTCAGGCGGCGGCGGGCAGCGTGACCGGGTGGAAGGTGCGCGGGATTCCGGCCTTCGCCACCTGGCTGTGCATCGGCTCCTCGGGCAGCCCGGCATGCAGCACGGCGCGGGCTTCGAGCAGCTTCGCCAGATCGACGCCGGTGTGGAAGCCCATGCTTTCCAGCATGAACACGAGGTCTTCCATCACGATGTTGCCCGACGCGCCGGGGGCGTAGGGGCAGCCGCCGAGGCCGGCCTGGCAGGCGTCGAACACGCGGATGCCCTCCTCGACGCCGGCGAGGGCGTTGGCGAGGCCGAGGCCGCAGGTGTCGTGCAGATGCAGGCCCCACAGCACGTCGCCGACCGCCGCGCGGGTGGCGCGGACGACCTCCTTAATCTGCGCGGGGTGGCCGTAGCCCACCGTGTCGCACAGCATCAGCCCATCGACGCCGGCTTCCGCGAGACCCTCGGACAGCGCGACGACGGCGGCGGTGGAGACGGTGCCGTCGATCGAGCAGCCGAAGGCGGTGGAGGCGCCGGCGACGACCTGCATCGGGCGTTCCTGCGCGCGCACCCATTCGACGAGGCGGGCGACCTCGGCCACCTGTTCGGCGGGGGTGCGGTTGAGGTTGGCGCGGCTGTGGCCCTCGCTGACCGAGACGGGGACGCTGACGCGGTGGGCGCCGGCGGCGTAGGCGCCCTGGGCGCCGCGCAGGTTGGGGGCGAGGGCGACGACCGTCAGGCCGGGGATGGTGACGGCATCCTCGGTCACCGCCTGGGTGTCGGCCATCTGCGGGATGACGCGCGGGGGGACGAAGCTGCCGACCTCGATTTCCTTCAGGCCCGAGGCGGCGAGCGCGCGGATCCAGCGCAGCTTCGCCTCGGTCGTCATGCGGGTCTTGGCGATCTGCAGCCCGTCGCGCGGGCCGACCTCGCACAGGGTGACGTGTTCTGCCATCGCGGACCTCTTGCGCCGTTCGGGAATGGATTGCGCAAAGGTGCGGCGGCGGCGGGCGCAGGGCAAGGGCGGGACGCGGCGTCGCTGCCCGGCGTGCCCGCCCGGCGTCCGTGCCCCTGGGCGGACGGGGAGGTTGACCTGCCGGGGGCGAGGTTCCTAGCTTCTCCCTGCCATTCGGGGGGGATGGCTCGGCCCGCGGTTGCCGCGCGGCCGCCGCTTCCCACATGCCGAGGGCTGTCCGCGCACCCGCTTCCCCGGCGCGGCGCTTCCCATCAACCGACGGGCGAATCACGAGGAAAGGCCGGATGACGCTTCGCCTGCCCGCGCCGCGCGGCTTTGCGCCGGTGCTCGCCATCCTGCTGGCCTGCGCCATGCTCGCGCCCGGCGCGCGCGCCCAGGCTCCGGGCGGACCGCCGCCCGCCGTCGGCGTGGTGACGGTGGAGCCGCGCCCGGTGACAGAGAGCGCCGAGTTCATCGGCCGCGTCTCCGCCGTGGACCGCGTGCAGCTCACCGCCCGCGTGACCGCCTTCCTGGAGGAGCGCCTGTTCACCGAGGGCTCCGAGGTGCAGGCGGGCGACCTGCTGTACAAGCTGGAGCGCGGCCCGTTCGAGGCGGCGGTGCAGCAGGCGGCGGGGACGGTCGCGCAGATTTCCGCGCAGCTCGACAACGCCAACATCGCGCTGGCGCGCGCGCAGTCGCTGCTGAACACGCCGGCCGGGCAGCGTTCCTTGTACGACGATGCGAAGGCGAACCAGCGGTCGCTGTCGGCGCAGCTGCTGACCGCGCAGGCGCAGCTTCGGCAGGCGCAGATCAACCTCGCCTACACCGAGATCCACGCGCCGGTGGCGGGCAAGATCAGCCGCACGCTGATCACCAACGGCAACGTCGTCTCCCCCAGCACCGGGCCGCTCGCGACCATCGTGAGCCAGGACCCGATGTACGTGCTGTTCCCGATCTCGGAACGCTCGAACCTCGATCTGCAGCGCAAGTTCTTCGACAAGGGCGGGCTGGGCGCGGTGACGGTGCGGCTGAAGCTGGCCGACGGCACGCAGTACGATCAGCCCGGCCATATCGACTACGTCGATCCGACGGTGGCGCAGAACACCGACACGGTGCTGATGCGCGCGAAGATCGCCAATCCCGCGCTGCGCCCGCCCAAGCCGGGCGAGCCGGTGGCGCGGCGGCTGACCGACGGCGAGTTCGTCACCGTGACGGTGGAGGGGCTGGAGCCGATCATGGCGCTGGCGATCCCGCGCGTCGCCGTGCTGTCCGACCAGCAGGGCAGCTACGTCTGGGTGGTGGACGCGCAGAACAAGGTGGAGCAGCG
>JAFEFJ010000283.1 GCA_018240635.1 Pseudomonadota bacterium | reverse complement strand
CCACGCTGGGCGCGAGCCCGACCTGCTGGAGGTATTCGGCGGCGCGCGCCTTCGCCTCCCGCCGCGCGATCCCGCCGCGCGCGGTGAGGCCGAAGGAGACGTTCTCCCAGACGGTCAGGCTGTCGAATAGCGCACCGTTCTGGAACAGCATCCCGATCCGCGCCCGCTCGGCGCGGCGTTCGGCGGGCGGCAGCGCGGCGAGATCGCGACCGTCGATCTCGATCGTGCCGGAATCGGCCTCGATCAGGCCGAGGATGCACTTGATCAGCACCGACTTGCCGCTGCCCGAGCCGCCGATCACCACGAGCGAGGTGCCGACCGGCACATCGAGATCGACGCCGTCCAGCACCTGCTTGTCGCCGAACGCCTTGCGCAGCCCGCGCAGGCGGATGCGGGGCGGGGCGGGAGCGGGGGCCGCGCCGCTCATCGCGCGAAGAACATCTCGGTCAGCAGGTAGTCGAAGGCCAGGATCAGGATCGAGGCGCTGACCACCGCGTTGGTGGTCGCGG
This sequence comes from Pseudomonadota bacterium, assembly GCA_018240635.1. Lineage (GTDB taxonomy): Bacteria > Pseudomonadota > Alphaproteobacteria > Acetobacterales > Acetobacteraceae > JAFEFJ01. The sequence continues at coordinate 4,482 of JAFEFJ010000283.1, read as the reverse complement.
CTCCCACGCCCTCGGCGCCGCCGCGGCTGCGGTAGCCCTGGTAGCAGCCCATCAGCGTGATCAGGAAGCCGAACACGGCGGCCTTCGCGAGGCCCGAGACCACGTCCTGCGTCTCCATGAAGTCGATCGTGTTCTTCAGGTAGATCGCCGAGACGAAGCCCAGCTTCAGCGTGGCGACGATGTAGCCGCCGAGCACGCCCAGGATGTCGGCCACCACCACCAGCATCGGCAGCGCGATGGTGCCCGCGAGCAGGCGCGGGGCGACCAGGTATTTCATCGGGTCGGTGGAGAGCGTGGAGAGCGCGTCGATCTGGTCGGTGACGCGCATCGTGCCGATTTCGGCCGCGAAGGCCGCGCCGATCCGCCCCGCCACCATCAGCCCGGCCAGCACCGGCCCCAGCTCGCGCGTGACCGACAACACCACGAGGCTCGCGATCGCGCTTTCCGCCGAGAAGCGGGAGAAGCCCGTGTAGGACTGCAGCGCCAGCACCATGCCGGTGAAGACCGCGGTCAGCGCCACCACGGGGAGGCTGAAATAACCGATCTCCACCATCGCGCGCAGGAACAGCCGCCAATAGAAGGGCGGGCGGAGGATGTGCGAGACGCCGACGGCGGCGAACAGCGCGAGGTCGCCCGCGGCGCGGCAGACGTCGAGCACGGCGCGCCCGACCGCGGCGATCAGATCGAGTATTCTGGTCACGCGGAGCGATAGCGCCGGAGGAACCGCCGACCGAGGGAGGTGAGCACTTCGTAGCCGTTGGTGCCGGCGGCCTCGGCCGCCTGGTCCGGCGAGCGGTGCGGGCCGATCAGCTCCAGCCAGTCCCCCGCGCCGATCCCGGGCAGGTCGGTGACGTCGTAGGTGGTGAGGTCCATGGAGACACGGCCTACCAGCGGCACCGGCTGCCCGTCAAAACACGCTTCGCCCCGGTTGGAATGGCTGCGGTGCCAGCCATCGGCGTAGCCGATGCAGGCGGTGGCGATCCGGCTGGGCCGCGCGGCGGTCCAGGTGCCGTTGTAGCCGACGGTGGCGCCCGCCGGGATCTCCCGCACCTGCAGCACGCGCGCCAGCAGCCGCACCGCCGGGCGCATCGGGTTCTCCCGCCCCGGCGTGGGGTTCACGCCGTAAAGCGCGGCGCCCGGCCGCGCGAGGTCGGAGGCGAAGTCCGGCCCGAGGAACAGGCCGGAGGAATTGGCGAAGCTGCGCGGCGCCGCGGGCAGGCGGGCGCAGGCGGCGGCGAAGCGGTCGCGCTGGCGGGCGTTCTCCGGATCGTCCGGCACCTCGGCCGAGACGAGGTGCGTCATGACGTAGCGCAGCTCGATGCCGTCGAGGCGGGCGGGGTTCGCGGCCACCGCCTCGACCTCCTCGGGCGTGAGGCCGAGGCGCGCCATGCCGGTATCGACATGCAGCAGCGCGGGCAGCGCGCGCCCGGCCCGGCGGGCGGCGGCGGCCCAGGCGTCGATTTCCGCGAGCGAGCCGAGGGCGGGGGCGATGCGGTGGCGGACCAGCGCGTCCTCGGTGCCTGGGATCAGCCCGTTGAGCACGCCAAGGAACGCGCCTTCGACGGCATCGCGGATCGCCAGCGCCTCCTGCGGATGGGCGACGAAGAAATGCCGGCATCCCGCGCCGTGCAGCGCCGCGGCGACCTTCGGCGCGCCGAGGCCGTAGCCGTCCGCCTTCACCACGCCCGCGACGGGGCCCGAGGGATGGCGGGCGGACAGGCTGCGCCAGTTGGCGGCGATGGCGGCGAGGTCGATTTCCAGGACCGCGCCGTGGCCTTCGGCATCGTGGGTCATGGCGTCAATCCGCGTCATCGGCCGAATGCGCGCGGTCGAGGTCGGCGTAGCGGGTGAATTCGGCCTCGAAGAACAGCGGGATGGTGCCGGTGGGGCCGTGGCGCTGCTTGGCGATGATGAGCTCGGCCTTGTTGTGGACCTCCTCCATGTCGCGCTGCCACTTCTCCAGGCTGTCCTGGAATTTCTGCTCGCTGTCGAAGCCCATCTGCTTGGGCGCGCGCTGCGCGAGGTAGTACTCGTCGCGGTAGATGAACATCACCGAGTCGGCGTCCTGCTCGATGGTGCCGGACTCGCGCAGGTCCGAAAGCTGCGGCCGCTTGTCCTCGCGGCTTTCGACGGCGCGCGAGAGCTGCGACAGCGCCAGCACCGGCACCGCAAGCTCCTTCGCGATCGCCTTCAGCCCCTGCGTGATCTGGCTGATTTCCAGCACCCGGTTCTCGGGCCGCGTGCCCGCCGCCGGGCGCATCAGTTGCAGGTAGTCGACCACCACCAGCGCGAGCCCCTTGGTGCGCTTGAGCCGCCGGCAGCGCGTGCGCATCGCCGACAGCGTGAGCGCGGGCGTGTCGTCGATCTGCATCGGCAGCGCGCCGATCTCGCGGCTGGCCTGCACGAAGCGGTCGAATTCCTTCTGGCCGATATCGCCGCGCCGGATGCGGTCGCTGGAGACGCGCGCGGTTTCCGCGAGAAGGCGGGTCGCGAGCTGCTCTGAACTCATTTCCAACGAGAAGATCGCGACCTGCGCGCGAGGCTCGACGCCGGCGGCGCGCGCATCGGCGAGCAGCGACTGCGCCGCGCCGAAGGCGATCTTGGTGGCGAGCGCGGTCTTTCCCATGCCGGGACGCCCGGCGAGGATCACGAGATCGGACGGGTGCAGGCCGCCGGTCTTGGAATCGAGGTCGCGCAGCCCCGTCGTCAGGCCCGAGACATGGCCGAGCCGCTTGAAGGCGCGGTCGGCGCCGGTGATCGCCTCGGCCAGCGCGCGCTCGAAGCTCATGAAGCCGCCCGATGTGCCTTCGACGGCAAGATCGAACAGCGACTGTTCCGCCGCCTCGATCTGCGCGCGGCCGTCCAGTTCGGGATCGGCGCCGAAGGCGTTGTTCACCACCGTCTCGCCGACTTCGATGAGCTGGCGGCGCATCCAGGTATCGTGGATCGCGCGGCCGTATTCGCCGGCGTTGATGATGCCGACCATCGCGCCGAGCAGCTGGCCGAGATAGGCGACGCCGCCCACTTCCTCCAGCACGCCGGAATGCTCGAACTCGGCCTTCAGCGTGACCGCGTCGGCGAGCTGGCCCGCTTCCACGCGCCGCGCGATGGCCTGGAAGATGCGCCCGTGCAGCGGATCGGCGAAATGTTCGGGGGCGAGGAACTCCGACACCCGCTCATAGGCGCGGTTGTTCGCCAGCAGCGCGCCGAGCAGCGCCTGCTCGGCCTGGATGTTGGACGGCGGCAGGCGCTGCGACAGCCCGAGCAGCGGCGATTCGATGGTGTTCATGACTGCGCCCACCCTAGCGCCTCCCGCGCCGGGCCGTTATCCGCTTCGGCCTGTGGATTAAGTGGAAGACGGGGGTCGTGCATCGCGCGGCCGCCGCCGGAACGGTCAGGGAACCACCGGATACCAGAACGCCTTCGGAAAGCCCGCCGCGTCCACTTCCTGCACCTGTCGCGCGATCACCGGCTGCGTGCCGTCGCAGCGCCAGGCGAAGATGGTGGCGCGGCCGGTGGCGTAGGCAGGCACCACGTCGGCGTTGCGGTTCTCCGCGCAGAAGCGCAGCGCGCCCGGCGGCGGCGTGTGGCGCGTATCCGCCTTCTCGGAACAGGGAATGTTCGCGCCGGTCGCGCAGGCGAGCACCGCGCCATCGAGGCAGCGCCATGCCGCGCGCCGGAACGGCGCGATCGGCGCCGAGGCCGGTGCGTGCATCGCGCGCTTGAGCGCGCGCGCAACCCACTCGGGCATCGGCGGGCCGCCGTAGCGCGCATCCGGCGCATCGATCGTGCCGACCGCGCGGCAATAGGGCACCGGATCGTCCCACTCCGCCTGCCCGGTCATGGCGACATCGCTGCCGCCCTGCGGCCGCGCGCCGGCGGGCAACGCGAAGGCCGCCGCGGCGCAGGCGAGCGCCGCGGCCGCCAGGATGCGCAGCCGCGTCACCGGTCGGTCAGCCGCAATTCGATGCGGCGGTTGCGCGCGTAGGCCTGCGGCGTGTCGCTGGGATCGAGCGGCTGGGTGTCGCCGAACGCGGTGGCGGCAAGATGGTTGGCGGGCACGCCCTGGTCGATCAGCAGCTTCACCACCGCGATCGCGCGCGCGGCGGACAGTTCCCAGTTGCTCGCGAACGCGCCGGAGCCGGACAGCTTCTGCTTGTCGGCGTGGCCATCGACGCGAAGGATCCAGTTCACGTCGGGCGGAATTTCGGCGGCGATCTGGCGGATGCTGATGGCGAGAAGGCGCATCTGCTCCTCGCCCGCCGGGGTGACGTCGGCGCTGCCGACCGGGAACAGCACCTCGCTCTGAAACACGAAGCGGTCGCCCACCACCTGGATGCCGGGCCGCCCCGCCAGCACCTGGCGCAGCTTGCCGAAGAAGTCGCTGCGGTATTGCTGCAGCTCCTCCACCTTGGCGGCGAGCGCGGCGTTCAGCTTCTGGCCCAGGTTGGTGATCTGCGCGTCCTTGTCGCGCCCCGCCGC
>JAFEFJ010000282.1 GCA_018240635.1 Pseudomonadota bacterium | reverse complement strand
CAGCCCCACGAGGCCCGGCTGGATCACCTGCAGCACGAAACGCTTGCGCGCCTCGGCGTCCTCGCGCTCGACCGCGCCGCCGGTCAGGTGTTCGTCCTCGATCCGGCCCGCCGCCTGCACATGCTCAACCTCGGCCGCCGCGAGGTCGCCGAGCAGCTTGCGCGCATCCGCCGTGGTCACCCGCGCCGCCGCCTCCAGGTAGAAGCGGCTCGCGTTCGCCTCCATCTGGCGCGCCTGCCGCCGGATCGCGGCGATGCCCTTTGGCACCACCTGCCACGCCGGCTGATAGCTCGGCGCGCCGCGCACGTCCTGACGGCGGATATACGGAATGTGCGAGCCGAACCGCGACACATAGAGGTCGATCAGCGCGCGGCGGTGCTGATCCTCCTCGCCCGCCATGTCCTCGAACACACGCGCGCTGTCCGGGTATTTCTCGCGCAGCGAGTCCGCGAAGTCGGAATAGATGCGCCCGTCCTCCTCCTCGTTGGAAATCGCGAGGGCGAGCACTTCCTGCTCGGTCAGGTCGGAGAAACGGCGCATCCCCGCGCAGTTAACCCCATGGCGGGACAAGTCAAGACGCAAGTGCAATGTCGCATTTGCATCGCATTCTTACCTTTGCGTCTTCTCGTCTAAAGTGAATCGACCTGCCGATGGAGCCGTCATGAAGACGTTGCGACCCTATCTCTGGGCGCTCGCCGCCTGCGCTGTGCTGGTCACGCTGGCCGAGCTGTTCGTGGACCGCCCGGCATCGACCTTCGCGCACGCCGTGCTGGCAGGCCATCCGATCTTCGAGACGATGCAGCGCCTGCCCGAGGTTCTCGCGGTGGCGGCGCCCATCGTGCTGGTGGCGGGCGGGCTTGCGCATCTCGGGCGCGGCGGATTGCCGTTCTGGGCGCTGGTGCCGTTCCGTGCCGCGATCAGCCTTGTGGCGGCCGGGGCGATCAAGGACGCGCTGAAATACGCCTTCGGCCACACCTGGCCGGAAACCTGGATCAACCGCAACCCGTCCTGGATCCAGGACGGCGTCTACGGCTTCTTCCCGTTCCATGGCGGAAGGGGCTACGCCTCGTTCCCGTCGGGGCACATGACCATAATCACGGCGGTGGCGGGCGTGCTGTGGATCGCTTGGCCGCGCCTGCGGCCGCTGTGGGCGCTTGGGGTGTTGAACACCGCCGTCGGGCTGTACGGGATGGACTATCACTTCGTCGGCGACATGACCGCCGGCACCTTCCTCGGCAGCATGGTGGCCGCCGCCACCTGGCAGATCGCCGGCGACCCTGACCGGCGAAAGGCCGGCTGAACGCGAATGGACGCGGGCGGCCCTATCCCCCGCCCGCGATCCGCGCGGCTTCCCGCAGGTCGGCGACGAAGGCGCGGTACTCGCGCGCCTTCGCCGCTTCGTCCGGCAGGCGGAGCAGGAAGGAGGGGTGCACGGTCACGAAGCCCGTCGCGCCGGGCGCAAGCTCGAACGGGCGGCCGCGCTCGCGCGTGATCGTCACCGGCCGCCCCAGCACGCTGCGCGCCGCCGTGGCGCCCATCAGCACCGTCAGGCGCGGCGCGATCCGCACCCGCTCAACGTCCAGCCAGAAGGCGCAGGCGTGCATCTCCGCCGGGTCGGGCCGCTCGTGGATGCGGCGCTTGCCGCGGCGGACGAACTTGAAGTGCTTCACCGCGTTGGTGATGTAGACCGCGCGGCGGTCGATGCCGGCCTCCTCCAGCGCCTGATCCAGCAATTGCCCGGCGGGCCCGACGAAGGGGCGGCCGATCACGTCCTCCTGGTCGCCCGGCTGCTCGCCCACCAGCAGAAGCCGCGCGCCGGGCGGACCTTCGCCGAACACGGTCTGCGTCGCCGGTTCCCACAGCGGGCAGCGGCGGCAGCGCACCGCCTCCGCCGACGCCTCGGCCAGCGCGGCGTCTGCCGGGACATGCCGCACCACCGGCCCCAGCGCCGGCCGGTCCGGCGGACGCGGCGCCTCCTCCAGGGCCTCGGCCTCGGGGACGGAGGTGCCCGGCCTTGCCCCGGCCAGCAGCTCGCCGCCCCGCTCGCCCCACAGCGCCGCCAGCGCCGCGTCGTCCGCCGGCGGCGCGACGCCGGGGCCGAACCGCAGGTCGCCGCCGTCGCAGTGGGCCGAGCCGTCCGGCGTCAGGATCGACCAGGACGGGTCGGGGAACCGCCGCGCGATCAGTTGCGCGCTGGCTTCCAGCACGAAATGCGCGGGCGCGTACCAGCCGATCAGCCGCCCGCCCCCGCCCGCGTCTCCTCCCGCCCGCAGGAACCGCACATGCGTCCGCATCCGGTGCGCCTCGGCCCGCACCGCCAGCGCGAGCGCCCGCGCCGCGTCCACATCGGGGTCCAGCGCCAGATCGAGCACCCGCTCGCCGGCATGGGCGCGCCACACCAGGCGATACAGCAGCGGGAAACGGTCGGGATCGCGCGCCTGGAACGCCAGCGTGGCGAGGTCCACCAGCGCGCGCGGCAGGCCGAAGCCGCCCTCGGCGGCCGGCAGCGCGTCGCCCGCGCCGCCGGCGCGCCAGCGCACCGCATCGGGCGCCACGCCGGCCAGCACCAGCGCGCGGGCCGCCGCGCGCCAGCCGGCCCAATCCGTCTCTCGCGCCAGCGCGACCGTCGGCATCCGGGAAGGGAACCGCATCCGCCAAGCGGTGCCAAGCCAAGCGGTGCGAAATGGAAATGGCGCGCTCTGGTCCGCTCCCGCCGCGCGCGCCTATGCTCGTTGCACCTACACACAACGACGGGACGCCATGCCACATCCGCTGTTCGGAGTTTCGCGCCTTCCGCGGCGGATGCGCGCGGCGGCCCTGCTTCTGCTGCTGCTCGCCGCCGCACCGCCTCCGCCCGCCACCACGCCGGTTCCGCCGACCGTGGCGATGCCGATCCTCGGCCAGAACGTCTATGCCCCGTCCGGCGGCGTGGTCGGGCGGATCGTCGATGTGCTGGTGGACAGCAGCGGCCAGCCGGAGGCGGTGGTGCTCGACGTTGGCGGGTTCCTCGGGATCGGCAACCGCGTCATCGCGGTTCACTGGGGGATGATCCACTTCAACCCCGCCGACCACGACCATCCGATCACCGTCACCATGCCGGCGGACGAGATCAAGGCGGCGCCGCAATACACCGAGCCGGGCTCGACCGCGCAGGTGGTGGTGCGCCGCGCCCCCGACGCCCCGCCCGCGCCTGCCCCACCCACGCCTGCCCCGCCCGCGCCAGGGCCGTCCGCACCCGCGCCGCCCGCGCCGCCCGCGGCGCCCGCCTCCCCCGCAGCCCCGGCGGCCGCGCCGCCCGGTTCCCCCACGTCGCCGCCCGCCGCGAAGCCGTGAATGTCGAAGAAGGGCAACCCGCACGCCCGCGCCATCCGCGGGCTCGACCTGATGACCTTCTTCGTCGCCGACGTGCAGACCGGGTTCGGCCCGTTCATCGCCGTCTACCTGACCGAGCGGCGCTGGACGCAGGTCGATATCGGCTTCGCGCTCAGCCTCGGCACCATCACCGCGATGATCTCGCAGGTGCCGGCGGGGCTGCTGGTGGACTGGCTGCGCAGCAAGCGGCTCGCCGTCGGCTTCGGCATCTCGTCGGTCAGCTTCGCCGCCCTGCTGTTCGCCCTCAGCCCCAGCCTGCTGTCGGTCTACGCCGCCGAGATCCTGCACGGCTTCGCAAGCTGCGTGCTGACCCCGGCCATCGCCGCCGTCAGCCTGATCCTGGTCGGGCACGAGGCGCTGGGCGAGCGGCTCGGCCGCAACGCCCGCTTCATGGCGATCGGCAACGGCATCGCCGCCGGGGTGATGGGGATCGCAGGCAGCTACGTCTCGGCGGTCTCGGTGTTCTGGCTCACCGCCGCGCTAGGCGTCCCGGCGCTGTTCGCCCTGTCGATGATCGGCCCGGTGGAGGGCGAGACCGAGCGGCAGGAGCCGCTCGACTGGCGCGCCGCGCGGGGGATGCTGACCGACCGGCGGCTGCTGATCTTCTGCGGCTGCGTGTTCCTGTTCCACCTGTCGAACGCCGCCGTGCTGCCGATCGCGGCGAGCCAGGCGACGAAGACGGCGGGCAGCCTGGCGGATATCGTCATCGCCGCGTCGATCGTGGTGCCGCAGGGCGTGACGGCGCTGCTCTCGCCCTGGGTCGGGCGGCGGGCGCAGATCGCCGGGCGGCGCGGGATGCTGCTGCTGGGCTGGGGCTCGCTGCCGCTGCGCACCGCGCTGATCGCGCTGTTTCCCGGCGCCTACACGCTGATCGGACTGCAGGCGATCAGCGGGATGTCGTCCGCGGTGTTCGGCGTGATGATGCCGCTGATCTCGGCCGACCTCACGCGGCAGAACGGCCGCTACAACCTGTGCATGGGCATCTTCGGCCTGACCGTGTTCATCGGCGCCACCATCAGCACGAGCTTCGCCGGCTGGCTCGCCTCGATGGCCGGCAGCTCGGCGGCTTTCTGGGGGCTTGCCGGCGCGGGTCTGGCGGGCACGCTGCTCGTGTGGCTCGCGATGCCCGAGACGCGCGACGAAGCGGGCGGCTAGGCGGCCGCCTCCCGCCGGTGCGCCTCGGCCATTTCGGCCAGGCTCGTGAAGCGGAAATCGTAGCGCGCGTCCTCGGCGGGCTTCGCCGTCGCGCCCCAGCCGCCGCCCTGGTCGGCGCGGCGGTCGATCCAGGCGCCCGCGAGGCCGAAGCGCTTGGCCGGGACGTGGTCGTGGAACAGGCTTTGCGCGGTGTGCAGGATGTCGGCCTTGCCGATGCCCTGCCCGGCCAGCTTGTCGAGCATGTATTGGAAGTTGCGCGGATCGGGCTTGTAGGAGCCGATGTCCTGCGCGGTGTAGATCGCGTCGAACTCCACGCCGAGCCGCTTGTTGCTGCCGGCGAAGCTGACGCGGTCCACGTTCGACAGGATCACCAGCTTGTAGTGCCGCTTCAGGTAGGCCAGCGCCTCGGCCGAATCGGGGAAGGCGGGCCAGTCGGGGACGGAGGCGCCGAAGCGGCGATGCTCCTCCTCGGTTGCGTCCACGCCCCA
>JAFEFJ010000281.1 GCA_018240635.1 Pseudomonadota bacterium | reverse complement strand
GGCCACGACGTGATCGAGCTTGTTGGGATCGAGCGCCTTGTCGGCGGCGCGGCGCGCGACCCACAGGGCGGCGCCCGATGGGGTCCGAACCAGGCCATTCACGTGGACGCCGGTCGCGGAAACGCCGAAGGCGGGCAGCGCGCCGCGGTCGATGCGGGCGAGCACGGGACCGTCCGGATCGTCGTCGGGACGCACGTCGAACGGCTCGCCCCGGCGGCGGCCGAAGCCCTGCGCGGCCATCTCGGCCGCGATTCCGTCGAGCGCCGCGCCGTCCTCCAGCACCAGCGCCGCGCCGTCGCGGCGGAGCGCCTGATGGGCGGCCAGCGCCTCCGCGAGCGCGGGGGCGAGCCAGCCCACGCGGGCCGCGCCGATGTGGAGGGCGGTGCGTCCGCCCGGCAGGACCGCGTTGTTGCAGGCGCGGATGTGCCGCATCAGCCCCCCGCAATCCTGCCCCCAGTCCTGCCCCGGCCGTTCGTCTGGTGCCACCCTGCCTCGCCTTTCCAATCCGCCATCGGCATGCCACATGCGCGAGATGGTACGAAAAACCCGGTCCGGCAACGCCGAGAGCCTGCTGACCGGCCCGCCCCGGTCGGGCTGGCGGACGGTGGGCTCGCTGCTGCCGTATCTGTGGCCCAAGGGCGACACCGGGGCGCGCGTGCGCGTCGTTCTGGCGATGAGCTGCCTTGCGCTCGCCAAGGTCGCGACCGTGTACATGCCTGTCGTGTACGGCCGCATCGTCGATCAGCTCGCGCCCAAGGCGGGCGACGCGGCGGTGCTGACGCTGCCCGCCGCCCTGATCGTCGCCTACGCCCTGCTGCGCGTCGGATCGAGCGGCTTCGGCGAGCTGCGCGATGCGATCTTCGCCTCCGTCCAGCAGCGCGCCAGCCGGGTGATCGCGCTGCGCACCTTCCAACATCTGCACGGGCTGTCGCTGCGCTTCCACCTGGACCGGCAGACCGGCGGCCTGTCGCGCGCCATCGACCGCGGCACCACCGCCATCCAGGCCGTGCTGCGCATGGCGATGTTCAACGTGCTGCCCACGATGTTCGAGCTGGCGCTGGTGACGGCGGTGCTGTGGGCGATGTTCGACTGGCGCTTCGCGCTCGCGACATTCGTTTCCGTGGGCGCCTATATCGGCTTCACCCTGCTGTTCACCAACTGGCGCGTGCGCTTCCGCCGCACCATGAACGAGATGGACAGCGAGGCGCAGGCAAAGGCGATCGACAGCCTGCTGAACTTCGAGACGGTGAAGTATTTCGGCAACGAGGCGCACGAGGCGGGCCGCTTCGACGCGGCACTCGCGCGATACGAGCGCGCCGCGGTGAAAAGCCAGGTCACGCTCAACATGCTGAACCTGGGGCAGGTGACGATCACCGCCCTCGGCATGGGCGGGATCATGCTGATGGCGGCACTCGGCGTGCGCAACGGCGAGCTTTCCATCGGCAAGTTCGTGCTGGTGAACACCTATCTGATGCAACTGTTCCAGCCGCTCAATTTCCTCGGCTTCGTCTATCGGGAGGTGAAGCAGGGCCTGGTGGACATGGAGCAGATGTTCCGCCTGCTGCGCGTCGAGCAGGAAGTGGCGGACCGGCCCGGAGCCGCCGTGCTCGCCGCGCACCTGTCCGAAGGCCCGGCCTGCGCGGTGCGGTTCGAGGGCGTGCATTTCGGCTACCGCCCCGACCGCGAGATCCTGAAGGGCGTGGACATCACCGTCCCGCCCGGCGGGCGGCTCGCGATCGTGGGCAGCACCGGCGCGGGCAAGTCCACCATCGCACGGCTGCTGTTCCGCTTCTACGACGCGACGCAGGGGCGCATCACCGTCGATGGCATCGACATCCGCGACGTGACGCAGGCGAGCCTGCGCGCCGCGATCGGCGTCGTGCCGCAGGACACCGTGCTGTTCAACGACACGATCCGCTACAACATCGCCTATGGTCGCCCCGGCGCGACGCAGGCGGAGATCGAGCACGCCGCGCGGCTTGCGCAGGTGCATGACTTCGTGATGCGCCTGCCCGAAGGCTACGACACCCGCGTGGGCGAGCGCGGGCTGAAGCTGTCGGGCGGCGAGAAGCAGCGCGTCGCGATCGCGCGCACGCTGCTGAAGGACCCGCGCCTCTTGATCCTGGACGAAGCCACCAGCGCGCTCGACACCCGCACCGAGCAGGACATCCAAACGGCGCTGCGCGCGGTTGCGCGCGACCGCACCACGCTGATCATCGCGCACCGGCTTTCGACGGTGGTGGACGCCGACGAGATCGTGGTGCTGGAGGAGGGCAGGGTTGCCGAGCGGGGCAGCCATGCCGCGCTGCTGGCGCGCGGCGGGCTCTATGCCCGGATGTGGGCGTTGCAGGCCGAGCAGGATGAGGACGCCCAGCCCGAGGCCGCCTAGGCCCCCGGCCTGTGCGGGATGCCGGCCTGTCGTGTAAGACCGGCCGCGGAAACAGGAGATTGCGATGTCCGGCCCGTCCGCCGAAGCGCCGCCCGCTGACCTCAGCCATGCCGGGGCGGTCGTGGACAAGGCGATCGAATACATGGTCGGCCAGAATATCGGCTCGCTCGCCATCGCCTCGGCCTTGCTGGGGGGCGCGCTCGGACTGCTGGCGCGCAGCGTGAGCGAGGACGCGATCGCGCAGATCCTGCAGAACGCGCTGGCCAGCGTGCGTTCCGGCGAGTTGCGCCAGATGTCCGGGCAGCCGCCCAAGGCGGGATAACGCACCGCCGCGCATGGGTCCGATACCCCCGGCGTGCTTGACGCCGGGGACGCCCCCCGCCATAAGGCGCGCCTTCCGAAAGATGCCGCCGCTCCGCTGTCCGCGCGCGGCCAACCGTGAGTCAAGGAATTCGCCCGATGTCCCGGCGCTGCGATATCACCGGCAAGGGGGTGCTGACGGGCAACAACGTCAGCCACGCCAACAACAAGACCCGCCGCCGCTTCCTGCCCAACCTGCAGGACACGACGATGCTGTCCGACGCGCTGGGCCAGCCTGTCCGCATGCGGCTGTCCACCCGCGCGATCCGCACGGTGGAGCACAATGGCGGCATCGACGCCTTTCTGCTCGGCACCCCCGACCGCAATCTGGCGGAGCCCGCGCGCGAGCTGAAGCGCCGCATCGTCCGCGCCCAGGCGAAGAAGGCGGCCGCCGCCGGCTGAACCCGGACTGCCGCGTCCGGCCGGATCACACGGCCGCGACCCTTAACCTTCCGTTTGCCAAAATCCCGTCAGTCTCGCGCCATGAGACTGACGGACATCCCTGCCATCCTCCCCTGGCTCTGCGTTCTGGCGGCCCTCGCCGCCGGTGCCGCGGCGGCGGTGTTCGCCACGCGGCTGCGCCGGGCGCGGCAGGCGTTGCAGGATGCGGGGCGGGAACGCGATTCCGCCCGCTCCCTCGCCGCCGCCACGGAACGGATGCTTCGCTTGGCGGCCAATGATTTCCGCACCCCCGCCCTGGCGCTGCTCGGCCATGCCGACGAGATCGGCGCGGGCGTGATCGACCCCGCGCGGCACGGCGCGGCGGTGGCGGCGGTGGCGGAACAACTGCTGAGCACCGCCGATGCCTTGGCGGAGCACGCGCTGCCCGCCGCGCGCCCCTGCGTGCTGCGCCGCGAGTCGCTGTGCCTGGGCCAGTCGGTCGCCGACGCCGTCGCCGCCGTGGAGGCGGCGCTGGGGCCGGGACGCCGCCACTGGCGCGCCGCCGCGGATCTCGACGGGCGGCGGATCGAGGCGGACCGGCGCGCGCTGCACCAGATCCTGCTCCGCGTGCTGACCAGCGCGGCGCGGCTGTCGCGCAACGAGGACACGATCGACATCTTCTGCGTGGCCGCCCCCGCCGGCATCACGCTGATGGTGGCCGACGAGGGCATCGGGTTGGCCGCCCTCGACACCGCCTGGTCCGACTCGCGGCCCGACAGCCGCGGCATGGGCTTCGGCCTCTCGCTCGCGCGAATGTTGATGATCGCGCATGGCGGCTCGCTGTCGATCGAGACGAGCGCGAGCGTCGGCACCCGCGTCGCGCTGCATTTCCCCGCGCAGGGCGCGATGGCCGAGGCGCTGCTGGCGGCGTAGCGGGCGCGCGTGCCGTGGCGGGCGCGAGGCTGGGTTGCGCATGGCCCAACCGCGCCGTGCGGCCCTTGCGACCCGGCGGGGCATCCGCTACATCCGCGCCCTCGGCGGCGCCCGTAGCTCAACTGGATAGAGCACCAGACTACGGATCTGGGGGTTAGGAGTTCGAATCTTCTCGGGCGCGCCAGCCGCTCCGCCTCGCCCGGCGGATCGCCGCATCCTGCGGTAGTCGCCATTCCCGCACAGACGACGCAAATTCTCTCCGTGCCCCGCGGCTATGGCTTCGCCTCGGGCGGAGCAGGCGCGTTGCGCGCACCCGCCCGGGTGCCGAGCCGATCGGCGGGCGGCGTGCGTGCGCCCCGGTGTGCGCTCAGCTGCGCGCTCAGCTGCGCCCTCTGGGCGCGCGCCCGGTCCTCGAGCTGGTCGGCGTATTCGCGCAGGCTGGCGCGCGCCTCCTCGCTCAGCGTGTCGCCGATGCGACGCGCCTGGGCGGCCCGCTTCAGCAACTGAAGAACCGTCTCCTTGTCGGAACCTTTCAGCATCGGATGCAGTGCTCCCTGGGCAAGAGATGCATCGGACGAACTGCGATCCCATTTCCCGGCTGCATCACAACGCCGTGGGGAACGCCGCGCCGGCGCCGGCCAGCGGCGCTACTCCAGCAACGGCGCGCCTTGCCCGCCCGGGCCCGGCGCCGGGCGGTGCGGCCGGCGGGCGGCGCGCTCGCGCGCGAGTTCGCCCACCCGGCGCTTTCCCGACCAGATTTCCGCCCTGGGGAAGTCGTGCATCTTTCCGCGAGCGAGGCTCAGCGCCTCGTCGTCCGACGCGCAGTGCAGCACCTCCACCGCTTCGAAGTGCCCGGAAAAGCCGATCAGATAGACGCGGTACATGTCCATCGGAACCCGCCGTAAGTTTGAACGCGGGCCGAGCGAAGCCTTTTCTCAGCAGCCAGTGATCC
>JAFEFJ010000280.1 GCA_018240635.1 Pseudomonadota bacterium | reverse complement strand
CGTAGTTTTCTCCCGTCTGCCGACCGCGTAGGAGGCTTTGCCAAACCACGCATCATCCGCGCGATTATCGTTCGTCACGTATTTGACTGTTGACGATCGTATAAATTGGATTATCCCTCTCCGGCATCGCGGTCGGAGGGATCATCGTGTCGCACAGCAGCCTCGCCTATGCCCGGACGCCCCCCGCGCGCCGCGCCGCGCCCGACCGCGTGGACCCGCTCTCCCTCACCGACGACCCGATCCCCGGCGCCCGCCCCCCCGCCGCGGCCACCAAGCTGCACTGGCTCCCCGCCGCCATCGCCCTCGCCCTGTTCGCCGCCGGGATGCTGGACCTGCTGCCGCAGGTGCCCTGGTAGGCCGCCCCGGAGCGGCGGACGGATCCGCCCTCCAAGCCATACCCCCCACGCAGCAAAGCCTTCCCCCGCCCCGCCTTCCTCCCGCCGCGCCAACCGGTGTATTGGGCCCCACCTCTCGACGGAGCCCGCATGACCGCCCCCTACCCGGCTGCCGCGCTGGAGCCCGAAGCCACCGGCCCGGTCGTGCTCGCGCTCCCCAAAGGGCGCATCCTGGCCGAATGCGGCGACCTGCTGGCGCACGCCGGCATCCACCCCGCCGCCGACTACGCCGACGAGGACAGCCGCCGCCTTCGCTTCCCGACCGACGATCCGGGCCTCGACATCGTCCGCGTCCGCCCCTTCGACGTCGCCACCTTCGTCGCCTTCGGCGCAGCCCATATCGGCGTCTGCGGCGCCGACGTGCTGATGGAGTTCGACTACCCCGAGCTGTACGCCCCGCTCGACCTCGGCATCGGCCGCTGCCGCGTCTCGGTGGCCGAGCCGGCCGAAACGGCCCTGGCTGGCGACGACCCCGCCCGCTGGTCGCGCGTCCGCGTCGCCACGAAATACCCCAACATCGCGCGCCGCCACTTCGCGCAGCGCGGCGTGCAGACCGACGTCGTGCACCTGAACGGCGCGATGGAACTCGCCCCCGGCCTCGGCCTCGCGCGCCTGATCGTCGATCTGGTGCAGACCGGCTCCACCCTGAAGGCCAACGGCTTGGTCGAAACCGAGGTGATCGCCGACGTCACCAGCCGCCTCGTGGTCAACCGCACCGCGCTGAAGACCCGGCCCGAGGCCATCGGCGCCTGGATCGCCCGCTTCCGCGACGCGCTCGCCCAGCGCGCCCACGGATGATCGGGGCCGCATGATCCGTCTCGACACGCGCGACGCCGAATTCGAGGCCGGCTTCGCCGCCCTGCTCGGCCAGGCGCGCGAAACGACGGAGGACGTGGGCGAGGCCGTCGCCGCCATCCTGGCCGATGTGCGCGCCCGCGGCGACGCCGCCCTGATCGAGGCCACCGCCCGCTTCGACCGCCTGACCCTTTCGCCCGAGACGCTCCGCATCCGCGCGGACGAGATCGACGCCGCCGTGGCGCAGGTGCCCGCGTCCCTGCTGGAGGCACTGGATGTCGCCGCCCGCCGCATCGAAGCCTTCCACGCCGCGCAGCGCCCCGCCGACCTGCGCATGGACGACGAAACCGGCCTCACGCTCGGGATGCGCTGGACGCCGCTCGACGCGGTCGGCCTGTATGTCCCCGGCGGCAAGGCGGCCTATCCGTCCTCCGTGCTGATGAACGCGCTCCCCGCGCGCGTCGCGGGCGTGCCGCGCATCGCGATGTGCGTCCCCACGCCGGGCGGCGTGCTGAACCCGCTGGTGCTCGCCGCCGCGCGCCGCGCGGGCGTCTCCGAGATCTACCGCGTCGGCGGCGCGCAGGCCGTCGCCGCGATGGCCTACGGCACCGCGACCATCGCGCCCGTCGATCGCATCGTCGGCCCCGGCAACGCCTATGTGGCGGAGGCCAAGCGCCAGGTCTTCGGCCGCGTCGGCATCGACGCCATCGCCGGCCCGTCCGAGGTCGTGATCCTCGCCGACGCCACCAGCGACCCGCGCCGCGTCGCCGTCGATCTGCTCGCCCAGGCCGAGCACGACGAGGCGGCGCAGTCCATCCTCATCACCACCGACGCGGCCTTCGCCGACGCCGTCGCCGCCGCCGTCGCCGCCGAGCTTCCCACCCTGCCCCGCGCCGCCATCGCGGGCGCAAGCTGGCAGGGCCACGGCGCGATCGTGCTGGTGCGCGGCTGGGAGGAAGCGGCCGGCCTGGTGAACCGCCTCGCGCCGGAACATCTGCAACTGATGATGCCGGACGCCGAGGCGGTGTTCGCCCGCATCCGCCACGCCGGCGCCGCCTTCCTGGGCGACGGCTGCCCCGAGGCGGTCGGCGACTACGTGGCCGGCCCCAACCACGTCCTGCCCACCGGCCGGACGGCGCGCTACGCCTCCGGCCTGTCGGTGTTCGATTTCCTCAAGCGCACCACCTGGGTCGCCGGCGGCATCACCGCGCTCGCCACCATCGGCCCCGCCGCCGCCGCCCTGGCGGATGCCGAAGGCCTCGACGCCCACGCCCGCAGCATCCGCCTGCGCCTCGATGCGCTGAACGAACGCCCAGCCTGAATCCCCCTCCCCTCGCGGGAGGTGGCCGGGGGGAGGGGGCCGCCCAAGCAACCCCGCCCCGCCCCGCCCGCGGCTTGACCCGCCCCGGCCGCGCCCTCATGTTCCGCCGCGAAAATCGCGAACAGGATTCAGCGACGATGAGGACTGATGTCTAAAGAAGACATGATCGAGTTCAGCGGAACGGTGATGGAGTTGCTGCCCAACGCCATGTTTCGCGTGAAACTCGACAACGAACACACGATCCTCGCCCACACCAGCGGCAAGATGCGCAAGAACCGCATCCGCGTGCTGGCCGGCGACCGGGTCAACGTGGAAATGACGCCCTACGATCTCAGCAAGGGCCGCATCACGTTCCGCTTCAAGTAACAGCGGCGGCCGCGCCTTCCGTGGCCACCGCGCCGCTCCTGCTGGCCTCGGCCAGCCCACGGCGGCTCGACCTGCTCGCGCAACTCGGCATCGCGCCGGACGCCGTCGAGCACCCCGACATCGACGAGACCCCGCGCCGCGGCGAACTGCCCCGCCAGCTTGCCGAGCGGCTGGCCGACGCCAAGGCCGCCTCCGTTGCGCGGACGGATTGCTACGTGCTCGCCGCCGACACCGTCGTCGCCGCCGGCCGGCGCATCCTCGGCAAGGCGGAGACCGAGCAGGAGGCGCGCGCCTTCCTGACCCTGCTCTCCGGCCGCCGCCACCGCGTCTATACCGGCGTCGTGCTGCGCGCGCCCGCGCCCGCCCCCGATCAGGCGGGCGGCGGCGCGCCCCGCGTCGCGCGTCGGCTGTGCGAGAGCATCGTCACCTTCGCGCGCCTGGAGCCCGCCCGCATCGACGCCTACCTCGCCGCCGGCGAATGGCGCGGCAAGGCGGGCGGCTACGCCATCCAGGGCCGCGCCGCCGGCTTCGTGCGCTTCCTGTCCGGCAGCCACTCCAACGTCGTCGGCCTGCCGCTGTACGAGACCGCGCAACTGCTGCGCGGCCTCGGCTACCCCGTGCCGTGAAGCTCCGCATCCTCGCCGAAACCAGCCCCGGCGAGGTGCGCGTCGCGGTCACCGACGGCGACCGCCTGCTCGACTACGCGATCTGGCGCCCCGCCGCGCCCGACGGCGTGGGCGACCTGCATCGCGGCCGCGTCGCCGCCCGCGTGCCCGCCATGGCCGGCGCCTTCGTCGCACTCGCGGATGGCCAGACGGGTTTCCTGCCCGACAGCCAGGGCGGCGCCGCGGCGACCGAGGGCACGGTGCTGCCCGTCCGCGTCGTCCGCGCCGCGCAAGGGTCCAAGGGACCGCGCCTGACGGCGCTGCTGACCGAGGCGGAAGCCGCGCTCGCCCCGCCCGGCCCGCCCGCCCTGCTGCGCCGCGGCCCCGACCCGCTGCGCCGCCTCGCCGCGCAGTATCCCGATGCGCCCGTCACGGTGGACGACCACGGCCTCGCCGCCGCGCTGCGCCCCGATCTCGGCCCGCGCGTCGCCGTCATCGCCCCCGCCTTCCCCGATCCCATCGCCGAGCAGGCGGCCGCGCTCGCCGAGCCCTGGGCCGACCTGCCCGGCGGCGCCCGCGCCAGCTTCCATCCCACCCCGGCGCTGACCGCCATCGACATCGACGCGGGCGCCGCCACCGCCGAGCGCGCCGGCAAGGCCGAGGCGCAGCGCGCGCTCAACCGCGCCGCCGTCGCCGCCGTGGCGGCGCAGATCCGGCTGCGCAACCTCTCGGGCGCGATCCTGCTCGATCTCGCGGGGATGCCCGCCCGCAAGCGCGCCGGCATCGGCCCGGAACTCGCCGCCGCGCTGTCGTCCGATCCGCTGCGCCCGCGCCTGCTCGGCTTCACCGCGCTGGGGCTGGCCGAGATCGTCCGCCCGCGCATCCATCCGCCGCTGCACGAGGTCCTGTCCGGCCCGCACGCCGCCGCAATCGCGGCACTCCGCGCCGCCGCGCGGGAGGGCGCCCTGCCCGGCCACCGCCCGGCGATTCGGGCCAACCCGGCGGTGGCGGCGGCGCTGGATCGCGACCCCGAGGCGCTCGCCGCCCTGGCACGCCGACTCGGCCACCCCATTTCGGTTACCGCCGACGCGTCGATGCCGCCCACCGCCTGGACCCTGGAGCATGACCCGCAACGCTGACCCAAGGGCCGCCGCGCCCGCCCGACCCGCCGCCGCCACCTGCCCGATCTGCGGCCGCCCCAGCGCCGAGGCCGCGCGGCTCCGCCCATTCTGCTCGGTCCGCTGCGCCGACGTCGATCTCGGCCGCTGGATCACCGGCCAGTACCGCGTCCCCGCGCCGCCCGACGAGGAGGCCTCCCCCGACCCCGACGCCCCGGCTTCTTGATCCCCCCGCCAGCATGGGGTAAACGCGGCGCCTCTTGCCGGACGGGCAGCCTTAACGCCCCGGCCGGCCGGCTGCCCAGGTAGCTCAGTTGGTAGAGCATGCGACTGAAAATCGCAGTGTCGGTGGTTCGATTCCGCCCCTGGGCACCACGCTGAAATAAAACGAGAAATTCGACTTTTTAGCTGTCGATTTTGACACTCATTTTCTCGGGTATTTTC
>JAFEFJ010000027.1 GCA_018240635.1 Pseudomonadota bacterium | reverse complement strand
GATGCGCGCGGCGGGCGCCGACATCATCGACATCGGCGGCGAGAGCACCCGCCCGGGCAGCGTCCCGACGCCGCCCGGGATCGAGCAGGCGCGCATCCTGCCGGTGATCCGCGCGCTCGCCGCCGCGGGCGCGCTGGTTTCGGTCGATACCCGCAGCGCCGCCACCATGCGGGCCGCGCTCGATACCGGCGCCGCCATCGTCAACGACATCTCGGGCCTCGCCCATGATCCCGAGGCCGCCGGGGTGGTGGCGCGCGCCGGCTGCGCGGCCGTGCTGATGCACATGCGCGGCACCCCCGCCACGATGGGCACGCTCGCCCGCTACGACGATGTCGTTGCCAATGTTGCCGACGAGCTTGCCGCCCGGCTCGCCGCCGCCTGCGCCGCGGGCGTGCGGGCGGAACGTATCGTGCTCGACCCGGGGATCGGCTTCGCCAAGACGGGCGAACACAATATCGCACTGCTGCGCGGCCTGCCCGTGCTCGCGCGGCTCGGTCGCCCGCTTCTCGTCGGCGTCTCCCGCAAGCGCTTCATCGGCACGCTGACGAGGGTGGACACGCCCGCGAACCGGCTTCCGGGCTCGCTCGCCGCAGCGCTCTTCGCGCTCGCGCGCGGCGCCGCGATCCTGCGGGTGCACGATGTTGCGGAAACGGTACAGGCGCTGCGCGTCTGGCGCGTCCTTGAACAGGGCGCCGTTTGATCCGCTGCAAATTTCCGTTATGGCGGTTCCGGCTATGGTTCATGGGCGGTTTATCCGGTAACTCGTCTTGTGTGTAACCTCATGTAACACTTGACTTGTCATCGTGGCACTTCATTTGATCTCGCACGAAGATTGAGAATGGACAGCACACCGACTCGCCGCCTTTTCGGCACGGACGGCATTCGCGGCACCGCGAACGCCGCGCCCATGACCGCCGGCATTGCGCTGCGTCTCGGTCAGGCGGCCGGGCTGATGTTCACCCGCGGCGATCACCGCCATCGGGTCGTGATCGGCAAGGACACGCGGCTGTCGGGCTACATGATCGAACCCGCGCTGGTCGCGGGCTTCATCGGCGCAGGCATGGACGTCACGCTGGTCGGCCCGCTGCCCACGCCCGCCATCGCCATGCTCACGCGCAGCCTGCGCGCCGATCTCGGCGTGATGATCTCCGCCTCGCACAACCCGTATCAGGACAACGGCATCAAGCTGTTCGGCCCCGATGGTTTCAAGCTCTCCGACGAGCAGGAGCTTGAGATCGAGGCGATGATGGACACCGACCTGCCGACCCGCCTCGCCGCGCCCGACAAGCTCGGCCGCGCCGCGCGGCTCGACGACGCCCGCGGCCGCTATATCGAGGTCGCAAAGGCCAGCTTCCCCCGGCGCCTCCGGCTCGATGGGCTGAAGATCGTCGTCGATTGCGCCAACGGCGCCGCCTACCGCGTCGCGCCCACCGTGCTGTGGGAACTCGGCGCCACCGTCATCCCGGTCGGCGTCTCGCCCGATGGTTTCAATATCAACCGCGGCTGCGGCTCCACCGTGCCCGACCATCTCAGCGCCCAGGTGCTGGAGCATCAGGCGCATCTCGGCATCGCGCTCGACGGCGATGCCGACCGGCTGCTGATGGCCGACGAACGCGGCGAACTGATCGACGGCGACCAGATCCTCGCCCTCGTCGCGCAGTCCTGGGCGCGCGGCGGGCGGCTGCGCGGCGGCGGCATCGTCGCCACTGTGATGTCGAACCTGGGCCTGGAACGGCACCTCTCGTCGCAGGGCCTGGCGCTCCACCGCACCAAGGTGGGCGACCGCTACGTGGCCGAGCGGATGCGCGAGATCGGCACCAACCTGGGCGGCGAGCAGTCGGGCCACCTGATCCTGTCCGACTTTGCCACCACCGGGGACGGGCTGATCGCCGCGCTGCAGGTGCTCGCCGTCATCGTCGAGCAGGGGCGGGCGGCCAGCGAGGTCTGCCGCGCCTTCACGCCGCTGCCGCAGCGCCTGCGCAACGTCCGCTTCCACGGCACCTCGCCGCTGACCAACCGGCAAATCCAGGACGCGATCCGCGCCGCCGAGGCCGATCTCGATGGCGTCGGCCGCCTGCTGATCCGCGAAAGCGGCACCGAGCCGCTGGTGCGCGTCATGGCGGAAGCCGAGGACGAGCAGCTCGTTGGCCGCATCGTGGACGATCTCTGCGAGCGCATCGCCAGCCTCGCCCGCCAGCCCGAGGCGGCGGAGTAGGGCGCTGCGCGGCCGCGTCCTGTCCATCGCCGGCTCCGATTCCGGGGGCGGCGCGGGCATCCAGGCGGACATCAAGACCATCGCCGCCCTCGGCGGCTACGCTGCCACCGCGGTCACCGCGCTGACCGCGCAGGACACCATCGCGGTCCACGCCGTGCTGCCCGTGCCGCCGGACTTCGTGCGCCGGCAGATCCTTGCCGTACTCGGGGATATCGGGGCGGATGCGGTTAAGACCGGCATGCTGGGCGATGCCGCCACCGTCGCCGCCGTCGCCGATGCGCTGGACGAGGCGGGCTGCACGGCGCCGCTCGTGGTCGATCCGGTGATGGTCGCCACCAGCGGCGCGCGGCTGCTCGCTCCCGATGCGGTCGATGTCCTGAAGGCGCGCCTGCTGCCCCGCGCCGCCCTGCTCACCCCCAACCTGCCGGAGGCCGAGGCGCTCGTCGGCTTCCCCGTCCACCATGCGGCGGACATGGCCCGCGTCGCTGCCGCGCTGCTCGCTTCGGGCGCCGCGGCCGTGCTGGTGAAGGGCGGCCACCTGGAAGGCGGCACAGTGACGGACCTGCTCGCCACGCCCACGGGGATGGAGGCGTTCTCGGCGCCCCGCATCCCGTCCGCCAGCACGCACGGCACCGGCTGCACTCTCGCCAGCGCGATCGCAACCGGGCTCGCGCAGGGCATGGCGCTGCGCGACGCGGTGCTGCGCGCCCGCGCCTACGTCCGCGCCGCCATCGCCGCGGCGCCGGGCTACGGCGCGGGGAAGGGGCCGCTCAATCACAACGTCCGGGTCTGAGCGCGGCGGCCACCGTTGCAACGGCGACGAAGTATTCGCGTTATATGAAACTTACGTAACGTCCCGCGATTGCGACCACCGGAATCGTATTTCCACCTTATTTTCATTAAACATTTGCTGCCGACCCGATTGCCGTCAGGCGGATCACGGAGTAGTGGCGTTGCGTTTTTAGCCGCGTTCATTTGAACAGAGGCATGTCAGCGGGATGTCATCGGCGTGATCGGAAGACGAACCGTTCTCTGCGCAACCGCCGCCTTCGCCGGCGCCGCGGTCGCATCGCGCGCCACGGCGGCCGATCTGCCGATCCCGCCCAGCGGCTCCCTTGCATTCCGGCTCGTGCGCCACGGCAGCGAAATCGGGCGGCATAGCGTCGCTTTCGATGTGCGCGGGGACGCCGTCACGGTGCGCGTTTCGGTGAGCGCCACCGTCAGCCTGCTGTCGGTGCCCATCGTCCGCTACACCCACACCGCCGAGGAGGAATGGCGCGGCGGCGGCCTCGCGGCGATGCGCGCGGAAACCGACAAGAACGGGCGGCGGCAATGGGCCAGCGGCAGCCGGGGCAGCGCCGGCTTCGCCGTGCAGGGCAGCCAGACCGCGCCCTACGTCGCCCCCGAACCCGCCATCGCCACCAGCTACTGGAACCGGCACATGATCGAGGGGCCGATGATCAGCACCGAGGACGGCGTGCTGCTCCGCCCCACGGTCGCGGTGACGCGCGGCGAGCGCATCCCGGACGCCGCCGGCGGCACGATCCTGGCCGATCGCTGCAGGCTGCGCGGCGCCTTCGATGTCGATGTCTGGTACGACCGCGACGGAATGTGGGCGGGCCTGGCCCTCGACGCCGCCGACGGCTCCACCGTGCGCTACGAGCGGCTATGAGCGGGTTGGTGCTGGAACCGATCGTCGCCGCCTATGGCGCCGCCGCGCTACTGCCGCTCGCGGTGATCGAGGGACCGGTCGTGTCGGTGGCCGCCGGGCTGCTGTCCGCGCACGGCCTGCTGTCCTGGCCCCTGGCGCTGTCCCTGCTGATCGCGGGCGACCTTGTGGGCGATTCCGTCCTGTACTGGATCGGCCGGTCCGGCGGGGCGCGCTTCGGGCTGCTGGGCCGGTGGATCGGCCACCGCCTGGGCGCCGACCGCGGCCTGGCGCCCGATCTGCAGCGGCGCTTCGCCAGGCAGGGCACCAGGCTGCTCCTGATCGGCAAGTGGACGCACGCCATCGGCGCCGCCGTGCTGGTCGGCGCGGGGATGGTGCGGATGCCGTTCTGGCGCTTCGCTCTGGTCAACCTGCTCGCAACGATTCCCAAAAGCACGCTGCTGTTCGCGCTCGGCTATTTCGCGTGGCGGGAGCTGCCCGCGCTTCGCGCCGATTGGGCGGAAGCCTCGCTCGCGCTTCTCGCGCTCGGCGCCGCCGCCGCCGCGTGGGCCATCTGCCGCTCTCAGGACGCGCCTGTGGACGGAACGCCGCGATGAGGATCGCGATGTTCACCGACTATTTCTTTCCCGAACTGGGCGGCATCCAGGACTCCGTCGCCACCATCAGCCGCGCGCTTGCCCGGCGCGGCCATCACGTCGATATCTACGCGCCGCGCTACTCCAAGCGCGACTACCGCCGCATCGGCGCGCCAGTGCGCGAGCGCGATCTGGGCAGCGCCGTGCGCGTCCGCCGCCGCGCCTCGCTGCCGTTCCCCAGCTCCACCCGCCAGTCCCGCGCTGCGCTCGTCTCGCCGGTGTCCTGGGCGCGCATCGCCTTCGAAGCGAAGCCCGACGTGATCCACACGCATTCCTTCTTTGGCGTCGGCCTTGAAGGATTGCTCAACGCCGCCTGCCTGCGGCTGCCGGTGATCGGCACCAACCACACCACCATCGCCGGCTTCGGCCCGCACATCCCGGTCAGCGTCAAGAGCGCCTCCGCCTACGTCGCGTGGTTCTACAACCGCTGCGACGTCGTCACCGCGCCATCCAGTTCCGTCGTAAACGAAATGGACGAGGCCGGGATGCGCCGGCCCAGCGTCGTGGTCTCCAATCCGATCGACACGAAGCTGTTCCGTCCGCTCGCCCCCGGCCGCTTCGCCGAGGAGCGTGACGAGCTGCGGCGGCACTTCGGGCTCACGCGCCCGACCGTCACCTATGCGGGCCGGCTCGGGCCCGAGAAGAACATCGGCGTGCTGCTGCGCGCCCTCGCGCTGCTGCGCGCGGCGGGGTGCGATGCCGATCTCGCCATCGCGGGCCACGGCTCGCAGGAAGAAGCCCTCCGCGCGCTTGCCTGCGAACTCGGCATCGCGGGGTCGGTGCGCTTCCTCGGCACGCTCGGGCAGGATGCGCTCGCCGAACTGCTGCGCGTGAGCGAGGTTTTCGCCATGCCCAGCACGAGCGAGACGCAGAGCATGGTGCTGGTGCAGGCGATGGCGTCCGGCATTCCCGTCGTCGCCGCGAATGCCCGCGCGCTGCCGGAATTCGTCACGGAAGCGAATGGCGCGCTCTTCGATCCGCACGACGCTGCCGCGCTCGCCGGCGCGCTCGCCGGCCTGCTCGCCGCGCCCGAGCGCCGCCGCGCGCTCGGCGCCGCAGGCCGCCGCCAGGCGGAAAAGAACGATACAGAAACAATCGCCGATACCTGGGAAGCCCTCTACGGGTCGGTGCTGCAAGGGAACCTGGCCGCATGAACGCGACGCCCGTCATCAGCTTCGTCGTTCCCGCCTACAACGAGGAGAAGCGGCTCGCCGCCAATCTCCAGGCGATCGTCTCCGAGATCTCGCACACCGGCTGCGATGCCGAGGTGATCGTGGTGAACAACGCGAGCACCGACCGCACCGCCGAGATCGCCGCCTCCTTCCCCGGCGTCATCGTGGTGGACGAGCCGGAAAAGGGGCTGGTGCAGGCGCGCCGCGCGGGCTTCAACCGCGCAACAGGCAAGCTGATCGCCAACGTGGATGCCGATACGATCGTCACCCAGGGCTGGCTTGCCCGCGTGCTCGGCGAGTTCAGCCGCAACGCCGATCTCGTCGCGCTCAGCGGTCCGTACATCTACTACGACACCTCGCGCGCCACGCGCTTCGCGGTGCGCGCCTTCTACGTGATGGGCTACGGATTCTACGTGCTCAACCGCTTCGTGCTCGGCGTGGGCTCGATGCTGCAGGGCGGCAACTTCGTGGTCAGCCGCGCGGCGCTGGAGCAGATCGGCGGCTACAACCCTTTGTTCACTTTCTACGGCGAAGACACCGATCTTGCGCGCCGGCTGCATCAAGTGGGCGCGGTGAAATTCACCTTCCGCCTGCCCGCCCTGTCGTCGGGCAGGCGGCTGATCGAGGAAGGCGTGCTGAAGATCGGCATGCGCTACTCGATGAACTTCTTCTGGGCGACGTTCATGAAGCGTCCCTTCACGGACGGCTGGCTCGACATCCGGAACTGACGATTCACAACCGACGGGAAGCGGCCCTGCGCCGCACGCCTGCCTGCCTCCCACGTCTGGAACCTCCGGACGCGACGGGTGTTACAGTCGGTTATGTGACTGCCCTTTTGCCGCCACGGCGAAGGCTCATATGGGATGCAGCGAGACTGCTGCGATCTATCAAGGAGAAACCGAGATGCGATGCCATCTTTTCGCCACCGCCGCCATACTTCTGGCCGTCTCGACCGGGGCCGCGATGGCGCAGACGACCACCACGCGTACGCTGAACAACGGCGGTACCGTGACCAGCACCACTGGAACGACGGACGGCACCACCAGTCGGACCAACAGCTATACCGGCCCGACGGGCGCCACCGCGACCAACACCCGCTCGGAGGGGCCGAACGGCTACTCGGACACCCGCACCGCCACCGACAAGAACGGCGGCACCTACAGCAACACGCGCTCGCTGAATAACGGCCAGTATGCCGACACGCGCTCGGCCAAGACGCAGCATCGCGCCTACAACAGCACGCGCACCGCGGGCGGCGGCGAGAAGACGCACACGTGGTCGGGCACCACGCGCGGTGGCAAGCACTTCAGCGGCCAGCACACCTCGATGCGTTGAGCGAATCGCGCAGGCGACGCCGCCCTGGTGAGCGGGGGCGGCGCGGGCGGCCGGGATCGCGCGGTCCCGGCCGCCTTTCTTTTTGCGCTCTCCTGACCGCCGGGGCGCAACGCGCTAGACTCGCCTCCATGTGCGGACGCTACGCCTCCTATCTTCCGGCCGAGGCCATCGCCGAGTTGTTCAAGGTCTCGGGACCGCTGCCCAACATCGCGCCGTCCTGGAACGTGGCGCCCACCCAGGGCGCGCTCGTGGTGCGCCGCCATCCCGAAACCGGGGAGCGCCGGCTCGACATCCTGCAATGGGGCCTGGTGCCGCATTTCACCAAGGACCTGAAGGCGGCGCGCAAGCCGATCAACGCGCGCAGCGAAACCGCCGCCGCCTCCGGCATGTTCCGCGGCGCCTTCGCCGCGCGCCGCTGCCTGGTGCCGGCGGATGCGTTCTACGAATGGAAGGTGCTGCCGGACGGCACGAAGCAGCCCTACGCCATCGCAAGGCGCGACGGCGCGCCGATGGCCTTCGCCGGCCTGTGGGAAGGCTGGCGCTCCCCGGAGGGCGAGGCGCTGCGGACCTTCGCGATCCTGACCACGTCCGCGAACGCCACGATGGCGGAACTGCACGACCGGATGCCGGTCATCGTCGAACAGGCCGACTGGCCGCTCTGGCTCGGCGAGACGCCGGGCGATCCCGCCTCCCTGCTGCATCCCGCGGCCGAGGACGTGGTGAAATCCTGGCCCGTCGCCCGCCGCGTCGGGAACGTGCGGAACAACGACGCGGCGCTGCTGGAGGCGGTCGCCGCATAGAGTTGATGGGCTTCATTACACGGGGCGATGTCGAAACGCTGCTCTCACGTTCGCGTGCCTGAGGCGCCGAGGGGGCCGGCCGGCTTCGTCGCGGCAGCGGGGTTTCCGCGCATCTTGGAACGGAACGACCTGCCCTCCGACACGCTCCAACTCGCCCGCTTCCTCATCGGCAAGACGGTCGTGCGGGAACTGGACGAAGGCGTCGCGACCGGGCGCATCGTCGAGACCGAGGCGTACGGCATCGGGGACGAGGCGGGCCACGCCTATCGCGGCATGACCCCGCGCAATTGCGCGCTCTTCCTCGAGCGCGGGCACGCCTATGTCTATCTCGCTTACGGCACGTCGTTCATGCTGAACGTTTCAAGCGAGACGGAAGGCATCGGCGCGGGCGTCCTGATCAGGGCGATCGAGCCGATGGAGGGCGTTGCGATAATGCAGCGGAACCGCGGCGTCGTGCGCCTGCAGGACCTGATGCGCGGCCCTGGGCGCTTGTGCGCGGCCTTGCGGATAGACCGCCGGCTGGACGGGCTCGATCTTTGCCGCGCCGGTCCGCTGTGGCTCGGGACGGGTGGACGGAGGGCAGGCCCGATTGGACGAAGCAAACGCATCGGCATCACCCGCGCTGCCGACGCGCCGTTTCGATTCTTCGTCCGCGACAACCCGTTTGTCAGCGGGCCGAGGGCGCTCCGTGGATGAGCACGGAGATCGGCCACCTGCCGCGTGGCTGGCGGACGGCGCACAAGAGCGATCACAGGTGACTGATCCAGTCGGCTGTCTTGGTTGCCGTAGTGACGCGGCCTCGATCACGCCGACCGTGACCAACGGCATGAAACCGACTGCCCGCCCACGAACAATACGACGCGAAAGGCGCGGCACCGGGGAGCCGGTGTCGCTGCCTCTGAGCGGGTGGGCGGCGAAACACGAGCGCGCTCGACAGGGCGAGGAACGCACCCACCGCAATCAAGAGAACATCGACGTACGTGGTCTGCGTGCTTACGCCGCTCGCGCCCACCCGTACGCCTCTCGTCGCAAACTCCGGTGCCGGCGCTGACGACACGACAGCGAACTGGTAGACGGTAAGCCCCAGGCCAGAGACGATCAGCATCGCGCCGAGGGCGAACTGGGCGTAACCGACGATGCGGCGGTTCCGGTCCATCAGTAGGGATTGCTCGGGGCGGCGGGCTGCTGCGGCTTCGCGTTCTGCCCCTCGATGGGGGGCGTGGCGGGTGGAGGCGCACTTGGCGCGCACGATGCCAATAGGGCGATGACCAGCAGCCATAGAGCGATCCGCCGGACGGTCCCCATCGCCTTCCCCCTGCCGATGCAGGATCGAAAGCTACCGCCTTGGCGGTGCGCCAGCCATAGAATGTCCGTGCCCAAGCGACCAAGGTCCGACGCCTCGCCGCCTAACGCACCGGAATCTCATAACGATTTGATGAAGTGACTAAAGACGCCGCGCTGGCTGGGGGACCTGGATTCGAACCAAGGCTGCCCGGGTCAGAGCCGGGAGTTCTACCGCTAAACTATCCCCCAACGCGGAGGGCGGCGGGATAGCACGCACGCCCGGGCCGGGCAACACCGGCGGCCATGCGCTCGCCTCAGCCCTGTGCCATAACCCGCCCATGCGAAAGAGCGGACCAGGCAAGGGAGCCCCAAGCAAGGGCATGGGCGGCGGGCCGGCGGCGACGCGCGGGCTGCAGGAGACCCTGCGCACGGCGAAGAAGCGCAGCACCTCCTCGCAGCGCTGGCTCGCCCGGCAGATCAACGACCCGTATGTCGCCGCTGCCCGCCAGCAGGGCTGGCGCTCGCGCGCCGCCTTCAAGCTGATCGAGCTCGACGACCGCTTCCACCTGATCCACCGCGGCGCCCGCGTGCTCGATCTCGGCGCCGCCCCCGGCGGCTGGACGCAGGTGGCCGTCAGGCGCGGCGCGGGCGCGGTCGTCGCGGTGGACCTGCTGGAGATGGACCCGATCCCCGGCGCGCAGGTGCTGCGCGGCGATTTCACCGATCCCGCGACGCAGGACGCGCTGATCCAGGCGCTCGGCGGGCGCGCCGACCTCGTGCTGTCGGACATGGCGCCCAACACCACTGGCCATCCCGCGACCGACCACATCCGCATCATGGCGCTCGCCGAACAGGCGCTCGATTTCGCCTGCGAGGTGCTTGCCGAGGGCGGGCACTTCGTCGCCAAGGTTTTCCAGGGCGGATCGGAGCGCGAGATGCTGGCGGTGATGAAGCTGCGCTTCGCCAGTGTCCGCCACGCCAAGCCGCCGGCCAGCCGCAAGGAATCGAGCGAGCTCTACGTCGTCGCGATGGGTTTCCGCCCGAACGGCCGGCGCTGAAGGCGCCCGTCGCCCGGTCCTCCGCGGGGCCGTCCCTGGGCAGCGGCAGCCGCCGCGTCTATACGACGGCGTATGAAACCGCCACGCACGCCCCGGCCCGGCGGCCAGGGGCGCCCCCCGCAAGACCGACCCTTCCAGGATCGGCCGCGCCGCAACGACGGCCCCGTGGGCTTCCAGCACGGCGGCGACCGTCCGCGTCACGGCGGCGGCCAAGGCGGCCAAGGCGGCGGCGGCCAGGGAGGCGGCCACGGCGAGGGACGGCCGCGCCAGGGCGGGGGTCTCGGAGGGACACGTCAAGGCGGCCACGGCCAGGGCGGCTCGCGCCAGGGCGGCCAGTATCAGGGCGGGGCCGGCGGCGGCGACCGCCCGTGGCGCTCCGACCGCCCGCGCACCGAGCATCCTCGCGCCGAACATCCCCGGGGCGACACCCCCCGCCCGGACCAGCCCAGGGCCGACCAGCCGAGGGGCGACCGCCCCTTCGCACCGCGCGGCGAGGGACGGGGCTTCGGCGGACGCGCCGAGGGCGCAGGCCCAGCCCGCCCTTGGCAGGGCAAGCCGGGCGGCGGCCGCTTCCAGGATCGCGGGGGCAACGTGGAAGGCGAGGCGCCGCGCCGCCACCAGGGCGGACCGCGTGGCCCCCGCCGGGGCGCACCGCACGCCGATGCCGCCCCGCGCGCCCCGCGCGGCGGCGCCGAAACCCCCTCGGGTGCGGTCTGGCTCTACGGCCTCCACGCCATCGCCGCGGCCCTCGCCAACCCCGCCCGCCGCCTGCGCCGCCTGCTGCTGACCGAGGAGGCGCTGGCGTCCCTGCAGGAGCGCGTCCCGGCCCCTTGGCCGCTGCCGCACGAAACGGTGGACCGCCAGCGGCTCGAACACCTGCTCGGCCGCGACGTCGCGCACCAGGGCATGGCCCTGCTCGCCGACCTGCTGATGCCGCCCGGCCTCGCGCAGACCCTGCAGCGCAGCGGCCCGCTGGTCGTGCTGGATCAGGTGACAGACCCGCGCAACGTCGGCGCCATCCTGCGCTCGGCCGCCGCCTTCGGCGCCGCGGCGGTCATCACCCAGGACCGCAACGCGCCCGAGGAAACCGGCGCGCTCGCCAAGGCCGCTTCCGGCGCGCTGGAAACCGTGCCGCTGCTGCGCGCAGTCAACATCGCCCGCACGCTGATCGCGCTGAAGGCTGCCAATCTCTGGGTCGTCGGCCTCGATGCCGCCGCGCCCGGTCCGCTCTCCGGGCCCGCTTTGTCGCAGCGCCGCGTGGCGCTCGTGCTCGGCGCGGAAGGCGAGGGGATGCGCCGCCTGACGCGCGATACCTGCGACGAACTGGTGGCGCTGTCGATGCCCGGCGCAATGGAAAGCCTCAACGTCTCCGCCGCCGCCGCCATCGCGCTCTACGAAATCACGCGCCGCGCATGAGCGAAGCACCGCTCGACGTCGCGAAGGCCGCCGCCCTGCTGGAAGCCGCGCGGGCCGAGCATCGCGTCCGCCGCGAGCCGCCGCCCGGCGCCTGGGCGCGCACCCCGGCCGACGGCGTCGCCGTGCAGCACGCCCGCGCCGGCCTGCGCGGCGCGCTGCCGCCCGCCGGCTTCAAGATCGGCGCGACCGGCGCGCGGATGCAGCAATATCTCGGCGTGCGCGAGCCGATCGGCGGCTTCATGGAAGCGGCCAACATCCACGCCGCCGGCGCCGTGCTGCCCTTCGCCGGCTTCGTCCGCCCCGGCGTCGAATGCGAGATCGCCGTCCGCCTCGCGCACGATCTTCCGCCCGGCCCCTGCGACGCGGCCCGCGCCGCCGCAGCCGTGGGCGCGGTGATGGCGGGCATCGAGATCGTCGAAAGCCGCTACGAGGACAGCGTGGCCCTCGGCGTGCCGATGCTGGAAGCCGACATGATGTTCCACGCCGCCGCCGTGCTGGGCGCGCCGGTCGCGGACTGGCGCGGGCTCGACCTGAAGGCGCTGATTGGGCGCATCACGGTGGGCGGGACCGTCGCCGGGGAAGGCGCGGGGCGCGAGCTGCTCGGCGACCCGATGGCCTGCCTCGCCTGGCTCGCCGCCTCGCCGCTCGCCGCCCGCTTCGGGGGGCTGCGCGCCGGGCAGGTGGTGATGCTGGGCAGCGTCACGCCGCCCGTGTGGCTGGACGCGCCCTGCGCGGTGGAGGTCGCCTTCCCGCCGCTGCCGCCCGCCACGCTCACGTTTTCCTGAGCCACGCCGCGCTGTCGGGACGGGGTTTCGCAACCCTCCCTTAACCGTGCTCGGCCAGTCTCCGGCTTGCCGCGTTGCCGGTCATCTCCGCAGCGGCTGTGCAATGCCAAAACGGCCGGACAGCATGGAAAAAAGATGTCTGTTGCCCTTGGCTTTGCCGATGACGCCATCGAAAGCCTCCGCCCGCGCACGATCCGCGTGCCCGCGCCGGATCCGAAACAAAGCCGCACCGATACGACCGCGTGGGACAGCCTGCCGGAGGCCCTGCAACTCGCGCTGTCACGCGCCGCGCTGCGCCGCGCCGCCGCCAGCATCGCCGCGCAGGCCGATACGCTGGCGGATGAAATGGCCTCGGGCGGCCTCGCCGATCGCGGCGGTCCCGATGCGCTCCGCCTGTTCGCCTCCGTGATCCGCGTCACCAGCGGCACCGCGCTCCGCGAGCCCGGCTCCGCGTAGGCAAAGAAAACCCCCGGCCCCGCGAAGGGCCGGGGGAGTTGTCGGCCGGGTCGTCAGCCGTGCCGCCGGCCTCAGCCGGCGGAGTTGGCGCCGCCGTCCTCGTTCAGCGTCACCGCCACGAAGGCCGCCTGGCCGTCGCGGATGATGCGCAGCGCCAGCGCGCCGTTCTTGCCGGCCTCGTCCTTTGTCGCGGCGCGGATCGCCTTCACGGCGGCTTCCGGCCCGTCCACGGCCTTGTCGCCGACGCCCACGATCACGTCGCCCTGCTGGATGCCCGCCGCCTCGGCCGGGGAGCCCGACTGCACCTCGGCGACGACCGCGCCCTTGACGTTCTTCGGCAGATCGAGCCGGTCGCGCAGCTCCGGCGTGATCGGCGCCAGCGCGACGCCCACCTTGCCCTTGGAAGCCGCGTGGCTGCCCGCGTCGGCCACCTTGTCGTTCGGCATCTCGGCCAGCGTGACGCTGACCGTCTGCTTGTCGCCGTTGCGCAGGATGTCGAGCTTGGCGTCGGTGCCCGGCTTCGCCGCGGCGACATCCATCGCCAGGTCGTGCGGCGAGGTCACGTTCTGCCCATTGACCGCCTGGATCACGTCGCCCGGCTGGATGCCGGCCTTCGCCGCCGGCCCGTCGGCGTTGACGGAGGCGATCAGCGCGCCCTCGTTCGCCTTCAGGTTCAGCGCCTTCGCCATCTTCTCGGTCAGCGGCTGCGACGCCACGCCCAGATAGCCGCGGGTCACGTGGCCCGTCGCCTCAAGCTGCGCGACGACGGTCTTCACGAGGTTGGACGGGATCGCGAAGCCGATGCCCACCGATCCGCCGGTCGGCGACAGGATGGCGGAGTTCACGCCCACCACCTTGCCGTCCTGCGTGAACAGCGGGCCGCCCGAATTGCCCTGGTTGATGGGCGCGTCGATCTGGATGAACTGGTCGTACGGCCCGCTGCCGATGTCGCGGCCCTCGGCCGAGACGATGCCGGCCGTCACCGTGCCGCCCAGGCCAAACGGGTTGCCCATCGCCACCACCCACTGGCCGACGCGCACCTTGCCGGAGTCGCCCAGCTCGATATAGGGCAGCGGCTTGGGGGTGCTCACCTTCAGGACCGCGAGATCGGTGCGCGGGTCGCGCCCGACGATCTTCGCGGGCAGCTCGGTGCCGTCGGACAGCGTGACGGAGACGCTCTTGGCGTCCTTCACGACGTGATTGTTGGTAACGATCGTGCCGTTCGCGTTCACGATGAAGCCCGAGCCGCGCGCTTCCACCGCGTGGCCCTGGCCGCCATGCGGCATCATCCCGAACGGCATCGGGAACGGCATCGACGGGCCGCCTTCCTCGTCGGCGGTCTGCCGCACATCCAGCTTGGTGGTGATCGACACCACGGCAGGCTTCACCCGCGTCACCAGATCCGCGAAGTCGGGCATCATGGCGCCGCTTGGCGCGTTGACCGCGGGCGCGGCCGGGGCCGTCTGAGTGGCCTGCGCGGCGGGGGCGGCGTCGCTGGCCGCCAGCGCGAGATGGCCGGCGGCGAAGCCGCCCAGCGCGGTGCCGGTCAGCAGCGCGACGGCAAGCGCCGTGCGGCGCGCCTTGCCGAGAGTGGTCGTCGGGGTATTGGCCGCGGTCATGGGGTGTCCCTTGCGTTTCCGGTTTGCGACTGCTTGCGCCGCCTGGGCAAACCCAGGGGCAGCGCGACGTCCGGAACATGGCGTTCCGCACCTGACCGTTCGCGTGATGCAGCGATTAAAGCCGCGTCATGTGCATTAAAGTAACGTCATGGTATCGCAGGGTTTATCGGCGGCGTGCGGCGTCGCGTTCTTGCCAACCGCCGTCCGCAAGGCGTATCGACACGCTGCCTCAGCGTGCCTTGGCCGGGTTAGCACAGCGGTAGTGCAGCGGTTTTGTAAACCGAAGGCCGGGGGTTCAAATCCCTCACCCGGCACCACGCGGGCTCCTGCCCGCCGCTCGGCCTCCCGCACCCATCGTCCCGCCCGGTCCTTGACCCCTCCCGCCCCCCTTGGCTTGATGACGGGAAGGAAACGCCGGGAACGAAATCAAATGGAACGCGACAAGCCGCGCATCGGCTACATCGGCGTCGGCCTGATGGGCCACGGCGCGGCGGCGAACATCCTCGCCAAGGGCTACCCGCTCACCATCCTCGGCAACCGCAACCGCGCGCCGGTGGAGGATCTCGTCGCCCGCGGCGCCGCCGAAGCGTTCTCTCCCGCCGATCTCGCCGCGCGCAGCGACATCGTCTTCACCTGCCTGCCCTCCAGCGTGGAGGTCGAGCAGGCGGTACTCGGGGCCGACGGCCTGATGGCGTCGATCCGTCCCGGCATGATCCATGTCGACTCCACCACCGCCGATCCCACTTCCACCCGCCGCCTCGCCGCCCTGTATGAGGAGCGCGGCGCGGCGATGGTCGATGCGCCGGTCGGCCGCACGCCGAAGGAAGCGGAAGCCGGCATGCTCAACACATTCCTCGGCGGCGATCCCGCCACGCTGGATCGCGTGCGCCCCGTCATCGCCTGCTACGCCGACACCATCATCGAAGCCGGCCCCATCGGCAGCGGGCATACGCTGAAGCTGGTGAACAATTTCAT
This sequence comes from Pseudomonadota bacterium, assembly GCA_018240635.1. Lineage (GTDB taxonomy): Bacteria > Pseudomonadota > Alphaproteobacteria > Acetobacterales > Acetobacteraceae > JAFEFJ01. Next base: position 9,892 of record JAFEFJ010000027.1, on the reverse strand, counting down.
TTCCGTCGGAACCAGTGCGCTGATCGCCGAGGCGGTAGCCACCGCCGCGCGGCTCGGCGTCGATCTGGCCAAGCTGTTCGAGGTGGTCTCGTCGGGCGGCGCCAACAGCGCGATGTTCCAGATGATGATGCCGTGGGTGCTGGAAGGGGACGACAGCCGGCTGAAGGGACCGTTGCGCATCGGCGGCAAGGATCTGCGCTTCTACTGCCGCATGGCGGAAGCCGCGGGCGCGCCCGCCTTCATCGCGCAGGCTGCGTCGCAGACCTACCAGCTCGCCAACGCGCGCGGCAACGGCGAGCGCTTCATCCCCACCCTGCCGGGCATCCTAGCGGAGCTGATGGGCACGCCGATCCGTCCACTGCCGTGACTCCTCATGCGCGCATCGGCGCGACGCCGCTCGCGGACTTCGCCGCCGCGCTTTTCGCGGCCGCGGGCTCGCACGCGACGGAAGCGCGCATCGTCGCCGATCATCTCGTGGAGGCGAATCTCGTCGGCCACGACAGCCACGGCGTCATCCGCGTGCCGAAATACCTCGATTGGGTCGCCGATGGCGGCCTCGTGCCGAACCGCAGCGCGCGCCTCGTCGTCGATGCCGGCGCGCTCGCCGCGGTGGATGGCGATTTCGGCTACGGGCAGGTCATCGGGCGGCAGGCCATGGCGATCGCCGCCGAACGCGCGCGCGTGCACGGGATGGCAGCCGTCGGCATCCGCAACAGCGGGCATCTGGGCCGCATCGGCGCGTGGCCCGAGCAGCTCGCCGAAGCCGGGCTCGTGTCGGTGCATTTCGTCAACACCTCGGGCTTCGGCATCCTCGTCGCGCCCTTCGGGGGCAGCGACCGGCGGCTGTCGGCCAACCCCGTCGCCGCCGGCGCGCCCGGTCCGGACGGGCCCATCGTCCTCGACATCGCCACGTCCATGACCGCCGAGGGCAAGATCCAGGTTGCACGCAACAAGGGCGAGCGCCTGCCGCCCGGCCAGGTGCTCGACGGGAAGGGCAACCCCACCAATGAACCGGCCGAATTCTACCGCGATCCGCCCGGCGCGATCCTGCCGTTCGGCGGGCACAAAGGCTCCGGCCTGTCGCTGTTCTGCGAGATCCTGGCGGGCAGCCTGACGGGCGGCGGATCGAGCCATCCGCGCAACCCGACGGCGTGGCGGCTGGTCAACAACATGCTCACCATCGCCTTCGATCCCGCCCGCCTCGGCGCGGACGGCGGGTTCGCCGCCGACGTGGCGCGGCTCGCGGAATGGGTGCGCGCTAGCCGTCCGGCGCAGGCGGGCGGCGATGTTCTTCTGCCCGGCGAGATCGAGCGCCGCATGAAAGCCGAGCGCAGTGCTGCCGGAATCCCGCTCGATCCCGAAACCTGCCGCCAGCTTGCCGCCGCCGCCGCGCGCGCCGGCGTTGCGGTCCCGGCGGCAATCGCGGAGGTGGCGCATGACTGACAACCGGGTGAAGACACTGCTCGGGCGCGGCGAGACCGCGTGGGGCGTAATGGCCTTCGAGTTCTTCACGCCCGGCCTGTGCGCGGTGCTCGCGGCGGGCGGCGCGGATTTCGTGTTCCTCGACATGGAGCACAGCGGCGCGGGGATCGACACGATCAAGGCGCAATGCGCCTTCGCGCGCGGCGCCGGCATCGCACCGCTGGTGCGCGTGCCTTATTGCGAACGCCACCTCGTCACCGCGACGTTGGATGCGGGCGCGGCAGGCATCATGGCGCCGATGGTGGAAACGCCGGAGCAGGCCGCGGCGCTCGCCTCCTGGTGCCGCTACCGGCCAGAGGGAACGCGCGGCCTCGCCTTCGGCGTGGCGCACGACGCCTATCGCGGCGGCGCGGCGGACGCGGCGATGGCGCGGGCGAACGCGGCCGTCATGGCGATCCCGCTGATCGAATCCGAACGCGGCATCCGCAACGCCGAGGCGGTCCTCGCAGTCCCAGGCATCGATCTCGGCTGGCTCGGCCATTATGACCTGTCCGACAGCCTGGGCTGCGTCGGCGATTTCGCCGACCCGCGCTACGCCGCCGCCGAACGGGCGCTGCTCGCCGCTGCCGCGAAGGCGGGCAAGCCGATGGGCTGGCTCGCGGGCGACGCCGAAGCTGCCAAGGGCGCGCTCGCGCGTGGCTATCGCTGCCTGTGCCTCGGCACCGATGTCGCGCTCATGCGCGACGCGTTCGCCGCCATGCTCGCTGACGCCCGCGGCTGAACCGGACGCGGACGACCACAACAAGGGGGAGGAACCAAGAATGGATCGTCGCAAACTCTTCGGCGCCGGCGGCGCCGCCGGGATCGTGCTTGCCGCCGGCGTCGTGCCGGACCAGGCGAAGGCGCAGGACAGCATGTCCGTGCTGGACCGCATCCAGCGTGACAAGAAGGTGCGCATCACCGCCGAGGTCGACTCACCGCCCTTCGGCATCCTGGACAGCAGCGGCCAGCCCGACGGCAGCGAAATCGCCACCGCCCGGCAGCTCGCGAAGGATCTCGGCGTCGATCTGGAATTCGTGCAGGTGAACGCCACGCAGCGCATTCCCGCGCTGCTCGCTGGCCGCGCCGACATCGCGATTTCCTCGCTCTCCATCACCACCGACCGCGCCAAGACCATCGCCTTCTGCTCGCCCCATGGCGCGCTCTCCATCGTGGTGTGCGGGCCGAAGAAGACCGTGATCACCGACGCGGCGAGCATGGCCGGCAAGCGCATCGCGCTCACCCGCGCGACGCTCGAGGAAGCCACCGTTCCCAAGGTGGCGCCGAAAGGCACCGACATCGTGTTCTTCGACGATATCGCCGCGACCATCCAGGCGCTGCTGTCGGGCCAGGTCGATGCGGCGGGCATGTCCGCCTTCGCCGCCAAGTCGATCGCCGACCGCAATCCGGGCGCCGCGATCGAGAACAAGTTCACCGTCACCACGGCCTATTACAGTCCCGTCGTCAGGCAGGCCGATGAGTCGCTCCGCCACTGGATCGACACCTGGGTGTTCGTCAATTCCCGCAACGGCGTGCTCGCCGGCATCTACGAAAAATACACCGGGGTAGCGCTGCCGCCCTTGCCGGTCATCTGAGATCATCCCGATTGCCGGGCGGCGCGCCGCTGCCGCCCGCCTTCCTCCACGCCCTCCGCACCGCGAAGGCCCCCGCATGGGCTACGTCTTTCAGTTCGGCGTGGTCTGGGACCATCGCTGGGACCTGCTCTACGGCGCATGGCTCACGCTGCGGCTTGCGGTCGCTGCCTCGGTGCTGGGCCTTTTGCTTGCTTGCCTCGTCGCCTATGCGCGGCAGAACGCGCCGCGCCCGGTGCGCGCCGCCGCCGCCGCCTATGTCGAGTTCCTGCGCAACACGCCGTTGCTCGTGCAACTTTTCGTTCTGTACTTCTCTCTGCCGATGCTGGGCCTGCGGCTCACTGCCGACACCGCGGCGCTGATCGGGCTTTCGCTCAATTTCGGCGCCTACGGCTCGGAAATCCTGCGCGGCGGGATGCTCTCCATCCCGCAAGGCCAGATCGAGGCGGCGCGCGCCCTTGGCCTCTCAGCCTGGCGCATCTTCCGCCACGTGGTGCTGATGCCGGCGCTGAACGTCGCCTATCCCGCGCTCGCGAGCCAGTTCGTGCTGATGATGCTGGGCTCGTCGGTCGTCTCCGCGATCTCCGCGACCGACCTGACCGCGATCACCAACACGCTGCAATCCACCACGTTCCGGTCGTTCGAGTTCTACTTCGTCGCAACCGCCCTCTATCTCGCGATGGCGCTCGCGCTCCGCTTCGCGCTCGGCCTCGCCTACCGCGTGCTGTTTCCCCCCGCGCTGCGGAGCGGCACGGCATGAGCCGTGATTTCGGATGGAGCGAATTTCTGTTCGTCCTGGGCGGCCTGCGATGGACGCTCGTGCTGTCCGCCGTCGCGCTCGCGGTGGGTAGCGTCGGCGGCCTCGGCATTGCGCTCGCCCGCGTCTCCCGCGCCGCACCGCTGCGCTGGCTCGCCGGCGCCTATATCGGCCTGCTGCAGGGCACGCCGGAACTGATGCAGCTGTTCCTGGTGTTTTACGGCCTTGCCGTACTGACGGGCGTGCAGATCGGCGCCTGGCCCGCGGTGATCGTCGCCTTCACCCTCTATGCCTCGGCGTTCCTGGGCGAGATCTGGCGCGGTGCAATCCAGGCGGTGCCCGCGCCCCAGTGGGAAGCCGCCTTCGCGCTCGGACTGCGGCGGCACGTCATCATGCTGCGCGTCGTGCTGCCGCAGGCGTTCCGCATCGCCATCCCGCCCACCGTCGGCTTCCTGGTGCAGCTCATCAAGGGCACCGCCATCGCCTCGATCATCGGCTTCGTGGAGCTGACGCGCGCGGGCCAGCTGATGGTCAACGTGACCTTCCAGCCGATGGTGATCTACCCGGTGGTGGCGCTGCTCTACTTCGCGATCTGCTGGCCGATCTCGCTCGCCTCGCGCTTATTGGAACGCCGGCTCGACGTCACCCGCCGCCCCGCCGAGGCGGCCGTCGCGACCACCTGACGCCGCGCCCCCCGCCCGTCCCGAAAGAGACTAGACCCGCTGCCGCCAAGCCCGATAGGCTTGGAGTGTAGACACCTCAGCAGGTCGCCATGCGGAACACCCGGTCTCTCCAGGACGAGTTCGTCGCCCGCACGCCCCGGTCGGCGGCGTTCGAGAAGCGCGGCCTCGCTTCGCTGCCCATCACCTCCTCGCGCGGCATCTCCTTCCACGCGCCCTATCCGGTCACCATGGACCGCGGCACCGGCCCCGTGCTGACGGATATCGACGGCAACGACTACATCGATCTCGGCGCCAATTTCTTCAGCATGATCCACGGCTACGCCTACCCGCCCATCGTGGAGGCGGTCACGCGCCAGGCGGCGAAGGGCAGCGTCTGGTCGGCCAACAACGCGCCGCAGGTGGAGCTTGCCGAGCAGATCGTCGGCCGCGTCGCCTCCATCGACAAGGTGCTGTTCAACAACTCGGGGACCGAGGCGTTCAACCTCGCGCTCAACATCTGCCGCGGCGCCACCGGCCGCTACAAGTTCCTGATGGCCGCCGGCGGCTATCACGGCTCGATGTACGACACCTCGCTCGGCTCGAAGGGATTGCCCGGCCCCAGCCACTACGTCGCCCCCTACGGCGATACAGAAACGTTCGTCGCCGCCATCCGCGAACACGGCTCGGAGCTCGCGGGCGTGTTCGTGGAGGCGATCATGGGTTCGGGCGGCTTCGCCCAGGCCCCGCCCTCGTTCTTCGAAGCCGTGCAGGCCGCCTGCCGCGAGGCGGGCGCGGTGTTCGTGCTGGACGAGGTGATTTCCTTCCGCCTGTCCGAAGGTGGCCACCAGCGAACCCTCGGCCTCGACCCCGACCTGACCATGCTGGGCAAGATCGTGGGCGGCGGCTTCCCGATCGGCGCTGTGGGCGGCAAGTCGGCGCTGATGGACCTGACCAACCCCGCCGAGGGCAGCGTGCTGGCCTCCGGCACGTTCAGCGGCAATCCGCTTTCGATGCTGGCGGGCGGCATCTCGGTCGCGCATCTGACGCAGGCGCGCATCGACCAGCTCGGCCTCTGGGCCGAGCGCATCCAGGCCGGCATCCACGCCGAGGCCGCGAAGATCGGCCTGCCGATCTGGACGCGCCGCGCGGGTTCGCTGGTCGGCTGGTATTTCTATGATCCCGGCGAAGGCTGCGTGTTCGGCGCCACGCGCCCCGATCTGGCGATGGTCAGGCGCCACCACCTCGCGATGCTGCTGAACGGACTGTTCCCCACGCCGCGCGCGGCGCTCGCCACTTCCACCGTCATGAGCGACGCCATCGTGGACGACATCGTCGCCCGCTTCGGCCGATCGCTCGAAGACCTGATGGCCGACCGACCGGAGAAGGCAGCGGCGTAGCGCGGACACGACATCCGCCTGATCCGTTGCGGCCTTTGCCGGCCGCCGGCCCTTCCGGCGTCGCCTACTGATAGCCCGGCTTGCCGATATCCTCCGGCCGCTGCGGCACGCGCTTGAACAGCGCGGGATCGTAGCCCATCGCCGCCAGCCGCTTGAGCAATCCGTCGTAGGTGGCGTCGTCCATGTCGGGCGAGCGCGACAGCACCCAGCCGTAGCCGCGCCCCGGATAGCCCACCAGCGCCGTCTTGTACTCGGGATCGACGTACAGGATCAGGTAGGAGAGATACAGCGGCCAGAACGGCGTTTCCCGCCAATACGCATTGCCGGTGTCCGGCACCACGTAGCCGTGCATGGTGAATTCGCTCGGCTTGGCGTCGAAGTTTCCGGGGCGGCCAACATAGATGTCGCGCACCTTGCCGTCGGGGAAGCTCACGTCGAAATAGCTGCCGACGTTACCGCGCTCGGCGAAATACGGGATGTTGGCGATCACGTACCAGCGGCCCGAGTAGCGATCCAGATCCACGTTCGTCTGCAGCGGCAGCCCGCCGGTGTTCGTGCAGCCCGGCAGCGCGCCCGCGCATACCAGCAGCAACGCCGCCAGGCCGAACAGCCGCCCGATAGACCGTCGCGCCGCGCCCCTCATGCGTGCCCCAGCCGCCACAGCCCCACATCCACCGATCCGGCGCGGAACCCGCCCTCGCAGTAGCTCAGGTAGTATTCCCACATCCGCTTGAAGCGGGCCGGGAAGCCCGAAGCGGCGATCTCGGGCCATGCGGCCTGGAAGCGATGCTGCCAGTCGCGCAGCGTGCGCGCGTAGCTGTCGCCGAAGGTGTGCAGCGTCTCAACCGAGAACCCGGAGGCGGCGATCTGCGTGCGAAGCGCCGACGGCGAGGGCAGCATCCCGCCCGGAAAGATGTAACGCTGGATGAAGTCGGCGCTGCTGCGATACGCGACGTAGCGCGCATCGTCGATGGTGATGGTCTGGAACACGATGACGCCGCCCGGCTTCAGCAGGCTGCGCAACTGCCCGAACCAGGCCGGCCACCATGCCTCGCCCACCGCCTCCAGCATTTCGATGGAAACGATCCGGTCGAAGCTGCCCTGGATGTCGCGATAGTCCTGCAACCGCACCTCGGCGCGCTCGGCGAGGCCTGCGCGTTCCAGGCGCGCGCGGGCGAAGTCGTGCTGCGCCTGCGACAGCGTCACCGCCGTCACCTCGCAGCCCGCCGCCGCCAGCCGCTCCGCCAGCCCGCCCCAGCCGCAACCGATCTCCAGCACCCGGTGGCCCTGCTGCACGTCCAGCAGCTCCATCACGCGGTCCTGCTTGGCGGTCTGCGCGTCCTCCAGGCTCTGGCCGGGATCGCGGTACAGGGCGGACGAGTAGCTCATGCCTGCATCCAACCACTTCGCGTAGAAATCGTTCCCCAGATCGTAGTGCTCGGCGATGTTGCGGCGGCTGTTCGCGCGGGTGTTGTCGCGCGCGCGGTGCGCCCAGCGGTACAGCATCCGCACCGGCCAGATCGCGCCGTCCGCTCCGGGGATCGCGGCCTGGTTGCGCGCCGCGAGCTCGATCAGCGCGGCTAGGTCGGGGCTCGACCAGTCGCCGTCCATGTAGGCCTCCGCGAAGCCCATGTCGCCGTTCACCAGAAGCCGCGCCCAGGTGCGCCAGCGATGCAGATGCATCGTCGCATCCGGCCCCGGCGTGCGGCCGCGCTGCGTCACCTCGCGCCCGTCGGGCAGCACGATGGTCAGCGTGCCGCAATGCACGTGCTGCAGCAGCTTCCGCAGCGCCCAGGCGCCCGGATGGGGCAGGGCGCGCCGCACCGCGCGCAGCCTCTCTGCCCCGCTGCTCATACCGGCTTCTCCGCAACGCCGATGCTCACCGCCTGCGCCGGCGGCGCCGGCCTCGGCAGCACCCGCATCCCCTTGCGCCATAGTTTCAGCGCCTCCCAATGGATCGCTCCCAGCACCTGCGCCGCCATCATCGGATGCCGCGCGAGACCGCGCAGCAGCAGCGCGTCCGACAATTCCCGCCGCTCGCCCGCGAAGGCGGCCGACAGCACCGTGCCGTTCGCGCCGCGCACCTCGATCGCGATCAACGCGCGCTCGGCGGGCACCGCCAGGCGGAAGCGGTACTGCATCGCCATTTCCATGAAGGGCGAGACGTAGAACCGCTTCTCGCAGGCCTGCCGGATCACCGGCGCGGCCGGGTCCTCCACCGGCATCAGGTAGCTGTGCCGCTGGCCGAACGTGTTGTTCACCTCGTACAGCACCGCGCGCAGCGCGCCGTCCGGGGCGTGGCAGAACCACACGCTCAGCGGATTGAACACGCTGCCCAGCACGCGCGGCATGCACAGCACCCGGATCGGCCCGCCGCCCGCGTCGATGCCGGCGCGGGCCAGATGCGCCTCGATCTGCGCGCGCAGCTTCGTGTCCGTGCCGTCCAGATGGTCGCGCGCATGGAACGAGAAGGCGTTGAACCGCTCGGCGGAAAACAGCCGCAGGCGTTTCGCGATCAGCGGCAGCTCGTCGATGTCCAGCAGCATCGCCAGCATCCGGTAGCGCAGCCGGTGCCGCACAGGCGAAAGCCGTGTGTGCACCACGCTGCCGGCATAGGCGGCGGAAACCGGGCCGCCAGTGATGCCGCCGCTCATGCCGCCAGTTCCCAGTGCCGCGGCTCCGGCGCCTGATAGAGCCGCCCGGACGGGTTCGCCACCGTCCACGGCCGGCGCACGCCGCCCAGCGCCTCGGCCACCGCCAGGCCCGCCTGCAACCCGTCCTCGTGGAAGCCCGCGCCGAACCACGCGCCGCAATACCAGGTGCGCGCCACGCCCTGCAGCGACCACAGATCGCGCTGCGCGCGCATCGCGGCGGCGTCGAACTGCGGATGCGCGTAGCTCTCGCGATGGATCACCGTCCCGGCGCGCGGCGCGCGCGGCGCGTTCAGCGTCACCAGCACCGGGTCGGGACCGGGCAGGCTCTGCAGCCGGTTCATCCAGTAGGTCGCGCAGAGCGGGGCGCCGGTGCCTTCGCCCTCGCTGCCGCCGATATAGTTCCAGCTGCTCCACGCCGCGCGCCGGCGGGGCATCAGCGCGGCGTCGCGGTGCATCACCGCCTCGTTGTGCCCGTAGCGGATCGCGCCCAGCAGCGCGGTCTCGGCCGGCGAGGGATCGGCGAGCATCGCCAGCGCCTGATCGGAATGCGCCGCGATCACCACGTGGTCGTAGCTTTCCGCCGCGCCGCTGCCGTCCACGATCTCCACCCGCCGCGCCGAGCGGCGGACCGAACGCACGGGGCAGCCCAGCCGGATGCGCGCGGCATAGGGCGCGGTCAGCTTCTCGATGTAGCGCCGGCTGCCGCCTGTCACGGTGCGCCATTGCGGCCGCCCGCTCAGCCGCAGCAGGCCGTGATTGTCGCAGAAGCGCAGGAACGCCGCCGCCGGGTGGTCCAGCATCCGGTCCGCGGGCGTGGACCAGATCGCCGCCGCCATCGGCAGCAGGTGGTCGCGCACGAAGGCCTCGCCGAAGCCGCCCGCGCGCAGATAGGCGCCCAGGGAGAGCGAGTCGTCCTCGGGTCCGCGCGCATCGCGCGCCGCCTCGCGGTAGAAGCGCACCAGGTCGCGCAGCATCGCCCAGAAGCGCGGGCGCAGCAGGTTGGAACGCTGCGCGAACAGCCCGTTCAGGTCGCTGCCCGCGTATTCCAGCGCGCCGCCGCGCAGCGACAGGCCGAGCGACATGTCGGACGCCTGCGTCGCCACGCCCAGATGGTCGAACAGCGCGACCAGGTTCGGGTAGGTCTCGGGATTGAAGACGATGAACCCCATATCCACCGGCAGCGTTGTACCCCCCGGGGCCGTCACGTCGATCGTGTTGGTGTGGCCGCCGAGCCGCGTCGCCTGTTCGTAAACCGTTACGTCGTGTGCGGTCGAGAGCAACCATGCCGCCGACATCCCGGCGATGCCGGTGCCCACGACCGCGATGTTCAACCTGTCGCTGCTTGCGCGCATGGATCTCCGGCCGGCTT
>JAFEFJ010000279.1 GCA_018240635.1 Pseudomonadota bacterium | reverse complement strand
GGATGCGCGCCAGCAGGTCGCGGCCGAAATTGTCGGTGCCCAGCGGATGCTGCGCGCCGGGCGGCTGGAAGCGCGCCAGGATGTCCTGCGCCTCGGGCGGGACGGGCGACAGCAGCGGCGCGAACACCGCAAGCGCGAGAAGGAGCCCGACGAGTACGGCGCCGATGACGAGGACGGCGTTCCTCACTCCGCGCGCAGCCTTGGGTCCAGGACCGCGTAGAGAATGTCCACCACAGCGTTGACCGCGATGAACGCGAGCGTCGCCAGCAGGATCGCCGCCTGGACCAGCGGATAGTTACGCTCGGCGATCGCGCCCACCATCAGCCGCCCCAGCCCCGGCAGTGCGAAGACCTGCTCGATCACCACCGATCCGCCGAACAGATAGCCCGCCAGGATGCCCGCGCCGGTCGCGAACGGGATCAGCGCGTTGCGCAGCGCGTGGCGCATCAACACCGCGAGTTCGGGCAACCCCTTGGCGCGCGCCGTCCGCACATAGTCCTGCCGCAGCGCCTCCTGCAGGCTCGCGCGCAGGATGCGGGCGAGCGAGGCCACCACCGGCAGCGCCAGCGCGATCACCGGCAGCACGCAGACGCGCAGATTGCCGAGCGGATCGGCGCCGAACGGGATCCATCCCACCACCTGCGCCGAGGGAAACAGCGCGGTCGCGCCGTACAGCAGCATGATGCCGAGCCAGAACGACGGCACGGTGATTCCCGCGATGCTCAGCAGCCGCACCGTAAGATTGCCGGCCGGCGAGCGGATCGTCGCCAGCGCGCAGCCCGCCGGCACCGCCAGCAGCAGCGCCACCAGCAGCGCCAGCACCGTCAGTTCCGCCGTCACTGCGGCACCCGCCGCGATCTCTCCCAGCACCGGGCGTCCGGTCCACAGGCTCGTACCCAGATCGCCGCGCAGCGCACGTCCGAGCCAATCGAGGTATTGTGCGGCGAAGGAGCGGTCGAGCCCGAGCGAGTGGCGCAGCGCGGCGATGCGGTCAGGCGTCACCTCCGCGTTGGCGCCCAGCATCACCTGCACGGCGTCGCCCGGGATCAGGCGGATCATCAGGAAGGTCAGGACGGAGACGCCGAAGGCGACGAACAGCGCGTCGCCGCAGCGCCGTAGGATCATTGCGCCAGCCTGGTCTCGCGCAGCGGCCACAGCGAGCGCGTCGGGCTGATGCGGTAGCCTTGCACATCCGCGCGCATCGCGGCGAACAGCGTGCCGTAGACCAGATGCGCCACGGGTCCCGTGCAGGCCAGCATCCGCTGCGCCTCGTCGTACATCTTCCGCCGCGCCGCCGGATCGGTGCTGGCGCGCGCCGCCGTCAGCAGCTTGTCGAGATCGGGATTGGAGTATTTGTACACGTTCGTCGCGCCGCCGGTCTGGAAGGTGCGGCCGAAATAGTCGTCGGGATCGGGGCCGCCGCTGTTCAGCGACGCGAAGGCCTGGAAGTTCCCCGCGCGCCAGTCCTGGATGAACTTGCCCGCCTCCTGCACGTTCAGCGTGATGTCGAAGCCGGCCTTCGCGGCCTGCGCCTGCACGATCTGCGCGATGTCCACCACCAGCGGGATGCTGCCCAGGACGTTCATCGTCACCTTCACCGGCGGCGTCAGCCCGGCCTTGACCAGCAGCGCCTTGGCGCGCTCGGGATCGGGCACGTAGCAGGGGAAGTCGGGCGGCAGCGCCCAGTCCTTCAGCGCCGGCGACAGCGGGCCGGCGGGCGTGCCGTAGCCGAAATAGGCGGCCTTCACGATCAGCGCGCGGTCGATCGCGGTGTTCAGCGCCTCGCGCACCTCCGGCTTGTCGAACGGCGGCACCGCGGCGTTCATGCCGATCAGGCTGTAGGCCAGGTCCTGCGCGGCCTGGATCTGGATGCCGCCGCCGCCCGCCTTCAGCTCCGTCGCGGTCGCCGCATCCACCACCGGCAGGAACTGATACGTCCCGCCGCGCAGCCCGATCTCCCGCGTCGCGGCTTCCGGCACGATGGAGAATTCCAGCCCCGAAAGGAACGGCAGCCCCGCCTGCCAATAGGACGGATTCTTCTCCAGCGAGATGCTGGCGTTCGGGACCCATTCGCGGAACTTGAACGGCCCCGTCCCGTCAGGATGGCGCGCGAGATCGGCCGCGCCCTCGGGCACGATGGCCAGGCTCGCAAGCTGCGCCAGGAACGAAGCGGAGGGGCTGGAGAGCACGATCTTCACGCCGTCCGCGCCATCCGCCTCGGCGCTCGCCACCATCGCGAAGCGAGAGGCGAAGGGCGAGCCGGTCTTGGGATCGCGCACGCGGGCGAGCGAAGCCAGCACGTCCTGCGGCGTCAGCGCCTTGCCATCGTGGAACGTCGCACCCCGGCGCAGTCGAAAGACGTAGGTGGTTCCATCCTGAGAGACCGTCCATGACTGCGCGAGCGCAGGCACGCTGTGCAGGTCGGGATCGATCGCCGTCAGGCCCTCGTAGATGTTGCTGTCGATCACCTGCGTGGCGAAGGCGGTCGCGACATGCGGATCGAGTCCCACCGGCGACTGGTCGGTGGCGATCTTCAAGGTCTGGGCCTGCGCCGCCGCGATTCCCAGCAGAAGGGCGCCCGCGCACCCCATCATGATCGTCCCGCGCATGCCCGCATCCCCGGTTTGATACCGAACGGAGCAGTATGGTACCGGTCGGATGCAGGCAAGCCGCGCCAAGCGGAGCCGCGGGACGGATCCGGGGACCGATGGGGGACCGATGGAACTGACGATCGGAGTGATCAGCGGCACGTCGATGGACGGCATCGACGCGGCGCTGATCGAAACGGACGGCGTGCGGGTCGGCGCAGCCAAGGGCGCGACCACCGTGCCGTATCCTCCGGCGCTGCGCGGTGCCCTGCTGGACGTGGCGCGCGACCCCGGCCGCGCGGAGCGGGAACCGCTCGACGACCTGGAACGCGCCGTGACGGAGGCGAACGCGGCCGCCATCCGCGCCCTGCTGGACGAAGCCGGCGCGGATGCCCGCGATGTCTCCGCGATCGGCCTGCATGGGCAAACCATCCTGCACCGCCCTGAGCGGCGCTTCACCCGCCAGCTCGGCGATGGCGCGCTGCTCGCGGACATGACGGGGATCGACGTGGTGGGCGGCTTCCGGCTGGCGGACGTGGCGGCAGGCGGGCAGGGCGCACCGCTCGCGCCGCTGTATCACGCGGCCCTCGCCGCTGCGCTGCCGCGCCCGCTTGCGGTGTTGAACCTGGGCGGGGTTGGCAACGTCACCTATCTCGACGGCGAGACCATCGTCGCCTTCGACACCGGACCCGCCAGCGCGTTGATCGACGATTGGATCAGCCGCCACACCGGCCAGCCGTTCGACGAGGACGGGCGGATCGCGCGCCAGGGCCGCGTCGACAACACCCGCCTCGCCCGGCTGATGGCCTCGCCCTATTTCGACGCGCCGCCGCCGAAATCGCTGGACCGCAACGATTTCCCGATCTCGGTCATCGAAGGGCTCGGCGTCGCGGACGGCGCGGCGACGCTGACCGCCTTCACCGTCGCCAGCGTCGCCGCCGCGCGGCAGCACCTGCCGGGCACGCCGCTCCGCTGGCTCGTCACCGGAGGCGGGCGCCACAACGCCGCGATCATGCAGGGCCTGCGCGCGGCGCTCGCCGTGCCGGTCGAACCGGTGGAAACCGCCGGATGGCAGGGCGACGCGCTGGAAGCGCAATGCTTCGCCTTCCTGGCGCAGCGCAGCCTGCGCGGCCTGCCGCTCAGCCTGCCGACCACGACCGGCGTGCCCCATCCGCTGCCGGGCGGCGTCGTCTACCGCGCCGCTGCCCGGGCTGCCGCGCCATGACCGAGGGCCGGCTGCGCATCGGCATCGCGGGCGCCGGCCATTTCGGCCGCTATCACGCACTGAAGGTCGCCGCCTCGGATCGTGCGGTCATCGCAGGCATCTATGACCCCGATCTGGAACGCGCCCGCACCGTCGGATGGGAGGCCGGGGCGGCCGAGATGGCATTCGACGATCTGCTCGCCGCCAGCGACGCCCTGGTGGTGGCGGCGCCCGCCGAGGCGCATCACGAACTCGCCGCCGCCGCGCTCCGGGCCGGCAAGCACGTCCTGGTGGAGAAGCCGATCGCCGCCACGCTGGCGCAGGCGGACGATCTCGCCAGGCTCGCGTCTGAACGCAATCTTGTTCTTCAGGTAGGCCATCTCGAAAGATTTTCTGCCGCCTACGGTGCGATGGCGGGGCGGCTGTCCGCGCCGCTCTACATCGAAGCCACGCGGATCGCGCCCTACAAGCCGCGCGGCACCGATGTCTCCGTCATCCTCGACCTGATGATCCACGACCTCGACCTGATCCTGGCCTTGGTCGATAGCCCGATCGCCTCGGTCGATGCGGTCGGCGCCGCCGTCGCCTCGCAGCACGAGGACATCGCCAATGCCCGCATCCGCTTCGCAAGCGGCGCGGTGGCGACGATCACCGCCAGCCGCGTCTCCGCCCGGACCGAGCGGCGGATGCGGATCTTCAGCCAGAACGGCTACATGGCCGCCGATTTCGCCAACCGGCGCCTGTCGGTGGTGGCGCGCGGCAAGGGCGCGCCGCTGCCCGGCGTGCAGGATTTCGGCATCGAGGAGATCGAGTGGGAGGACCACGACTCCCTCGCCGCCGAGCACCGCGCATTCGCGGCGTCCATCCTGGACGGCGCGCCGGTCTTGGTGGACGCGGCCGCGGGGCGGCGCGCGCTGGAGGCGGCGCTGGCGGTCGGCACGTCGATGGCCGCCTCACGCGACGCTTTGGTCGCGTCGGGGCTGATCAAGCAGGTCTAGCAGCGCCTCCACCGCCGCCTCGGAGGGCAGCAGGCCGCCCGGCGGGCGCAACTGCTCCAGCAGGGGCGCGAAGGCGTCCCGCTGCGCCTGCGCGGCGGCGGGATCGAGAAGCAGCGGCGCGGTGGTCGCCGCCAGGATCTCCGGCGTGCAGGCTTCCTGCACCCGTTCCGGGATCACCTCACGGTCGGCGATCAGGTTCAGGATCGAGGCGTAGCGCACCTTCACCATCCGCCGGACGAGCGCGGCCGTGATGGGGTTC
>JAFEFJ010000278.1 GCA_018240635.1 Pseudomonadota bacterium | reverse complement strand
TCCATCGCCTGCAGGAAGGCCGCGCGCGGCGTGTCCAGGTAGCGCCCGCGCAGATAGGACTTGTCGGCGAAGCCGATGGCGTGGACCAGGAAGTCGAACTGTTCCCAGCGCTCGCGCAGCACGGCGAAGGCGGCGTCGATGCTGGCTTCCTCGGCCACGTCGCAGGGGATCACGATGTCCGATCCGGTCTGCGCCGCGAGCGGGCGGACGCGCTTATCCAGCGCCTCGCCCTGGTAGGTGAACGCCAGTTCGGCCCCCTGCGCGGCACAGGCGGCGGCGATCCCCCAGGCCAGCGAGCGGTCGTTGGCCACACCCATGATCAGGCCCCGCTTGCCGCGCATCAGGGTGCCGGAGGCCGTTGCGGGCGCGGGGGCGGCGCGTTCAGGCATACTGATTCCTTGCTTGACCGTAGCAGGCGCATGCGGCGCCGCCTTTGTCCTGGCACAAGGCCGCGAGGCCCGGCAAGTGGCAGGCTTTGCGTCATACCCAGCCGCGTTCCCCACCGGCTTGGCGCACGCTTCCGCAGGCGGCAGAGTGCGCCTGCCCGACCCGAGAGGCCACCATGCCCGACAGCGCTCCGGACCGCACCGATCCGTTCAATTGGTTCCATGCCTGGATGGCGGAGGCCGTCGCCAGCGAGCCGAACGATCCCAACGCCATGACGCTCGCGACCGCGACGCAGTCGGGGCTGCCCTCGGCGCGCATCGTGCTGCTGAAGGAAGTCGATCCGCCCGGCGCCCCCGCGCGCGGCTTCCTGTTCTACACCAACCATCAAAGCCGCAAGGGCGACGAGCTCGGCGCCAACGCCGCCTGCGCCCTGCTGTTCTACTGGAAGACGCTGCACCGGCAGATCCGCATCGAAGGCCGCGTCACGCACGTGACGGATGCCGAGGCGGACGCCTACTACGCCTCCCGCCCACGCATCTCGCGCCTCGGCGCCTGGGCCTCGTTGCAGTCGCGCCCCCTGCCCTCGCGCGGCCATCTGGAGCGCCGCCTCGCCGAATTCGAAACCCAGTTCCCCGGCGAGGCGATCCCCCGCCCGCCCTATTGGTCCGGCTACCGCGTCGTGCCGGAACGGTTCGAGTTCTGGCAGGACATGCCGTTCCGCCTGCACGACCGCACGACCTTCGTCCGCGAGGGCGGCGGCTGGACGTCCGGCAAGCTGTATCCCTGAGCGCGCCGTTGAGTGTTCCGGCCGCGCAGGCCGAAACCGCCGCCTTCCTGGAACGCCTGTCGGGCGCCGCGCCGATCGAGACGCATATCTCGCTCGTCTTCCGCGGCGCCGACACGGTGTGGAAGCTCAAGAAGGCGGTGACCCTGCCCTTCCTCGATTTCGCGCCCATCGACGCCCGCCGCCGCTACGCCGAGCGCGAGATCGCGCTGAACCAGCCCGCCGCGCCGGATCTGTACCGCGACGTCGCGGCGGTTTGGCGCGACGGGACGGGCGCGCTTCGCCTCGATCCGCCGGACGCGCTGCCGCCGGGCGCGGAACCGCAGGACTGGGTGCTGCGCATGGCGCGCGTGCCGGAGGCCGATTTCCTCGACGTGCGCGCAGCCGCGGGCACGCTCGATCCGCCGCTGCTGACCGCGATCGCCGATGCGGTGGCCGCCTATCACGCCGCGCTGCCGCCGGTCGGGGATGTCGATCCGGTGGCCTCGATGGCGGCCGCCGTGACGGGCAACACCGATTCGGCGCGCTCGGCGGGATTGCCGGCCGATCAGGTCGGACGCTGGCAGGCGGGCATGGAAGCGGCCCTGGAGGCGCTCGCGCCCTGGCTTCGCGCCCGCGCGGCAGCGGGGCTGGTGCGCCGCGCGCATGGCGACCTGCATCTGGGCAATCTCTGCCTGTGGCACGGACGCCCGGTGCCGTTCGACGCACTGGAGTTCGACGAGGCGTTGGCACGCATCGATCTCGGCTACGACCTCGCGTTCCTGCTGATGGACCTCGACCGCCGGGTTGACCGCGCGGCAGCCAATCTGGTGCTCAACCGCTACGTCGCCCGCACCGGCGATGCCGGGCTTGTGCGCGGCCTGCCGCCGTTCCTGTCGATGCGCGCGATGGTGCGCGGCCATGTCGCCGCCCGCCGCGCCATGCCGGAGGAGGCGCGGTCCTATCTCGATGCCGCGCTCGCCTATCTGCGCCCCGCATCGCCGGTGCTGATCGGCATCGGCGGGCTGCAGGGCACCGGAAAATCCACCCTCGCCCGCGCGCTGGCCCCCGGCCTGGGCGCCGCGCCCGGTGCGCTCGTGCTGCGCAGCGACGAGACCCGCAAGCGGCTCTATGGCGCGGCGCCGGAGGAGGCGCTGCCGCAGGAGGCGTATGCCAGCACGGTCGGCCGCCAGGTGTTCGCGTGGCTGATCGACGCCGCGCGGGACGCCGCAGCGGGCGGCCACGCGGTCATCGCGGACGCGACGTTCCTCGCCCCGGAAGACCGGACGGCGCTTGCGGCGGCGGCATCCGCCGCCTCGGTTCCATTCCTTGGCCTGTGGCTGCACGCCCCGCTGCCGGTGCTGGAAGCGCGCGTCTCCGCGAGGCAAGGCGACGCCTCGGACGCCACGGTGGAGGTGCTGCGCCGTGCCCACGCCGCAAACCCGGCGCCGCCCGCGGACTGGACCGCGATCGATGCGACCGACGGCGCGCAGGCGGCGCAGGCGGCCCGGGCGCTGATCGCCGCGCGTCAGAACTGGAAGTAGAGGAACTCGCCGCTGCCGCCCATCGCCAGCACGGCGGCGACGCCGCCCAGCCCTGCCGCGACCGCCCAGCCATAGGACATCCGCCAGCGGAGACGCAGTCCCGTCGCCGCCACCGCGCGGTCCAGGGCCGGCCGGGCGGCGGCGAAGATTTGCTGCGTGTTCGGCGCCAGCCAGACCAACAGATACAGCCCGGCCAGCCACGCGGCGGTCAGCGCCTCGCGCTCCCACCCCTGCCAGCGCCCGGCCATGGGATCGCCCCCCGCCGCCTCGGGCAGCGCCGCAACGCCGTGCAGCCCGGCCATCCCGCCCAGCATCGCGAGCGCGTCGGAGACCGACGGCGCGCGGAAGAACACCGAGGCGACGAGCACGGCAAGATAGGTGAGGAGCACGCTGCCGGCGGCGGCGATCCGGCCGCGCCATCCCGCCAGGGGGGCGGCGGCGCGGCGCAGCGTGCGCCAAGCGTGATTCGCGGTCAGGTAGGCCGCGTGCAGCAGGCCGAAGGCGAGAAACTGCGCGCCGGCGCCATGCCAGATGCCGGCCAGCGCCATCGTGATCCCGGTCGGCAACGCCACCGCCGCCGCGAACCCGCCCAGGGTGGCGGGCCTGCCCTTCAGCCCGCGAGCCGCCCGCGCGCGTGCCACCGCAAGCGCGATGGGGTTGTAGATCAGCAGCGTGATGGTGCGCGTCAGTGTCATGTGCCAACGCTGCCAATATTCAATAATTCCAGATGATTTGTATGGCGAATTGAAATTCAGCGGCAGACGCAGGTTGAACATCAGGCCGAGCCCGATCGCCATGTCGGAATAGCCTGAAAAATCGAAATAAAGCTGCATGGAGTAGCTCAGCGCCGCCTGCCAGGCTGCGCCCAGCGGCAGGCCCTGCGGCGCCGCGAAGGAAGCCGCCACTCCCGCCCCGATCGGATCGGCGATCAGGCACTTCTTCATCATGCCGACGACGAAGATCCCGAGCCCGGCCACCAGATTCTCCGCCCGGAACCGGTAGGTGGCGGCATCGGCAAACTGCGGCATCACGTCGCGGTGGTGCAGGATCGGGCCCGCGATCAGGTGCGGGAAGAAGGTCACGAACAGCCCGTAATCGAGCAGCCCACGCCCGCCTTCGCGCCCACCCCCGGCCATCGCCTGCCGGCAATCGGCCAGGTAAAGGATCTGCGTGAAGGTGAAGAAGCTGATCCCAAGCGGCAGCACGGCCGCCTGCGCGGGCGCGGCGAGCCAGGCCGGCGCGCCGATCAGGCCCAGCAGCCAGCCCAGGTATTTGAACCAGACCAGCGCGCCCAGATTGGCCGCCACCGCCAGCCCGAAGACCCAGCCCTGCACCGCCGGCCGGTCCACCGTCGCGGCAAGCACCCGGCCGGCCGCGAAATTCGCCAGCACCGAGACGGCCAGCAGCGGCACCGAGGCCGGGTTCCACCAGCCGTAGAAGACCAGCGAGCCGAGCACCAGGCACAGGCCCGCCGCGGGCCGTCCGCCCATCCGCGCCGCGGCATGGAACCCCGCCAGGGCCAGCGGCAGGAAGGCGAACAAAAAGACGTAGGAGGTGAACAGCATGGCGCGGCGGCATCCTTGCTGTGCCGGAACCTTGGGGCGGACCTTGGGATCGCGCCCCAAGGTCGTGCTATCGTTCGGTGCTTAACGAATGGTGAAGGAGGGCGACCATGCCGATCCGAAAGCTGCTGTTGCCGCTGACGGGCACCCAGGCAGGCGAGGCCGCGCTATCCACCGCGCTGCTCATCGCCCGCGTGTGGGAGGCCCACGTGACCGCCCTGCATGTCCGGGTCGATGCCCGCGACGTCGCGCCCCTGGCGGGCGAAGGCCTGTCCGGCGCGATGATCGAGGAGATGATGTCGGCCACCGAGAAGGAGAGCAGCGACCGCGCGCACGCCGTCCGCGCGATGTTCGAGCGCTTCGTGGCCGAGCACCAGGTGAGCGTGACCGAGGCCCGTCCCGGCCTGGTGGGCGCGACCGCGTCCTTCGCCGCCGTGACCGGCCGGGAGGAGGACATCGTCGCCCAGCAAGGCCGGCTGGCCGATCTCATCGTCGTGCCGCACCCGGAAGCCGGGGAGGACGTCTCCTCGTCCGACGCGCTGCATGCGGTGCTGTTCGATTCGGGCCGTCCGGTGCTGATCGCGCCCCGCGTCGCGCCCACCGCCATCGGCAAGCGCATCTGCATCGCCTGGAACGGCACCGCCGAATCCGCCGCCGCCGTGCTCGGCGCGCTCGACTGGATGAAGCGCGCCGAGGCGGTGCGCATCCTCACCGCCGAGGGCTATCAGCGGCGCGGCCCGGCGGCGCCGGAACTGGCGGCCTATCTGGCGATGCACGGCATCCATGCCGAGGTCGCGACGTTCAATCCGGTC